>JAUXDD010000020.1 GCA_030618465.1 Desulfobacteraceae bacterium
TAAATGCCGTGCAGCTTCACGGTCAGGAATTGCCTGAACTGGTTAAACGGCTTTCCGGTGAAGACTTAATTGTGATCAAAGCCCTGTTTTCCGGTGGAAAGCCGTCATTTGAGGAAGCACCGCAATACGATGCCTCGGCCTATTTGGTGGAATGCGCGAAAGGGATGCTTCCGGGGGGAAATGCAATGACATGGAACTGGAAAGAAGCAGGCAACGTGAATGACAAATGTCCACTGGTGCTTGCCGGCGGCCTTTCTCCTGAAAATATCAGGGAAGCAATCGCATCCTGCATGCCGGATGCTGTGGATATCAGTTCCTGTGTAGAAAAAAGTCCGGGACGAAAGGACCCTGGCAAAGTAAAATCATTTGTGGATGCAGTATCACAGGCAGGCAAACCATTAAAAGCAGACAGGAAAAAACTGAGGAGGATTTTTTAGTGAATACAAATCAGGATTATAATCAATTTGTATCGGGAATATATCCTGATTCAAGGGGCCATTTTGGACCGTTTGGCGGCAGGTATATAGCGGAAACACTCATGCCGGCCATACTGGAACTGGAAGCAGCCTATACCAGATTTTCATCGGACCCGGGTTTCAAGGAAGAATTAAACAGTTTGCTGAAAAAATACGTGGGCCGCCCCACGCCGCTTTTTTACGCAAAACGGTTGAGTGACCATATTGGGGGCGCGTCGATCTATCTCAAACGAGAAGATCTGACCCATACCGGCGCGCATAAAATTAACAACACCCTGGGCCAGACCCTTCTGGCCAGCTGGATGGGAAAGAACAAACTTATTGCTGAAACCGGTGCCGGTCAGCATGGTGTTGCAACGGCCACAACCGCCGCTCTTTTTGGAATGGAATGTAAGATTTTTATGGGAGTTGAGGATATTCAACGACAGGCACCCAATGTGAAACGAATGAAACTTCTCGGGGCGGAAGTGATTCCTGTTGAATCCGGTACCGGCACTCTCAAGGATGCGATGAATGAGGCCATGCGCTACTGGGTGGGTGAAGTACGAGATACGTTTTATGTGATCGGCTCTGTTGCCGGGCCCCATCCCTATCCCATGATGGTGCGTGATTTTCAAAAGATTATTGGTATAGAGGCCAGGGAGCAGATTATGGAAGAGGCAGGCCGGCTTCCGGATATGCTGATCGCCTGTGTGGGTGGTGGCAGCAATGCCATGGGGCTTTTTAATGCCTTTGCCGATGATGCGGTTGAAATGGTTGGCGTGGAAGCAGCAGGAAAAGGGATAGAAACCGGAAAGCATGCAGCCACACTGGGGCATGGTTCAATCGGGGTGCTGCATGGTTCAAAATCCTATGTGCTTCAGGATGAATACGGCCAGATCAAGGAGGCACATTCCATTTCAGCCGGCCTGGATTATCCCGGGGTAGGTCCGGAACATGCATTATTAAAGGAATGCAAAAGAGCCCGCTATGTTTCTGTTGAAGATACGCAGGCATTGGAAGCATTTCAGACCCTGTGCTCCCTGGAAGGCATCATCCCCGCACTGGAAAGCTCGCATGCAATGGCATGTGCCATGGTGGAGGCCCAAAAAAGTTCGAAAGAAAAAATTATTCTTGTGAATCTTTCCGGCAGGGGAGACAAGGACCTTGATATTGTTTTTTCAGAATTAAACATATGAGGAGTTGTATAGAATATGAATCGTATTGATAAAACGTTTGAGGATCTGAAACTAAAAGGTGAAAAGGCACTGGTGGGATTTGTAACCGCCGGTGATCCAAATATACCCGATTCTTTGAAAATTATAACGTCCATGTGTGAAGCAGGCATGGATATTCTGGAACTGGGCGTCCCGTTTTCCGATCCTACGGCAGACGGCCCTGTAATACAGAGATCTTCTGCCAGGGCGCTTGAACAGGGGGTAAATCTTAAGGATGTCCTTGAAATGGCACAGACCATCCGGGAACATTTTTCTATCCCGATCATTCTTTTCAGTTATTACAATCCCATCCATGCATACGGGATAGAACCTTTTTACCGGGATGCTGTAACTGCCGGTGCTGACGGCGTGCTTGTGGTTGATCTTCCGCCGGAAGAATCTGATGAGATGACATCATGTGAGCTGTCAAAAGATTTGCCGTTAATCCGTTTGTTCGCACCCACCACTCCGGTGGAAAGAATGGCAAAGATCGCAGAATCAGCTTCCGGATTTTTGTATCTTGTTTCTAAAACCGGTGTAACCGGAAGTGACGGTCTGGATACAAAAGAGATTGGTACCAATACGGAATCCCTCCGCTCGGTCACCCAGGTACCCATTTGTGTCGGCTTTGGTATTTCTACTGCTGAAGATGTGGCTGCCGTGGCATCTGTGGCAGACGGAGTGGTTATAGGGAGTGCTTTTGAACGGATGATAGAAGAAAACCTGGATAATCCGGGCCTTCCGGATATCATCGGCAAAAAGACCAGGGAGTACAAAAAGGCGACAAAATAAAAACTAAACAGCTCATATTGAGTTGCGGAATCGCCTATCCTGTTATTTTGAAGTACCAGTTGATAATTTCAGATCCGAAAAAAATGTATGTGATTACGCCCAGTGAAAGAAACGGGCCGAATGGAATTTTCAACTGCATATCTTTATTCCTGTAAAGCATGGCCGATATGCCGACGAGTGTGCCCACAGCCGAGGCAACATATATTGTAAAGACGACACCCTTCCAGCCGGTCAGTGCCCCGATCATTGCCAGAAGTTTTATGTCACCGCCTCCCATGCCGGTTTTTTTTCTGACAAGTTCATAAATCCATGAAATAAGAAACAGGCTCCCTCCCCCTGCAAGTATACCCAGAAGAGAGTCCATGAAAGTCATGCGTGACATGAAAAAGGTTGCAAAAAAGAAGAGGGGGATACCGGGGAGTGTAATGACATCCGGTATTATCTGGTGATCAAGATCAATAAATATAACCACAATCAGTGATGCAATAAAGGTGTAGTATATGAATCCTTCCCAGGTGGGCCCGTATTTCAAATATACACAAAACGCAAAAAGGGCGCTGATGATTTCAACCAGGGGATAGCGAAGGGAGATCGCAGCACTGCAGTGCCGGCATCGGCCCTTGAGAAACAGATAGCTGATAACAGGAATATTGTCATAAAAGCGTATCATGCTGCCACAACTGGGGCACATGGATCGGGGATGCACAATTGATGCTGACACAGGAAGTCTGTGAATACAAACATTTAAAAAACTGCCTATAAACAGGCCGAAAATTGATACATATATTTCAATCAGATAGGGGGGCATGCGAAAATACCTTGCCAGTTAAGAAGTTCAGCAAAAAATAAATCAGGTTATTAACAGTGTTTCAGTTTTCACATTACAGTATTAAGCAGGATACAAAAAAAAATCAAGTTTGATGTTGTAAAAAGAGAATTTGTCATTATATTACCACAGATAAAGAATTTTTCACAGAACAGGAGATAAAATGGCTGAGACTGACAATGACGATATAATAAATATTATTAAGGAAGATGAAGATTTTAGCAATATACCGATTGTTCTTCCAATGCTTCCGGTACGGGATGTGGTGATATTTACCGATATGCTTCTGCCGTTATTTGTCGGGCGTGAAAAATCCGTCCAGGCTGTGGAAGAAGCCATTGAAAAGGACAGGTTCATGTTTCTGGTCGCCCAAAAAGACCCGACAAATGAATCTCCTGATCCGGATGAGATTTTCACTATCGGAACTGTCAGCAAAATTCTTCGAATGCTCAAGCTTCCTGACGGTCGTCTCAAGGCTCTTGTTCAGGGTGTGGCCAAGGCAAAAATTGTCAAATATGTGAGAAAAAGAAATTCATATCGTGTGAAAATTGAGTTGATTAACGATGAATCTATAGCTGATGCCGGTGTGGAAGTTGAGGCCATGATGCGCAATGTCCGTGAGCAGTGCGAGAAGATTCTGGCCCTCCGGGGTGAAATGGTCGGTGATATAAACACGATTCTGGGCAATATTGAAGATCCCGGCAAACTTGCCAATCTGGTGGTGTCAAATCTGAAGTTAAAAATTGAAGATGCACAGAAGCTGCTGGAAATGGCAGATCCAAAAGAGCGCCTGGAAAAAGTGAATGAAATGCTTTCAAAGGAGCTTGATCTTTCGGCAATGCAGGCCAAAATCCAGTCAAGTGTCAGGGATGAAATTTCAAAGAGTCAGCGGGATTATTATTTAAGGGAACAGGTAAGGGCTATTCATAAAGAGCTTGGCGAGCAGGATGAAAGAAGTCAGGAGATTAAGGAATATACAAAAAAAATCAAACGCGCAAAGATGTCAAAAGAAGCGGATGGTGAGGCCAAAAAGCAGTTAAAGCGCTTGGAACAGATGCATTCGGACTCTTCAGAAGCCTCAATTGTCCGCACCTATCTCGACTGGCTGGTTGAAATGCCCTGGAGCAAATCAACCAAAGATGTGATCGCTATTGCAAATGCAAAAAAAGTGCTGAACAAGGAACATTATGGTCTTGAAAAAGTAAAGGATCGCATACTCGAGTACCTGAGTGTCCGTAAACTTAATCCGAAAATGAAAGGTTCGATTTTGTGTTTTGTGGGTCCTCCCGGCGTTGGGAAAACGTCTTTGGGCCAGGCGATTGCCCGCGCCATGAAACGCAAATTTGTCAGGAACTCATTGGGTGGAATCCGCGATGAGGCAGAGATCAGGGGGCATCGTCGAACCTATATCGGTGCGCTTCCGGGACGTATTATCCAGGGGTTAAAACAGTGCGGTACAAATAATCCGGTGTTTATGATGGATGAGATTGACAAGATCGGGGCAGATTTCCGGGGTGATCCGTCCTCGGCTCTTCTGGAAGCCCTCGACCCGGAACAGAATGCGGCGTTCAGTGATCATTATCTGAATATTCCTTTTGATCTTTCCAAAGTCATGTTTATTCTTACGGCAAATCTGACCGATTCCATACCGTCCGCGCTTCTTGACAGGATGGAGGTGATCCATATTGCCGGCTATACGGAAGAGGAGAAGAAGATCATCGCGAAAAGGCATCTCCTGCCTCGTCAGATCAAGGAGAACGGCCTGAAATCCCAAAAAACACTTCCCATGAGTGACGGCGCCATGCATCAAATAA
The DNA here is from genome assembly GCA_030618465.1 of Desulfobacteraceae bacterium. Taxonomy (GTDB): domain Bacteria; phylum Desulfobacterota; class Desulfobacteria; order Desulfobacterales; family SURF-7; genus JAUXDD01. The sequence continues at coordinate 5,105 of JAUXDD010000020.1, forward strand.
TTACGGAATATACATGTGAAGCGGGTGTCAGAAACCTTGAACGTGAGTTTGGTTCCGTATGCAGGAAAGCTGCCCGGAAAATTGCGGAAGGGGAAAAAGGCCCCTTCAGGATTACACGAACAAACCTGCAAAAGTATCTGGGCCCTCCCAGGTATCTTACTGAAATGGACCAGGAAAACAGTCAGGTTGGCTTGTCAACCGGCCTTGCCTGGACCCAGAGTGGAGGGGAAGTCCTGTATGTGGAGGCATCGTTATTGCCCGGCAAAGGGGATTTGATTTTAACCGGACAGCTGGGTGATATCATGCAGGAATCTGCGCGCGCAGCTCTCAGTTATGCACGGGCAAATATCAAATCCATGGGGTTAAAGGAAAATTTTTTTGAAAATATGGATGTTCACATTCATGTGCCCGCAGGCGCCATCCCTAAAGACGGCCCATCGGCCGGCACCGCAATGGCCACGGCACTTATATCCGTTATGACAGGCAAGGCTGTGGAAAAAGATGTGGCAATGACCGGGGAAATTACTCTCAGGGGACGTGTCCTGCCGATTGGGGGATTAAAAGAAAAGGCGCTGGGCGCTTTACGGGGGGGGATAAAAACAATCCTGTTTCCGGAGAAAAATAAAAATGATATGATTGAAATCCCAGCGAATATAAAGAGAAAAATAAAATTTATTCCTGTGAGTAATTTTGATGAAGTTCTTTCAATTGCCATAGAGAACTGGGATAAACCAAAAGCGAAGAAAAAGAAGGCACGGAAGAAGATAAAAAAATAATTCGCAGGGGCAGACCCGTGTGTCTGACCTGGTCGTTCTACCTTGATGTTTGTGTATACAAAATAATGTCCTTATCAGGATAACCACCCGGGCGAACACACGGGTTTGCCCCTGCAAATTATGGATTAATGAAAATACTCGCTGTGGATACGGCAACACGAAGCTGCAGTGTTGCTATCGTTGAAAATTCAACCCTTCTGGCTGAACTGACTCTGGCAAACGGCCGGACGCATTCAACGCACCTGATGGGAATGGTTGAATCGGCGGTCAAAATGAGCGGTCTTACTGTTTCTGATATTGACGGGTTTGCAGTTGCCAGGGGGCCTGGAAGTTTTACAGGCCTGCGAATAGGGATCAGTGCCGTGAAAGGGTTTGCCGCTGCAACGGGTAAACCTCTGGTCGGTGTTTCAACCCTGGACGCGCTCGCTTTTCAATTTCCTTTTTCTTCATATCTTGTCTGCCCTCTTTTAGATGCGCGCAGAAGGGAGGTTTATTATTCCCAATACAGATTTGAAGATGGTGAATTAAAAAAAGTGACAGGCGAAAGAATCCTTGCCCCGGGGATAACACCTTTTGGCATAAAAGAAAAATGCATGTTTGTCGGCGATGGCGCTCTGGTTTACAAAAAAGTCATTGTTGATGAAATGGGCGGGCTTGCCCATTTTGCAGATTCCTGTCAAAATACCATACGGGCTGCTGCTGTGGCACACCTGGCCTTGAAGCGATTCTGTAATAATGATACAGACGATGTCGCCGGGTTTCAACCCACGTATATTCGTAAGAGTGATGCGGAATTGCCATGATTTAGAGGGATCGTTGACACCTCCATTGCATTCTGGTAAAGGTTTTAGATTGAAAACAGGCAATTATATCAACTATAACAAGAAAAAATCCGGTTTAAAAAATGAGTAAATTTTCATGGTCAGATACCCCCGGTCAGGTGGCGTTTCCTATTGCGAAACCCGGTTATCCATTTATATTTGCAGCTGCTTTTACAACAGCCATATTAGCACTGATCGGCTTCAAGGTGCTTGCATTCCTATGTTTGTTGATTACTTTTTTTATCTGTTTCTTCTTCAGGGACCCGGATCGGGTTGTCCCAAAAGATGATGACGCCGTTATTTCTCCGGCTGATGGAGAGATTGTTTTTGCGGGCGAGGTGAATGACAGTAGGTATTATGAAGGGGACTGCATGAAAATCAGTGTTTTCATGACCGTATTCAATGTGCATGTGAACAGAATGCCCTGCGCCGGCACAATTAAAAAAGTTACCTATTATCCCGGAAAATTTTTAAACGCCAGCTGGGATAAGGCCTCGGAAGAGAACGAGCGTAACGCGATTTTTCTTGAGACTCCTGATGGCCGGAAAATCTGTACCGTTCAGATTGCAGGGCTCATTGCAAGGCGAATCATCTGCAGGGTTCAGGAGGGAGACACTGTAAAACAGGGCCAGCGTTTAGGGATGATATGTTTTGGATCACGCCTGGATGTTTATATGCCGGTTGATACGCAGATAAAGGGGTCTGTCGGGGACAAGGTCAGCGCCGGGACTTCAATCCTGGGATATTTTTAATTATATTGACCTTTTAAAATAAATCTGATCTACTAATCCGATTATAATTTTATATGGTCAGGAGAATTGTTAAATGGCTGAAGAATACAACATAGCAGTGATACCAGGTGACGGCACAGGGCCGGAAGTGGTTGATGAAGGGATAAAAGTCCTTGAAACGGTAGCAAAAAAGGGTGACATTCAATTTCAGTTTTCTAAATACACGATTGGCGGTGAACATTATCTTGCTACTGGAGAGATCCTCCCTGACGGAATTGAAGAAAAACTGGCGGAAGCCGATGCAATTTTTTTGGGGGCCATCGGTCACCCGGATGTAAAACCCGGTATTCTGGAAAAAGGGATACTGTTAAACCTGCGATTTAATATGGATCAGTACATTAATTTGAGACCGGTCAAACTGTATGAAGGGGTAAAAACCCCGATTATGGATAAAGGGCCCGATGATATTGATTTTGTTGTCGTGCGTGAGAATACGGAGGGGCTTTATACCGGTGCCGGAGGATGTTTGAAACGCGGGACACCCGATGAAGTGGCCATACAGGAGTCCATAAATACCCGGAAAGGTGTGGAACGGTGCATACGGTTTGCCTTTGAATGCTGTCGGAAACGAAACAAAGCAAAAAAACTGACACTTTGCGGAAAGACAAATGTACTTACCTATGCATTTGATTTATGGGAGAGAGCCTTTTACGCGGTTGCAGAAGAATATCCTGATATTGAGGCAGATTATGCTCATGTTGATGCCATCTGTATGTGGATGGTAAAAAATCCGGAATGGTTTGATGTTATTGTTACTGACAATATGTTCGGTGATATCATAACCGATCTTGGTGCAATGATTCAGGGTGGAATGGGAATCGCCGCCGGTGGAAACATTAATCCGGAAGGCATTTCCATGTTTGAACCCATTGGCGGGTCTGCCCCCAAATATACCGGTAAACAGGTAATAAATCCTGTTGCGGCCATAATGGCTGCCCAGCTTATGCTTCAGACACTGGGTGAAAATCTGGCTGCCGGCTGGATAGAAAAAGCGGTAATGAAAGTACTCCGTGAGGATATTAAGGATGTGGGTGCGGGTAAGATGGGGCATTCAACCAGTGAAATCGGTGATCTCGTTGCCGAATATATTGAGAATAATTTTTAACAGGAGTTTATGGTATTGGAACGAACACCCATAACAAAAGAAGGTTATGAAGTTCTCAGCAGGGAACTTGAACATTTAAAGAAAGTTGAACGCCCGCAGAATATTAAGTCTATTGAAACCGCCCGTGCCCATGGCGATCTGTCTGAAAATGCCGAATTTCATGCTGCCAAGGAAAGACAGTCGTTTCTTGAAGGACGGATGGGGGAACTGGCATTCAAGCTGGCCAATGCAAATATTATCGATACGGATAAACTGCCTACTGATCGGGTTGTGTTTGGCTCAACCGTGCTGCTTGAAAACATTGATACAGAGGAAGAGGTTCAATATCAGCTGCTGGGACAGGAGGAATCAGATATTGCCAAAGGCAGTATTTCTACAGGGTCACCACTTGGGAAGGCTATATTGGGTAAAAGACCGGGAGATGAAGTGATATTGAATGCTCCTGGCGGAAGGAAAATATTTGAGCTTTTGGATATATTGTAAACAAATTGAGCAAACTATCTCATTTCTGGATGGACACTAAATAACTATAGATGGAGGAAAAACTGTGGCACGAGTAACTATAGAAGATTGTCTGGATAAGGTAACCAACCGGTTTGAGTTGATTCACATGGTTGCAAAGCGCGTGAGACAGATCCGTGAAGGTTCGGAGTACCTTGTGCATTCACCAAAGAATGAAGACATCGTTGTGGCACTAAGAGAAATTGCCGCAGGTAAAGTTAAGGTAGAGATTAAAACTGAAGAACAGATAGAAGAAGAAACTCAAGTAGCAGAAATTGAAGAAACACCAGAAGAGGCTGAAGTAACAGCGCCAGAAGAAAAAGAGTCGGAGTAAAAGCAGAACTTGATGCTCTCTCTATTCTCCAACATCTGTCCATGGCATGAATGAAATAAGTCTGAAATGTTCTGATGTCACGTTATGCTTACAAAACGATAAAAAAATACGTTGGCAAGGCGCTTCACCGTTATGATATGATTTCAGATGGTGAAAAAATTGCTGTCGGCCTTTCCGGTGGCAAAGACAGTCTGACCCTGCTCTGGATTTTAAACGAGCGCCTGCGAAGAATTCCAATAAATTATGAGTTGATTGCCATCCATATTGATCCCGGATTTGAAGGCGGATTCAGCACTCAGCTTAAAGCATACTGTGAAAAAGAAGGTTACAAACTCATTGTGGATCATACGGATAACGGTATTGTGGCCCACAGTTCAGAAAACAGGGAAAATCCCTGTTTTTTATGTTCCAGGCTTCGAAGAAAAAGACTTTTTGAAATAGCGGATGAACTTGGATGCAAGAAACTGGCCCTCGGGCACAATAAAGATGACATTATTGAAACACTGTTTATAAATATGTGTTATGCGGGTGAGATCAGTACCATGTCACCTGTTCAGGAATTTTTTCAGGGGGATTTTACGGTAATAAGGCCCCTTGCTTTTGTGGATGAAAGTGTAATAAAACGTTTTGCAAAAAATATGGGCTTTCCGGTCGGGGAAAATCCGTGCCCGAGCGCAAACGTTTCAAAAAGGGCTGAAATAAAAATAATATTGAATGAGTTATACAGGAGCAACCGGAATATTAAAGGAAACATTTTCAGGGCAATGCACCATGTTAAGCTTGATTATATGTTGACATAATGAAGGATATTCAGAACCAGAAAGATGATCGAAACATAGCTATTGATAAAGTAGGAATCAAAAGCATCCGGTATCCCATAAAGGTCCTTGACAAGAAAAACAGTGTCCAGGAAACGGTGGCATCAATAAACATGTATGTTGACTTGCCCCATGAAACCAAAGGGACCCACATGAGCCGTTTTGTTGAGATGCTGCACATGTTCAGACTGGAGGTCTCTTTGAAATCATTTTCTGTTATTCTTGAGCAGATGAAAAATGATTTAAATGCCGCATCTGCTCACATGGAAGTGATGTTTCCCTATTTCATTGAAAAAAAAGCACCGGTCACAGGGGCCCCTGGACTTATGGATTACACCTGCAGGCTGGTTGGAAACAGCCGGGCCGACGGCAGTATTGATCTTGTCTCCGAAGTGTTTGTCCCGATTTCTTCTGTATGCCCCTGTTCAAAGGAAATAAGTGAAGGTGGTGCACATAATCAGCGCGGTGAGGTCCGGCTCAGCGTGAGGTTTAAAAAATTTGTATGGCTTGAAGACTTGATAGCACTTGTGGAGGGGTCTGCCTCCTGTGATGTCTATTCCGTATTAAAACGGGCTGATGAGAAGAACGTAACGGAAAGAGGGTATGAAAACCCGAAATTTGTAGAAGACATTGTCAGGGATGTGGCCGAGAAAATGATGGGGGACGATAATATCACCTGGTATTCAGTCAGTGTCGAAAATTTTGAGTCAATCCATAACCACAGTGCGTATGCCTATATTACCAGTGGGAAAAAACCGGTTTAAAAAAGTATGAAAAAAGAGAGAAGAACTTTAATCCCCGTCCGGGTTAAAACGCTGCCGAATTTTAACGCAAAGAACGCAGAGGCAAAAACAATAACATTTTTTTCTATGTGAATCTTTGCGTTCCCTGAGTTTAATTATACATTCAGTTTATTCCATCTCCTTTTTCGTTTCGTTACATGAATCCTTAAATTACTTTATCAACCTCTGAAGCGGTAGATTGTGTATGATCAGTATTGAGAATCTGAAAAAATCCTATGGCAGTCAGGCTTTATTTGAAAATATCAGTTTTCGAATTAACAATAGAGAGCGGGTCGGGCTGGTCGGGCGAAACGGTCATGGAAAAACCACATTGTTGCGGCTTGTCATTGGAGATGAAAAGGCTGATGGCGGGATTATCTCAGCCCCTTCCGGTTACCGCATTCGCTATGTACGGCAGCACCTGAATTTTACTGAAGATACGGTATTAGAAGAAGGAATGACCGGTCTTCCGGAAGATGAAAAAGATCACTTCTGGAAAGTGGAAAAAATTCTTGCCGGTCTCGGGTTTTCCGGGAAAGATATTCACCGGCATCCGGGAGAGTTCTCCGGCGGATACCAGGTGCGATTAAATCTGGCCAAGGCCCTTGTTTCCGAACCGGATCTTCTGCTTTTGGATGAGCCGACTAACTATCTGGATATTACTTCAATTCGCTGGGTTGAACGCTTTTTAGTCAACTGGCCCCACGAGTTGATCCTTGTGACCCATGACAGAAGTTTTATGGATACGGTTGCCACTCATATTGTGGGGATTCACCGATGCAAAGTTCGAAAAATAGAGGGAAATACGGAGAAATATTATGCCCAGATTGCACAGGATGAAGAGGTATATGAGAAAACACGAATAAATGATGAAAAGCGCAGGAAAGAGATTGGGCTGTTCATCAGCCGGTTCCGGGCAAAAGCAAGGCTTGCCAATATGGTGCAGTCACGTGTAAAAACCCTGGCAAAACTGGCAAAAAAGGAAAAACTGGAAACCCTCGGCGAACTTGATTTTTCTTTTCGAAGCAAACCCTTTCACTCAAAAAATGTGATGAATGTGGAAAATGTTTGCTTTTCATATAATCCGGGAGACCCTCTTATCCGGAAGTTGAGTTTTGTTCTCCATGATAATGACCGCGTTTGTGTGGTGGGCCAAAATGGAAAAGGCAAGACAACGCTTCTCAAACTTTTAAGTCAGACATTAACACCTGAAAGCGGCACAATTACCTGTCATCCCGGTATAACAAAAGGGGTGTTCGAACAGACCAATATCAGCAGGCTGGTTGATTCGAGAACTGTAGAGGAAGAAATCCTCTATACCCATCCGGATGTGGACAGGCAGATATCCAGAAATATATGCGGTGCCATGATGTTTTCGGGAGATGCGGCGTTAAAGAAAATAAGCGTGCTTTCAGGCGGGGAAAAAAGCAGGGTCATGCTTGGGAAGCTTCTTGTAACACCGGTTAACCTGCTCCTTTTAGATGAACCGTCAAACCATCTGGATATGGAATCAGCCGATTCACTTCTTGCGGCAATTGACAGTTTTGACGGTGTCGTTATTATGGTAACCCATAATGAAATGTTCCTCCATGCCCTTGCAAAGCGGCTTATTGTTTTTCAGGATGAGAGAGTTGCTGTTTTTGAGGGAACCTACCAGGAATTTATTGAAAAGGGCGGGTGGAAAGATGAAGTGGTGCATATTAAGTCTGAACAAAAAGATATCGGGAACGCGGAATCCGGAGAGAAGCTGTCCCGAAAAGCGATACGAAAAATGAGGTCTGAACTTGTTACCCGGAGGGCGAAAGTACTGAAACCCATGGAACAGCGGATTTCGCAAATAGAAGATGAAATTGAATCCCTTGAAACGGATCTGGAAACTTATAATCAGCAGATGGTGGATGCCTCACAGGCAAAAGACGGGAACAAAATTGCGGAATTGTCCCGGGACATTCACACATCCCGGACATCAATAGACACGTTTTTTGATGAACTGGAAAAATTGACGGGATCTTTAGAAGAAGAAAAATCGATTTTTGATGAGAAATTTGAACAGCTGGAATCTTCAGGATAATTGATTTGACATAACCTTGTGACAGGTTTATAAATAATATATATACATCCTTATTAATTTCATATACACCGTATTAACATTAACAAATTATTTCAGAAAAAAATCAAGCCAGGTGCCATGTCAGAAAAAAAAGTATTTCAGCTGATCTGGGGGTTCATGCTTGTTTTTGCCGGAATGGGTGTTTTTTTTAAAATACCCCAGCGAATGACCCAGATTGCGAGTTTTGAACAATCATCGTTTGAATTGATGGTTATACGTTACTGTTTATACCTTTTAGGTGTGCTGCTCATTTGGGGCGGAGGGAAAAAGATATATAACAACATCCGGCAGTCGAACGATATAGATACGGAGGAGAATGAATAACATGAATCCGGTACGCATCAGAGGTTTTTATAATGCCCAGTGAAGAAACAAATATCAATGATACAGATATGGGACACCTGCAGGCAGAGGTGGAATACCGTACCATTTTTCAGCATATAAATAAAAAGATATTTGCTGCAACCAATCTTGACGAGATCATGATTGATCTGAAGGATGAAATTGCTCAGCTGTTTGAGGCTGAGCGAATTACCATATACTATATTGACGGGATAAAAAGGGAACTGGTGTCACGAGTTATGTCCGGAAACGAGATTGAAGAAATTCGTGTTCGTTTGTCCCCCAGGAGCATAGCCGGTTATTCCGCATCGAGACAGAAACTTTTAAATATAGCCGATGTTTATGATACGGACGAGCTGGCCGGCATTGATCCTTCCCTGAAGTTTGACAGCAGCTGGGATATTAAAACCGGTATCACCACCCGGCAGGTCATGGTTGCCCCGATTGTGTTCAAAAAAATACTCCTGGGTGCCATTCAACTGGTAAACCGAAAAACCGATGCCCCGTTTTCAGAGAGAGATGAGAAGAATGTAAAAGAACTGGCTGAAACAATGGGAAACGGTCTTTACAACCAGAAAAAGATAGCGTCAACAAAGCTGGATAAAAATAATAAATATGATTATCTCATGGAAAATCATATTCTTACGCCAAAGGAACTTAAAAAGGCAATTGTCTCTGCGAGGGAAGGTAAAGCATCTGTGGATGAAATCCTGATAAAGGATTTTAGTGTTCCGAAAAAGGATATCGGCATTTCTTTAAGTCACTATTTCAAGGTCGAGTATGTGGAGTTTAACAAGAATGTACCCATACCGGGGGATCTGCTTCAGGGTGTGAAAGTGCCTTTTATGAAAAATAATAAATGGGTTCCCCTGCGTGAGGAAGACGGTGACATCATTATTGCTATTGATGACCCGCATGACCTCCAGAAAAGCGGTGAAATCAAGTCGTTGTTTTCAGGTAAAAGGATTCGATTCTGCATTGCGTTTGAAGAAGATATTATGGAGTTTATCAATCTGTTTACCCATGATGAACAGGAACTGGCCTCAATTGATGATATTATTTCTCAGCTCTCAGAAGAGGAGGATGAGTTTGAAGATGATGTATCTCATATGGATGAGGAGAGCAGCGCGGTTGTCCAGCTGGTAAACAAGATAATTATTGATGCCCACAACAGGGGGGCTTCTGATATTCACATCGAGCCTTACCCGGGAAAGAATAATACGCAGGTGAGGATAAGGGTGGACGGAAGTTGCGCATTGTACCAGACCATACCCTATCAGTACAAAAACGCAGTCGTATCCCGTTTAAAGATCATGTCTGACCTTGATATTGCAGAGCGTAGAAAGCCCCAGGATGGGAAAATAAAATTCAAAAAATACGGCGGCGTTGATATTGAGCTCAGGGTGGCAACCGTTCCTACAGCCGGCGGGATGGAAGATGTGGTTATGCGTCTTCTTGCAGCCGGCGAACCGATCCCGTTAAGCAAGATGGGCTTTTCAAAATACAATATTGATAACTTTTTAAGTGCGGTGACCAAACCGTACGGGATTATTTTTGTATGCGGCCCAACCGGGTCCGGAAAAACAACGACACTTCATTCCGCGTTGAGCTATATCAATAAAACAGAGACAAAAATATGGACGGCTGAAGATCCGGTGGAAATTACCCAGAAAGGATTAAGGCAGGTCCAGGTAAAACCCAAAATCGGGTTTGATTTTGCTGCTGCCATGCGGTCTTTTTTAAGGGCTGATCCGGATGTGATTATGGTGGGCGAGATGCGTGACAAGGAGACAACCCAGATAGGCATTGAAGCGTCCCTTACAGGCCACCTGGTTTTTTCAACCCTTCATACAAACAGTGCCCCTGAGAGCATTACCAGGCTGCTTGATATGGGTATGGATCCCTTTAATTTTGCGGATGCAATTTTATGCATCCTTGCCCAGCGCCTGGTCCGTACCCTGTGTAAAAAATGCAAGATGAACTATCATCCTGCCAAAGATGAATTTAACGAACTGGTCAGGGAATACGGGGAAGATGTTTTTGAGCAAACTGGAATTGAGTACAGTGACGATTTGAACCTGTGTAAGGCACACGGCTGCACCACATGCAACCAGACAGGCTATGCAGGCAGGATGGGTATCCATGAGCTGCTGATGGGCACAGATAGTGTGAAAAAGATGATCCAGACGCAGGCCCGAATGGAAGAAATCCGTAAGCAGGCCATAAAAGAGGGAATGCGCACACTAAAGCAGGATGGGCTTGAAAAAGTGTTCCATGGCCATACGGATTTGATGCAGGTCAGGAAGGTGTGTATAAAATAAATTTGTCGCAGTTAATAGTAGTGAGTTAATTTCAATAATTCTTAAGGCAGTTGATTTTTTTAATAAGCTGCCTTATTTTTTTGTTGATTTTTTATATTAGTCATATAAACTAAGTCCCATAGACCAATAGGGGGATTGAATATGAAAACAATAAATATTCATGAAACAAAAACAAAGCTGTCTGCCATATTAATGGACATTGAAAAATCAGGTGAAACGTATATTATCTGTAGAAATGGAACACCTGTTGCTGACCTTGTAAAACACAACAGGAGAAAAAGGATGATACCTGACGCGTTTCTCAGTCAGGTTAAAGTAAAATGCGATCTGACAGAACCATTGACTGAAGAGGATTGGGATATTTGACAATGTTATTGGATACATGTGCATTAATCTGGATAGCGCAGGGAGGTGGAGAGCTGACGGCCGAAACCCAAAAGGCAGTTGATGACGCTGACTGTGTATATGTTTCTTCAATATCAGCTTTTGAAATCGCCCATAAATATAAAAAGGGCGGCATCGAACTCCCGTGTGATCCTGAAAGATGGTTTTATCAAGTCATTGAAAAACATAATATTCTGGAAATACAGATTGACGGCAGGATTGCTATTGCGTCAACAAAACTGTATGACCACCATAACGACCCCTGCGACCGGTTTATCATTGCCACAGCAATTTTAAACAGATTTCAGGTTGTCACCCATGACAGGACGTTTAAGAAATACGGATTGGCACTGTTAAGGTGATCGGTTATAATTTTTTCTGCAGGATGATTTCATCAAATGGAGGTAACAATGAATAGATTTTTCAGGTTTTCTGTACTCTTTTTTGCAGTTACCGGTTTTCCGTTCATTTCCTGTAATGCATTGGCGGACGATCCAGGGGCCCGTGAAATCATGCAGAAAGTGGATGATCGGGATGAAGGCGACAATATGACCAGTGAAATAGAGATGACCCTGATCGATAAAAACGGAAAGAAACGGTTCAGAAAAATTAAAAGCTACAGTAAAGACAAGGGGGATGATTCCCTGGGAATCATGTTTTTCCTGCATCCAGCCGATGTAAAGAACACCGGGTTTCTCACCTGCGACTATGACGGATCGGATAAAGATGACGACCAGTGGCTGTATCTGCCGGCTCTCAGAAAAACAAAACGAATCGCATCCAGCAACAAGAGCGGCAGTTTCATGGGATCGGATTTTAATTATTCGGATATGACATCAAGGGAACTGGATGACTATGATTTTACCTTTTATGAAAAGGGCCGTGAAAAAATGGTCAGGGGCAAAAAGGTATGGGTGATTGAGTCTGTCCCCCGCTCAAAGAAAGTCATTAAAGAAACCGGTTATAAAAAATCTCTTGTCTTTGTACGACAGGATAACTTCTGTATGGTGAGAGCCATATTATGGGAGGATACCGGCAGCCACATGAAATACATGGATGTAAAAAATCTTGAAAAAATTGACGGAATCTGGGTTGGCACCGAAGTCCATATGACCCGGAAGAAAGGGAAAAAGACGGTTCACAAAACCATATTGAAAATGAACAATGTGAAATTCAACCAGGATTTAAGCTACGACATGTTTACGGTACGCAGGCTTGAGAAAGGGCTGTAGCGTCATGGCTATCTGGCATATTTCTTACTTGACACGTTTTATTTTCGGTAATACTTTATTTCCTATGAAAGATCATGTTTTTATAGCCGGAGAGAAAGATATATATCAGATATGCTTTTTAAAAAAATAAGGTGTGAATTGTATCAACAGGGTAAAAAATATTTTGATGATTGGTTGGCCGGCAAGCTGAATGCCTTATGGCTTGTTTTCATATTTGTTTTTGCGATTCAGGAGCCAGCCCAGGCATATATCGGCCCGGGGGCCGGGTTTGCCGTTATGGGGTCGTTCCTGGTAATGTTTACAGCGGTCCTTTCTGCCCTGGCAGCGTTTTTTACCTGGCCGGTCAGGTACATAATAAGGATGATTCGCGGTCGAAGAGCTCTGGCCAGGAGCCGGGTCAGGCGATTTGTGATACTGGGACTGGACGGACTGGATCCGTCATTGACAAAAAAATATATGGCAGAAGGTAAGCTGCCTAACCTGGAAAAGCTTTCCCGGCAGGGCTGTTTTAAACCGCTGCAGACAACGATTCCTTCCATTTCACCGGTTGCATGGTCATCCTTTCAAACCGGTTCAAATCCCGGTAAACACAGTATATTTGATTTCCTGACACGGGACAAGCAAAGCTATTACCCCAAACTCAGTTCCGTTGATATCAGGGGCCCCAGGCGAAAAATCAATATCGGCCGGTATCAATTTCCGTTGTCCAGGCCCGATATCCGCCTGCTGCGCAGAAGCAAGGCGTTCTGGAACAACCTGGGCGAGAACGGTATTTTCAGCAATATTATTCGGGTTCCCATTACGTTTCCCCCGGAGAAGTTCCGGGGGGTACAGTTGTCTGCCATGTGTGTGCCTGACCTGCGTGGGTCCCAGGGGATGTTTTCATTTTATACATCCCGGGGCAGGGAGGAATATGAACGGATTGGCGGGGAGCACTTTCAGGTAACCGTAAAAAACAAGTTAATAAAAGCGGATCTGGTGGGGCCGGCAAATCCTTTTCGCAGGGATAACAGTATATTGAAACGTCCTTTCACAATCGCTCTCATTGATGACCATTCGGCTGACCTCAAGGTCAACGGCAGGCATTACCGTATCAAAAAGGATGAATACACCGAATGGATAAAAATTGACTTCAAAGCCGCGCCGGGCATAAAAGTGCGTGGAATCTGCAAGTTTCTGTTGAAGAGTGCCACACCTGAATTTGAGCTGTACGTTACGCCAATCAATATTGATCCTGAAAAACCGGTTATGCCCATAAGCTATCCACCGGTTTATTCGACATATTTTGCCAAACAGCAGGGGCCGTATGCGACGCTGGGACTGGCTGAAGACACCTGGGCGCTGAATGAAAAAATCCTCACCAACAAAACATTCCTGCAACAGTGCATACAGTTTGATGAGGAACGGGAGAAAATGTTTTTTGATTCCCTTGACAAGGTCAAAGAAGGGCTGTGCGTCTGTGTGTTTGACGGAACGGACCGCATCCAGCACACATTCTGGCGCTATATTGACAAAAAGCATCCCGCGCTTGAAGAGACGTACGGGGAAGATTACCCTGATGCGGTTGAGGAAGTTTATAAACGCATGGATGCAATTGTGGGTAAAGCCATGGCAAAATGCTGTGATGAAAAAACCGTATTTATGGTTATTTCCGATCATGGCTTTGCATCGTTTCGTTACGGCATTGATCTGAACCGCTGGCTTGAGGAAAACGGGTACCTGACACGCAGTAACGGCCAGTGCGACAACACGCATCTTGCGGCTGTGGACTGGTCCAATACCCGCGCGTTTGCCATCGGTCTGGCCGGTATCTATCTGAATCTTAAAGGAAGAGAGTCCAGGGGCATTGTCAACCCGGGAAATGAGGCCGATCAATTGCGGGAGGAAATTTCTGAAAAACTGACCGGGCTCATTGATTCGGCAAATGAAAAGACGGCGGTCAAACGGGTCTACAATACACAGAAGATTTATACCGGGCCCTATAAAAATGAGGCCCCTGATTTAATTGTGGGGTATAACAGGGGATACCGGGCATCCTGGGAGACGGCGGTTGGTAAGGTTACCGACAGCATTTTCCATGAAAACACCAAGGCCTGGAGCGGTGATCATTGTATTGACCCTGTCCTGGTTCCCGGTGTATTATTCTGCAACCGTCCGGTTGATACGAAAAAACCGAGACTTATTGATATCGGCCCGACCGTGCTGGATATGTTTGGCGTATCCGTTCCAAAATACATGGATGGCAAACCACTAACGGTCGCTGATAGTGGTATTAAATGATACAGGAGGTACCGTAATGACCTGTAAAAACAAACTTAACCGAAGAGAATTTTTAAAACAGTCTGCTGTAACGGCTGCCGCGCTTGCCACCGGATTGGGGGTAAGGCCGGTATTTGCGTCAAAAAAGAACACCATCCTGACCCGGACAGGTAAAAAGGTCGTTATTATCGGTATTGACGGAATGGATCCGCTTCTTTCCGAGAAGATGATGAAGCAGGGAAAGCTGCCCAATTTGGCAAGACTTGCGGAACTCGGTGGTTATAAACGCCTGGGGACCAGCATACCGCCCCAAAGCCCGGTGGCATGGGCCAGTTTTATAAACGGTGCCGGCCCGGGGTCCCACGGAATTTTTGACTTTATCCACCGGAACCCTGAAAAACAGTGTGCGCCTTTCTTTTCAGCTGCTGAGACGGTTCCCGGAGAAGGATACCTGGAAATCGGCGACCATAAGCTGCAGCTCGATTTCTGGCCGTTTAACCATCAGCAGTCACAAACACTGCTGCGACGAAAAGGCACGCCTTTCTGGGACTACCTTGACGCGGCAGGAATCCCGTCCGTTTTTTATGATCTTCCCTCCAATTATCCGCCAAGCCCTTCAAAACATGGCAACCATCGGTGCCTGTCGGGTATGGGCACACCGGATATGACGGGCACCTACGGGACCTATCAGTATTTTTCAGAAGACGGACCCACTCAAACCCGGCATGAAGGGGGCGGGCAGCGATCATTGATTTTCTTTGACAATGAAACATCCCAGCCCGGCTTGAAGATAAACGGGCCCAGTAACAGTTTTTTAAAACAGCCTGAGCCCGCAACAATTGAATTTACTGTCTATCGGGATAAACAGGCCAGGGCTGCCGTAATTGAAATCCAGGGCCGGAAAATTGTTCTAAAGGAAGGGCGGTGGAGCCGGTGGATCAAGCTTGATTTCGGACTGTCCATGCCGTCTTTCATGCCGGATAAAAAAATTCCCGGTATCTGCCGGTTTTATCTGCAGCAGGTTGGCCCCAACTTCAGTTTGTATGTGTCGCCCATAAATATTGACCCGTCAGAGCCGGCCATTCCCATTACCGAACCGTCAACGTTTATCACGGACATATCCAGGGACCTGGGCCAGTTTTATACCACCGGATTTCAGGAAGACCACAAAGCATTGTCAAACGGAATTTTTTCTGATGCCGAATTTGCTTCCCAGGCGGAGTATGTACTCCAGGAACGGTTGAACCTCCTGGAATATGCCAGGGATGACTATGATGACGGCCTCCTGTTTTTTTACTTTTCCAGCACGGACATGCAGTCTCATATGCTCTGGTGGGATTCGGATGAAAAACATCCCACACGTTCAAGATCTGACGCGAAAACATATTTTAATCATCTTAAAACCATTTATACCAGAATGGATACGATGGTTGGTGATGTGGTGAAGCGTTACGGCAAAGAGGCCCTGGTCCTTGTGATGAGTGATCACGGGTTTGCCAATTTCAGGAGACAGTTTAATTTAAATACATGGTTAAAGGAAAACGGGTATATTCAGCCTTCCGGTGCTACATCCGTACTGGGTGATGTGGACTGGAGCGGAACGAGTGCCTACGGCCTGGGAATAAACGGTCTTTATATTAACCGGTTCGGCCGGGAGCGGTATGGTACGGTGAGATCCGGTAGTGAGTACGAAGTGCTTGCCGGTGAACTGATTGCTAAACTTGAGGCCGTCACAGACCGTGACGGCAGAAACGTTATACGAAAGGTGCATCGCACTGACAGAACATTTTCCGGCCCGGAAACAGCTTTGGCCCCGGATCTTATTGTGGGCTATTCCCGGGATTACAGGGCATCGTGGGATACCTGCCTGGGAGGTATGGGCAGTGACATCCTGTCGGACAACGATTCGGCATGGAGTGCCGATCATTGTGCGGATGTCTCCGAAGTTCCGGGAGTCCTGTTCTGCAACCGGCCCATTTCCGCGGGCTCTCCCGCCCTGATTGATCTGGCCCCGACAATACTGGCGGAATTCGGGCTGAAAACACCCGGTACAATGGAGGGGAGTGCTATTTTCTAAAGATTACAAGGAGTGATGCAATGGCCAAAATTAAAATTGATTCAGGTGTTTTAAAAAGAGCAAAAAAAGCTGCCGGGGATGCTGGCTACAGCAGTGTCGAGGAATTTATTACCCATATCATTGAAAAGGAACTTGCCGGGAGTGAAGCCGATGAAAAAGTAGAAGACCAGCTTCGCGGGCTGGGGTATATTGAGTAATGAATTTTCTTGCCCAAATAATATACTGGTTAAACATTCCGGCTAATATCGCGGGAGAATTTCTGACTGCCCCTGTCAGTGCAATGCCCGGCTGGTTTTCTAACATGGTTATATCGGGACTGGCCGGGATAGGCCTGCTTGTTTTATTCAAATATACCTCCAATCAGACCGCTATCGGCCGGATCAGGGATAAGGTCAATGCCAATATGCTGGTCATGAAGCTTTTCAAGGACAGTATGGCAGTGACCCTGCAGGCACAGGGGCGGCTGTTTAGAGGCGCTTTTCTCCTTCTGTTTCACGCTGTCAGGCCGATGCTGGTAATGGTTGTGCCGGTATGTTTACTCCTGGGCCAGCTGGGGATGTGGTACCAGTTCCGGCCGCTGTCGGTTGGCGAGGAAGCGGTTGTTTCAATGACGCTCAATAGTAAGGCTGAATCCCCGTGGCCGCAGGTGAAAATCGCCTCCATGCCTTCTGCCGAAGTGATAACAGGCCCGGTAAAGGTTTTCAGCAAACGTGAAATTTACTGGAAAATAAAAGCGTCCCGGGAAGGTTACCATAAGATTGTTTTTCAGGTGGATGACCGGACAGTCGAAAAAACACTTGCCACCGGAAACGGATTTATGCGGGTAAGCCCGAAACGGCCGGGGAATGAGTGGACGGATATTCTCCTTTATCCCCAGGAAAAACCGTTTGAAAAAGATTCTGCGGTTCACTCCATCAGCATCGAATTTCCCGTGCGGCAGTCAAAAACAAGCGGAACCGACTGGTGGATCGTCTATTTCTTCGTTGTGTCCATGATATTCGCCCTGATGTTCAAGCCGCTGTTTAAAGTGAGAATTTGAGATTTCTTCAATCATTATCCCCTGTTCCTGTATAATGACGTGTCAACCA
Organism: Desulfobacteraceae bacterium; assembly: GCA_030618465.1. Lineage (GTDB taxonomy): Bacteria > Desulfobacterota > Desulfobacteria > Desulfobacterales > SURF-7 > JAUXDD01. The sequence goes on from JAUXDD010000020.1 coordinate 22,846, forward strand.
CCTGTGCCATCTTCTCCACATCCAGGTGGTTTTCAAGGAACTGATTGATTTTTTCGGCATTTGTTTCCGGATTACTGAGGATATCATTGTAGCTGACAAAAAGGGTATCAATGTTTTCCTGCTGTTCAAGCCATGCATATACCCTGTCCAGATGTTTGCTGAAGTATGCCTTCATTTTATCGTCATCCGCACTGGGTTTTTGGTCTAACCGTTTCAGCATTTTTGTCTGGGAAGCAATCACTTCGTCCATATGCCGCCGCATGAAAATGATTTTGTAGTTTTCAGTCGGAGGCAGGTCCAGCAGCAGAAGCGATATCATTTTAAATACCTTGCCCCGTGTGTCGTTGAGCCAGGATGAATCCTCTTTAATTTTTTTTACTCTTTCAAACTCATAATACCCTTTGGGGTTATCCACGTCAGCTTTTCTGATGTTGTCCGTGACAACTTCCATTTTGCCGGCTTCGAGCATTTTCATCATCAGCGATGTGCCTGAGCGGGGAAGGCCGGAGACAATGGTTATTAATTGATTCATATTCATTCGTAATTATGGAATTATTATAAAATTTTTCTTTCTTGATGACCGGCAGATATTAAATTTTTTTTATAAAAAGTAACAATATATTGAATGCCGGTACCTTTTGCAAGACAAACAATTGTGGCATCAGGGTAAATTTGTTCTAAAATACAAGGAGCTTATTTGATAACTAGTGTCCATCCAGAAATGAGATAGTTTGTTCAATTTCAAGGAAGGCGAAAATTTTAACCTGAGGAATATATTTAATATTTCGAGGATTAAAATTTGAGCCTGACGCAGAAATTGGACAAAATAGCCATTTCTGGATAGACACTAACTAAAATTTTGTTTATATGCTCATCCGGCATTCTGATAGTGAGTTGCATTTTAATATACCCCTTATGTATAAAAAATATTAATCGTGACACTACAATGTAATTTTTTTGCCTTTGATTTGTCAATATTGCTTTTGAGTGAGTCCTAAGGCTTAAACGTTTTGATTATATGAAATGATTCTGCCATATAATACAGAGAGCCGTATTTTTTTGCAGGGAATACTTCGAAATACGGGAGTTGCCAAATAGATGTCAATGCCATTAACTTAATA
>JAUXDD010000051.1 GCA_030618465.1 Desulfobacteraceae bacterium
ATTTCAACCAGTTATCATTTTTCAGATAAAATCTTTGCGTAATTGTTTCAAAAAATTTATAAAATTTTTTAATTTCTGAAAAAAATTTAATACTTGAAAATTAATAAATAAAGGGAAAATGTGTATATGGATAAAGACTGCATGACAAACGGTGTGCCGGATATAACCAAAATCGACCCCATCCTTTTTGCACCTGAGCCCGGTAGCAGGAAGTACGGCGGTGCATACTGGAAACTGGGGGAGTATGTGGCCATGGCGTTTGAGGTGGGGATGGATGTAAAAAAATAGGGACGCCGCAGATGGATGCCGGCAGACACGGTTGATTTTTTTCATGCAATATGCTCAATGTAAAGAAATTTTATATTCCTATTGTAAAAATATATTACATTAAGTATATTAATAAAAATCAACAAGGAGGAAATTATGGAAGTAAGAAAAGTGTCCTCAAAATCGCAGCTTACTTTACCAAAGGAATTTGCTGGTAAGCTTGTATCCATAGAAAAGTTGGCGGAAGGCGTTATTCAGATAAAGGCCGGTCAGTTTGTTCCTGATGCTGAAAAAATATTCCATACGGAAAAGTATAAAAAACGATTAAAGAAGTTTGAGACCTGGGCGGACACGCATGAACCTGAAGAATCAGACCTTGAAGCGTTGTTTACGGGAAAAAAATAATGAACGTCCGCCTTGATTTGAATAATCCTGATTTTCAGAAAGAATGGTTTGCCCTTAAAAAAGAGGACTTCAACTCGACGAAAAATACCTTGCGCAAGCTTTCCGTGATGGATTGGAACCAAGTTTATCACGATAAGGGCCTTCGATGGGAAAAGATTCAATCCATTAAAACTGAAAAGGGCAAAGAACTGTATATGATTCGCGTAAGCAGAAAACACAGGGTTGTCGTATACAGGAAAGATGTGGTTATGATTTTTGTCTCACTCCATCCTGACCATGACTCAGCTTACAAATAGCAACAGCGGATTTCTTCAGACAGAAAATTATCCTGTCAACCCTGCCAAATAAGTAACCGGCTTAGAATTTTTTCCAGCAGAATCTGCAAAGAAAGTTAAAATGAATAAGTTTGCGTATTAAGAAAAAATATTGACAAAATCCGCGAGCAACCCGACATTTCTTAAATAAATCTTTGCGCCTTGCGAGAGAAAAAAATCTGTGGATATCTGTGTTCATCTATGTCCCAAAAAATATAATGAAATAAAACCAAATTTGTTGGGTTCGCAAAACAACATGTTTTTAAATTAACCATAAACATTGCATAAAACAAACAGCATAAAACACGGTTGGCAACCTACGAAATAATGTGATTAAACGTTTTTTGAATATCTAACGTTATGATGTGAAACATAAACGAATAAAAAAAATGTCTGCGTGCGGCTGTGTCCGTCTGCGGCCAATAAAAAATAAAATGATAATAACTTCATGGTCGGCCGGTTTCATTTTTTGTATGTGAGAAACTGTTTTTGTAACCAATCAATTGCATTGAGATATCAATGTGTAAAACATATTAAGAAAAATCAATAAGATAAAGAATATAAGGTTTAGCTTGACAGTTTTTTTAAATATTATATAAAATATTTCTATTCGGGTGTGAACGATGTTTTATATTATCGAATCTGATAGAAATTGTTCAATTAAGGAGCTAAGCAATGTTTACTTTAGTTGAGAAATCAAAAAAAATGAAAAAGAACAGGTTTTACGTCTCGATCGGTATTGGGCTTGTTTTTACATTGTGTCTGATTTTTAATGCCGGGTGTGGCAATGGTACGCCTTCAGATGCGGGTTCGCAGTATCCCACATCGGAGGTTATCAAAGCCATTGACAATACACCTGTGGATTATCCCTTTTCATTTGTCATTATGGGAGATACGCGACCTGCCCTTGGGCATGATGGCACTGATGACCCGGATCAGATTTTTTCCGATCTCCGCAGCCAGACGCTTGATCTTGATCCGAGACCTGTTTTTACTGTTAATACCGGAGATGTTGTTCCATGGGGACGTGCAGATGAATATACAGATTATCTGAAAAAGATTGAATCCTATCAGATTCCGTTAATTTCCGTTATAGGAAACCATGAGATGATGGTGGCTGACGGACGCCGGAATTATCTTGATGTTTTTGGTGAAGATGCTGAAAATTTCTATTTTGACTATGGCAACTGCCGGTTTATATTTATGAATAATGCACTTATAGACTGGAGTAGCGGTAAATTGGTTTTTGCTTTTGGATTGACGGGCAGTCAGCTTTCATGGCTTGAAAATCTTCTGGATGATTCAGACCAGCCGGATAAGTTTATTTTCATGCATGTTCCCCCGCCCATTCCTGATCTTATGAGCCAGCAGGATATGGATAATACCATTGACTGGTCAATTGAAGAGCCGAACTGGAATGGATTGATGGATCTGGTTGAACAGTATGGTGTCAAAATCGCCTCTTTCGGACATATTCACAATTATGCCCATACAGAAAGAAACGGCGTTCATTATATCGTTAGCGGCGGCGGCGGTGCTGAAGTTCATACCTGGAGCTATGGTCAGGAAGATCCGCCGGATCACGGGGCTTTTAATCATTTCGTTGTTGTTACCATAAACGAAGACGGCAACAGTACGATCGAGGTGGTCAAGCGCGGGGATGGTATCATTCCGGATAGTCGTTTTACCCTCGCTTTTTCAACCTCTGCCATAGATTAGCGGGATTTATAAAGAAGTGCCGGTGTCAAGAAAAAAGTTCAGGAAGAAAAAAACCGGCACTTCAAATTATACTGGTCTTATCCCATTACTTAAACGCAGTCCTTAATCTCATGGGTCTCAAGCGCATAAAACAGACCAGGCCGGTCCCAAGAAGCCATAGCGAACCTGGAACAGGAACAAACATAAATGCCTGGTTGGTATTTATGTTTCCAAACGTTTCCGCCACAGGTGCAGTCCATGTAAAATCCGAATAGTCACTCCCGGTTCCGGTCAACTGCAATGAATATCCCACAGGTGTCGTTGTCGGTTCACTCACGCCGATATCCATTGAAATGGTCCCCCCGGCAGGGCCGCTACTGCCTGAAAAGGAGCCTTCATAACTGAGGAACTGTATAACTTCATTTGAAGGATTGACCAGTGCCATTCCATCCGGAGCGCCGTTCTGGATGCCGCTGAATGACCAGGAGAGGGTGCCATAACCATTTTGCTGATCGGGAATTATACCGTCCAGGGATATCTCATTATAGACGCCCCCATCCGTTCCATTATAAAACAGAAACGTCCAGTTCGTTAAGTCCGTCCCGGCCTCTCCGGCAATTTCGATTCCCTCACCCGTATCGCCGCCGGTATTGTCATAATGGATTTCGTTAATAAAAGGCGCTGCCTGTGAGGCAGCAGGCAAGATAAATATTGCCATGGAAATAATAATACATCGAAAAACTTTTTTCATTTTACAATCTCCTTTCATCTTAAAAAGTATATAATTGTTGACCCTGAACTTTTTCTTATTATAGAGCCATGGCTGAATAATCCAAAATCGGTTGGCACGGTGCGGGCAGTAATTTGCACGTTCCAATTGTCATTATTGAACCAGGCCGGCTAATTTATATATTATTTATATGATATGAGTTATCATAAGAATAAGTCTATGACATGTGGGACCGGAGGAGTCAAGCAAAAAATGTTTGCCATTATCCGATTAAGTCAGGGCGATGGGTTTAATTTGTGTAAATAGATGTTTGTCAATGTCCCTTCACCAGGAATTGGACAAAATAGCCATTTCTGGATAGGCAATAGACTATCTGGGATTGAAGTGTATTTATAAGCGGAAAGGATAAATAACCAGGGAGTGCCGGTACGGTATACCATGGCACCCCCTGGTCTGTCAGGAGAGATGTGGATACTGCCTGATTTTGATCCGGCAGTATCCACAAAACACTTTGGTATTACAAAAAAATATTTCGCACGATCAATCGGTTAATCGATATTACTAATACTTGGGATCAGCCGGGAACCATTCCCGCATCCTGTCTATAACCTTCCGTGCTTCCGCAACCAGTGAATCCGGTTCTTCATTGCCCGGTTCTTCCCAGGGTTTGCCCAGGTCCATATCAGTTGCCATGATCTTGTAGCAGTTGTAGGACTGGTTAGCGCTGGCTTCGCCGCCCACATGCCAGAAGCCGCCGGTACAGTATAGATTGCTGATGGGGGTGCGATGGTTGGCCAGTTCGGGTGTGGGCCGGTTCGCTCCGCTTTGTTCCGGTGTCTGGTCGATGCCGGCAAAGTTACCGTAGGGCGCCAGGTTCTTCATGCGGCACACGTCAAACGGGCTGTTGGTATCAATGCCGATGACGTTGTTCCAGTTCATGTTGGGTGCAAATTTTTCCCAGTAGGTGATCATGTCGGCCGCGTGTTTGTCTTTCAGTTTCAGGTAGTCATCTTCAGAAAGATCGGTTGCCCGCGGTCCCTGCATTTCATGCTGGGCAACATGTTTACCCGGGGGTGCGTAGGACGGGTCAACCAGGCTGTGGCACCATACGACCGGATTAAAATGCTCCATCGGAGATATCATTGCCTTGTTTGCTTCGTCGCACTCAATGGCAATGTGCTCAACATCAGCAGTGGGCGCCAGGCCAAGCCAGAATGTCTCATGGATATCCGGATTAAAGGCCTGCGCGTTGTATTCAGGAGCGCCGTGCAGTGCAAAACTGTACCACATGAGATTGCCGATATTGCTGGTGGAAAGGTTGTCGATTCTTTTGCACTGTTCTTCACCAAACACATCTCTGCCCACGATTTCAATTAAATTCCATGCACTCAGGCCGGCGGTGATAACTACTTTTTTTGCCTCTATATTGGTACCGTCGGCAAGCTGGATGCCGCTTGCTTTTTTGCCGTCATGATGGACTTTGGTCACTGTATGGTTGATGTGAAAATCGCAGCCATGCTGCAGCAGCCACTGATGGCAGGCATGGGCGATCATATGGGTTCCGCCGCGGGCAAAGCACAACTGGGTTACTATGCCTGCCATACCAAGGACATTCATCCCTTTGGTTACATCCCTCACATTGTGCACACTGGAAGGGAAAAACCGGAGAATATTATATTGCATTTCCGGGCTTTCAAATAATATTTTTATTGCTTCCAGGGGTGAAGTGGTCATAAACGGCGTGGGGTCTATGCCTTCCTTTTCAAGAAGGGGGAGCATGGCAATCTGGCGGTCCATATATTCGGGGCGCGTCTGCTGCCATTCGTGGGGACTCATCAGGCCGTCCATCAGTACTCTCTGGAATTCATCGGATATAAATATTCGATAAATTTTAAGCCAGGTATCCGCGTCTTTTTGAGAAAAGCGGGCAATCTGGGTGGCTGTTCTTTCCTGGGTGGGATCATGTTTCTGGCTGTATATGGTTATACACTTTTCAGTGTCCATGAATATGGTCCCGTCACTGCAAAGATACTGGTCTATCTGTCCGCCGTACTCCCAGAATTCCGGGAAATCACGGTACAGCGGGGCATAATACCAGGGCTGAAGAATGTTTGCATGGGTGTTGCCGCGAAAACCAGGGGCGGCAATTTCCTCGGTGGCCAGCCCGCCGCCGATTTCATGCCGTCGTTCGAAAATACCGCAGCTCATGCCAGCGTATTTGGTTAAATACATGGCCAGCATCAGCGCCTTGTTCCCTCCACCACATATTACTGCATCATATGTCATATCAGACATGGGGTTCCTCCTTCATATATTAAAAAAGTTTTGTTTTTTATAAATGGCCTTCTTCTCTTGCCCTGGTTACCATTTCCGGTTCTTTCCACCACTTTTCGATGTCGTAGTCTTCGGCTATGGCATTGGCACAATTGTATCCCGGACCCCAGACGATCATGCCGCCCGGTGCTACACTGGCGCCGCCCACATACAGGTTTTTTACCGGTGTGCGGTAATGCGAGCAATCCTGGTTCGGCCTGAGATATCCCATTTGAAGCGGATGGTAGGCGCCACATTTGTAACCGCCCTTGACCATGTTGACATATTTGTTCTGAATATCTGTCGGCGTGGTCATATAAGTTTTAAGGACCTCATTTTTTGAAATGTTGGTTGTATACTGTGTCAGCAGATCAACCATTTTTTCAGCGCGTTCCTCCCTGAATTCCCGGTTCAGCCATTTTTCCTTTCCCCCGTCTTTTAAATCATAGGGCGCCATCTGGGACAGATAGGCCGTGGCCCTTCCGGCAGGGGCCTGGTAGGGGTCATGAACACTGGGGAATGTACAGGAATATCCCATTTTTGCCGGGAGTTCCCCGGATAAAATTGAATCATAATGACTGGTCAGATCGGACGGGCTTTCATATCCCAGGATGTAAAACAGGGACTTGTTTACATCCGGGTTGGATGCAGCGGCCTTGAATTCCGGTACGGTACTTAAGGCCAGATGCAGGTTGCACAGGCTCCATTTTTCCCACATATAATTTTCGATCATGGCCGTAAAATCCTCATCCAGATTTTCTTTACCCACATAATCTAAAAATGTCTGGTGAGGATCAATGGTGCTGACAACCGCTTTACTGGCAATATATTGTCTGCCGTTTACCAGTTCAACACCTTTTGCTTCGCCGTTTTCAACAATGATGCGTTTGATGGTGGCGCTTTGTCTGATCTGTCCGCCATTTGCGAATATGGATTTGTAAAGGGCATTGGAAACCCTGTGGGAACCACCGCGGGTGATCTGGTAGTTTACCATCCGGTTTAAGTAAATGGGGACCATGTAGCTCACACCGGACTGGGCATAGTCAAGCCCCCAGTGGGTACCCATATACAGCATGAGGGTCCGGACAATATCATTTTCATACAGATCGTTGACAATTTCTTCAGGCGTCATTTCACCCAGTTCGGTCAACTCCCGTCCCAGTTCAGTGCCCTGAGCCTTTGCCGCCATCAGGGGTGCGGGATCAAGGGGTACATAGGTCTGGGGGCCAAGGATATGGGACATCATTTCTTCATATTTGGCATGCATGTCCCGGTAACTGTCCGCGTCTTTTTTGGAAAATCTGGCAATGGATTCACAGGTTTTGTCAACGTCCGAATACATGCACAGACATTTGCCGTCCGGCAGGGGAAGGGAGACCTGCAACTCCGGTTTCACATGGTGTACATCCCATTTGGCTTCCAGCTCAAGATCATCATAGATGGGAGCCATGTCAACCATCATCATATACAGCGCATGGGTGTTGTGGTAAAATTCAGGGATCGTCACCTGCTCGGTCATCAGTCCGCCGCCTTCTTCAAGCCGTTTTTCCACGAGAAGAACCTTCTGCCCGGCTTTGCTGAGATAGGCGCCAATCGCCAGACCGTTGGGGCCGGCACCAATAATGATTACATCAAACGTGTTGTCCATTTTTATCTCCTTTAATTTTCGCCGATGAATAAAAAATATTCTAAAACTACTCCTGATTATTTAGCTTGTACCAAATTATAAAAATCCGAATGATAGAATGACAGAATCAGGATAAATTTCAATATCAAAACTTTTCCCGAATAATACTCAGTCCAAATGAGTATTATTTGATGGACACTATTTAATTGATAAAAGATAGGTGCCCAGGCTGGCCTTTTTTTTGTTAATCCCCAGTTTTTTCCTGATATTGTACCGGTGGTTGTCAATTGTTCGGGGAGACATTTTCAGGATGTTGACAATATCCTTGGTTGATTTGCCCTGCTTGATGATATTGGCAATGCGGATTTCCGTGGGCGTGAGACTCAAATACCGTGAAGACAGTTCATTAACAAAAGGAGAGATGATGGTGTTCAGGTTGTATTCAATAATTTCGGTAATAGCTTTCTGCCGGTCGTTCAGGTGGCTGTTGTTCAATTCCTCCATGAAGGGTATTACCAGTTCTTTTACGTTTAAGAGCATTTTGTTTTCCAGGTCAACTTTGTCTTCTTCCATCCGTTTCAGCAGTACTTTTAATGCCGTGTTTGCCTCTCCAAGATTAAGAGTTCTTTTATTTACAAGGACTTCCAGATTATCCCGGTGCCTGCGAAGGGCTTCTTCCGCCTGTTTGAGCTTTGTAATATCATGAGAAAAAACAGCCACCCTGGATACCTTACCCGTTGAATCCATAACCGGATACACCACATGGTCCTGCCACATCCCCTGGTATTCCTGTTCAAAACGGATGGATTTTCCTGTTTTAAACACCTGTTCCGTAATATCTTTATTGTTGGCAATTTTTCCGGGAACAATATTCCAGAGACAAAGCCCGATCATCTCATCAATCGATCGCTGGAATTGTTCTGCATAGGCTTCATTTAAATCAAGGATAACACCGTCATGATCAATGAGCAGCACCGCATCAGTTGTGGCATTCAGCAGAGCCCTTGCCATTTCCTCGCTTTCCTGGAGGGCGCGTTCGGCTTTTTTCCGGTTGGTAATATTTCGGATGATATTGAGTATGCCGATAACGTTGCCGTCTTTTGCTATCAATTTCGAGTTTATTTCAACAGATACAGGAGTGCCGTTTTTTCGAAAAGCTTCGAGTTCCATAATGGGCAAAGGGTTGCCTTCTTCTATGGTGTGGCCAAAAGTCGACATAAAGAAGTTTGCATCTTCTTCCTTAAAAAGCCCCAGATTACAATAATGTTTGTTTAGAACCTCTTTTCGTTTCCACCCGAAGATATCTTCAGTGGCGGCATTTACTTCAACAACAATGCCGTTCGTATCAATGTAAACAATCTGATCATTGGCATTTTCAAAGAACGTCCTGAACTTTTCGCCGCTTTCACGAAGCCCGGAAACAGTTTTTTCAAGACCGTTTACCCTTCTTTCCAGTTCTTCATAAGTCGGTTTTTGCGATGAAACAGATGGGTCAGGCGTTTCTGATGGAACCGGTTTGCGCTTGTTTTTCTTCCCGGGGTCGTTTATTTTTATATTACAGACACGGGCAATGGAGCGGCACAGGCGCACCAGTTCATCCAGGTTCAGTTTATCTGCCCGGCCAAAGTTGTGGATAATGCGCGCAACAGTTTTTCTGGTTTCAGGATGTCGCTCATTATGGGCCAGCTGGTAGTACTCCGTAGCGGTTCCGTTTTTGTTTTTTCGTTTGGTTGTTCGAAGATACATGCTTATGTATTTATATGTAACCTTTTTGAATGTCAACAAAAATATGGATTGTGTATGCCCACTGTTTCAAAGTGTCATTGCTTGAGGAGTTCCATAAACGCATCAATCCGCGTTTCAATCTGGCCTTTACTGAAAGACCGCTCATCCACCATGTCTGCTTCAATAATAAGTACAGGTAAATTCATCTCATTTGCAATCATCTTTCTTAAGTCATACTGGCCAAAGGAATAAGGCTTGCAGCTCCGGTTTGAATGCATGACCATCCCGTCAATATCATACTTTTTTACCATGGTTTTGATTTTTTCAAACATCCGGTCAATGGAGATATTGATGTATACACTGGTATATGCCATGGCCATGGATTCCAGGATATTGTTTTCATCCAGTAAATGCACGACGCCGCTCCAGGCAGACGTATAGGTGTCTGCAACCAGGCAGGCATGATGGGATGCAAATTTTTCTGAAAGCCATCGTGTTTTATACCAGACCGGCAGGTTGTCCCAGAGAAGTCGGTATTGCTCATCGGGCACCATGCTGATTTCCCCGGCAATCCTCTGTTTCATTTCATCCAGCAGTTCAATGTAGTAGTCCACGACGATTTGCGTTCCTCTGAGTGTTACAATCAGGGCGAGGTGAAAAAATGCATCAAAGGCACTCATGGGCGCAGGCTTATGCATGGTGGTATCAAGCACGTCCTGCCAGAGTTTCATGGATTGAATTGACAGTTTGCCCACATCGTTCATTTTATCGTGGTCCATTTTTATGCCGCATACTTCTTCCAGGAACATAATGTAATCTTCCATCTGCCGGGTTACATATGTTCTGGCCTCATTTGTAAATTCAGTGTGAATAAACGGTGTGTCAAATATAAACAGGGGCACATTGTAGTACCTTGCCTGCACTTCATACCATTTTAATACGGTGCCGCAAATATTATTGCAGCATATAAGAAAATCCGGTTTGGGCAGACCGCCGATGGGACCGCCGTTCACCGTTGAGCAGGCAATATCCGCACGGGCATAAGAGCAAAGATCCCGGGGATATCCCATTTCCTCTGCTTTTTCACAGAGATCAACCCCCATCTTGCCTGCCCCGATCATTGCGCCGTGATTTTCCGGATAGACCGGTATGACACCCATGGCAATAAGCGGTTCAACCGGGCCGCCACTGGTGATCCATGCGACTTTCTTCCCGGTAGCCGCGGCACTTTTTGCCTCCATGTAATAACCGATCATGATGTCTTTCATTTTTTTGACGCACTTGATTTTTCGCCGTTCCTTTTCAGGGTCTCCGGGGGAGCTCTCGCTACGCATATTTTTCTCCTGATTTTGGAATTATATCATTTCAACAAATGTTTCCAGTCGTGTCCTGATTGTTCCGTCTGCCGGCAGCTGGTTTTCAACTTCAACGAGCAGGCTGGGTATTTTTTCTTTATCAAGATATGATTTCATATATGGATAATCAAAACCATGGGGATCACAGAATTTATAGAACAGAAAGATTACACCGCCGGCATTCCGTTCTTTTGCGATTCTGACAATGTTTTCTCCCCGGTATGTGTTTGAAACATGCTTTGCCGGGCATACGGCCCGTTCGAAATATCTGTCGGCAATGGCTTTAACAGGGTCAGGTGTATCGTCAATTTTACCGGAAAAATACCGTGTCCCCGTACAGAGATCATCCCATACGACAGCGCCGCCTGAATCCTCAATAATGGTGTGGATATCCGGCTGGCTGCAGATACCACCGGCCAGAACCAGCCGTTTTTTACGGCTTTTTTTAGTTGACCCTTTATTTCCTTTCAGTGTTTCCAGGACTGTTGTGAGATTCTCAAAAAGATGGTTTCTGTCCATCACCATGGACGCCTGAATGATCGCATGCATATCCTTTCCTGTAATAATTTCCGGTAACTCACTTCTCATGGTATAGATTTCAGCCAGTGCTTTTCGAATGCTGTTATACAGCCGGATGGACTGTCTCAGTTTTTCATCGGTTATTTCAGTTTCCAATGCCGCTTCCAGATCCTTTTTAAACTTTTTGAACACATCCGTATTGTAGGCCTTTGCACTTTCGGTATTGAGTTTTACCGGGAGAACCACATCTATATGAAATGAAAAACCGGCATTCAGCCGCCATATATCGGAAAGCCGCTGTATGGTGTCACAGGTATGGGGGAAAACCGTTCCGTCAAGGAAGCCTATCTTCCCCGAGAGTGCCTCTTCAAGGCAAGCCCTGGCAAATGAACAGCAGTATGACTGCAAATGAGAATCCGAAAGCGTGATATTCCCCTTGCTGCCAAAAATTCTATAAGGAAGAGCACCTGCAGCATAAATAAGTTCTTCCGGCGCATATGTGCAGAAATATCCCACAACCTTTTTACCGGTGGCCTTTTTCCACTTTTCGGCACAGGCATATAAATTATTTGCTGTTTCATGAAAAATATTGAGCGCATTCATATTAAAACTCCAATCACCGATAATCAGTAAAATTGCATCGAATTTAACATGGGTTTAATTAATTTTCCTGTTTTTGGCAAGTCCTAAGATAAATCGGTGTATCTTCATAAGCAGATGATATTTAAATAATATACTTGACTTTACAATCATATAATATACTATAAGTATAGTATAATTAATTAACAAATACATATAATTAATTAAAATTTAGTATACAAAACAATTGATAACACACTGAATTATAAGCAAAATAAAAATATATTGTCTTTTTAAAGAGGTAATCTTTATACGCCGGGCAGGCATGGCCGGTGGTGACTGGAAAAGGAGAATTGGAAATGGAAAAGAAAACCGTTGAAAGTTTTAATTCCGGGACAGATACACTTTTTGAAGAAGGGATGAGACATTTTGTATATTGCAGCTTGTGCAGTAATCCCTTAAATATTATTGAAGATGAAATCATCATTGATGAGAATGATTTCATAATCTGCGGATGGTGTTTCAGAAATACACGATATGCATAGAGAAGTGGTTGTAATCTGGATATCATTCCTTTGACAGCCGAAAATCAACCACGGTCATTCCGTCTTTATAAAATGCCTTTGCTTTTACGGCTGTGAAGCAATAAATTTTTTTTGAGCCTTCAAACCCGCATATAAACGAGTCCCAGTCAGGAGAATCCGCTGCCGGTTTCCCGTATCCTTTGCCTGCCTTTACAGGAGATGACGGATCCAGTTTAATATACCCGTGACCGCCATGTTTCGATTTAACTTTCAGCCAGATAACCAGATTTTCAGGAAGGCAGTCTGTCCCGGTATCTTCTCCGGCTTCCCATTTGTATGCCCCTTTAACGACGGGTTCACCCACTGAAGCCCCCACATGATATCTGACCGTCATGCTTTTAATCTGGCAGTTGCCGGCGCGCAAATCTTTTTTTATGATGATGCCGCTGTCTTCGGCCAGTGCAGGGAATACCATGTAAAAAACAACCAGACCAATCAAACCCGAAAGAACATTTTTCATTTTTATTACTCCTGAGCCAAACAGATCATACCCTTAGAAAAGAATTAAATGAATCAATTGATAATTATCATATCTTGTTCAAAGATCAATAATAGAATACAATCACTTCCTAAATACCTAAATTTGCAATTCTTCAATCGGAACTATACAATGATTCTGCATATAGACATGGACGCTTTTTTTGCTTCAGTTGAGCAGCTCGATAATCCGGAACTGAGGGGCAGGCCAGTTATTGTCGGCGGGCATTCAAAGCGGGGCGTGGTCTCTACCGCAAGTTATGAAGCAAGAAAATTCGGTGTCCATTCAGCCATGCCGATTTTCCAGGCAAAGCAGAAATGTCCTGAAGGGATTATCATCCCTCCCAGAGGTGCCCGGTATAAAGAATTGTCAATAAAGATAATGGCTGCATTACACGATTTTTCCCCGCTTGTGGAGCCTGTTTCCATTGATGAAGCCTATGTGGATATTTCCGGGTGCGAACGAATTCACGGAACACCGGAAGAAACAGCCACCCGTGTCAAACAGAAGATATATGACACTGTAAACCTGAACTGTTCCATAGGGATTGCCCCAACCAAATTTCTGGCAAAAATTGCCTCTGACATGGACAAACCCAACGGCCTGACAATCATTCCCCCTGAAAAAGTAACGGAATTCATTGATACCCTGCCGGTTCAAAAAGTGCCGGGTGTGGGGAAAGCAACCTTTCAGCAGCTTGAACGGCTTGGGATTAAAACACTGGGTGATGTTCAAAGGCTTCCGAAAAAGATCGTTATGGAAAAATTCGGTAAATACGGCAAACGATTAATTGAGCTTGCCTCCGGTATTGATAGATCAAGGGTCATACCGTACAGCACACCCAGGTCTGTCAGCAGCGAAATAACCCTTTCTGAAAACACCTGTGATAAAGAACTGTTGAAAAAGCATATGCTCAATCAGGCGGAAGAGGTGGGGAGGGAACTGAGAAAAAAAGGGGTAAAAGGCAAAACCATATCCATAAAAATTAAACATGCGGATTTTAAACAGGTGACCCGGAGTGTTACCCTTTTTCAACCGACTCAATCGTCAGTGGTAATTTATAAAGAGTCGTCAAAACTTCTTGATACTTACGATATAAATAAAAATGTAAGGCTGATCGGCGTCGGTGTATCCGGGCTTCTGTCGGTGGATACACCTGTACAGATGGAGTTGTTTGGAGCAGACAAAAAGAAAAATGCCGGGTGGGAAAAGGTGGATAGCGTTGTTGATGCAATAACGGAGAAGTTCGGGAAGGGCAGTATAAAAAAAGCGGGGATTACGGATGTTTTGAAGTAGTGTTAAATCTTAATAAATTTATTTCATCAGCCACAGACGGACACAGATACACACAGATAATTTTTTAATGCATCTATTTGTTTTTTATTCCGTATACACATATCAGGCCGTCATGTTTTAAAGAGCGTCACATCGTTTTACTTTCAAGGCCGTTACAATCGGAATTAAAATGGTCGGAATTAAAATGGTCTGAAAAGAAAATTATGCGGCTTGCTCTACTTCTGATTCAATTTTTTTCCCGATATTCTGTTTGGCTATTATAAGTTCAAATCTGGTTTGAAGATTCATCCAGAATCTTTCATCGTTTCTAAAGTAGCGTGCAAGACGCAAGGCTGTTTCTGCTGATATTCCTCGTTTTCCATTGAGGATTTGAGTTATGCGTCCGGATGGCACCCGCAGGGACAAAGCCAGTTTATTTGCGGAGAGTCCGCGGGCAGTCATTTCACGTTTCAGGATACGACCTGGGTGTATCGGTTTCATATAATTATCCTTTATGATAATTCGTAATTTCTACATCATATGCATCGCCATCTTTGAATCGAAAGCAGATGCGCCAGGGGCCGTTAACAGTCATTGCCCATCGCCCGGCCCTGTTCCCTGACAACTTGTGTAATCCAAGGCTTTTCAAAGGACTTAAATCCTTCAAGGATTCTGCGGCATCGAGCGCGGCAAGCAAATCATCAGCGGCATCAATATCCATACTGCGATATTTTGAAATTTTTCCCTCTTCATAAAAGCGTTGAGAAGTTCTGTTCGCCCATGTCTTTATCATTTGGACAGGATACTACGCTAAGCATAGTATTGTAAACGAATTTTATTGTTTCTTCAATCCATTTGAGAAGATTTTTCTCTCACCGTGTATTCAGCAATTCTCGGTGAAATAATAACGTACTGATAGTATATAATAAATCTGGCTTATAAATAAATATTTTCCGTTAATATCAGCATTTTCCGGATTCCCGCTTTCTCGGGAATGACAAATTGCTGCTTTTCCTTCCGGAAATAATTTCCAGTTCCTTTAAGGAAGTTGGCTTCCGGTGAAGAATGATTTTCAACAGATACCCAAAACTCCTTCATATTCATAGCATGTTGTGCTATTATTCGACATCTCGGCGTTCTTCATATTCGTCTATACAATCAATTAATAAAATGATGAGGAAAATTATATGCTTCAGTTAACATCCGTTGATTTAAAAAAAGAAAAAACAGATACACTGGTGATCCCTGTCTGCGAAGACAAAACTATTCATGAGGATAAAACCATTCAGTTTCTCATAAAAACGGCAAAAAAAATAGAAGAATTCAAAGGGAAAAAAGGTGATGAGATCATTCTGTATGATATGACCGGCGTAAAAGCAGGACGGGTGATTTTTTCAGGGCTGGGAAAGTTAGATAAGGTAGATGCTGAAGGGTTGCGTATATTCTCAGGGAAAACAGTGAAAACCGGTATTAAAAAAGAATTGACCGATATTCTGATAGCCGCCCCTGCTTCCGGAAAAATGAAAATGGAAGAACCGGAAGTTATTGAAGCCATACTGGAAGGCGCCTGCCTGGGCAATCATATTTTTGATAAATATAAAAAGGAAAAGAAACTCAAACCAATCAAAAAAATTTGTTTGCTGGTCAATGCTGATACGGCCAAAAAACACAGGAAACTGGTTTCCAGGGTTGCTGCCGTATGTGAAGGAACGATCCTGGCAAGAGAATGGGTGACCACACCATCCAATGACAAAAAACCGGAACAGCTTGCCCGATCCATTGTAACACTTGCCGGAAAAGTAAAACTGAAAACGACTATTTTGAATGAAAAACAATTGAAAGCCGGGAAATTCGGTTCCCTGCTGGCTGTTTCAGCAGGCAGTCAAAATAAGCCTGCCCTGGTTATCCTTGAATACAACCCGGGCAATGCAAAAAAGACCATCGCTTTTGTTGGGAAAGGGGTCACGTTTGATTCCGGCGGCATCAACCTGAAACCGACTTCCGGGCTTTCGGATATGAAGATCGATATGTCCGGTGCTGCTGCTGTTGCGGCAACACTTATTACAGCGGCAAAACTGAAACCAGGGAAAAAGGTCATCGGTGTCATTCCATTGGTTGAAAATATGCCCTCCGGAAGTGCTGCCCGACCCGGTGATATCATTAAAAGCTACAGCGGCAAAACCGTTGAAATCGGAAATACAGATGCAGAAGGCAGGCTCATATTAATTGATGCCATATCCTATACCATCCGGAAATATAAACCTCATACCATCATTGATATGGCCACTTTAACAGGGGCCTGTGTGGTTGCGCTGGGTGATAAAATAGCCGGGGTGTTTTCACCGGATGACAAACTGGCGGATGCGATTGTAAAATCAGGTAAAAAAACCCACGAGCGCTGCTGGCGCATGCCGCTACCGGATGATTATAAAGAACTGATAAAAAGTGATCTTGCTGATATAAAAAACATGAGCAGTTCCCGATGGGGAGGTGCAATCACTGCCGCGTTATTTCTTTCAGATTTTGTGGGTGATACCCCATGGGCGCATATTGATATAGCCGGGCCTGCCGCCGCTGCAAAAGGAGGCGCTTACTGCGGTTCCGGTGGGACAGGATTCGGTGTGAGGCTTTTGAGTGATTTGACAGACCGTCTGTAAATGTGCTGTTGACAGTTAATTTTAATACTGCTGGTTCTGATGCCAGCCCCAGGCCGTGCGGATAATTTTTTCAATATCTGTAAATTCAGCCGTCCAGCCGAGTTT
>JAUXDD010000126.1 GCA_030618465.1 Desulfobacteraceae bacterium
TCTTCTTTTTCGACGCAGATATTCTTAAAATTATCATTTTCATTTTCTTCTTCTTCTTCTGTTTTATCATCTGTTTTGGTGAGAACTGTTTTTTGTCCATCGTCTTTCAGCATCCATTGGGTCGGTTGCCTCGTTTTGTGAGATTGTGGATATCCTGTGCTTATTCCCGAAAAATAAAACTGATGATTATGCTTAAAGATTTTGATGCTGCTGAAAAATTATTAAGCCGGGCTGAAGAAGTTAATAAGAAGAAAAATGGTATGGAGCCGCGTGATCGTCTTTTTTTAAATCATGACAGGGCCAGGCTGTATAAAGATTCCGGAAGATATGAAGAAGCTATGAAAAGATATGAAAAAATTTTATTTGAAAAATCAGATGATGGCCTTAATAATGCCGACCGGTTGAATTCCTTTATGGAACATCGCGCGGATATTTTTTCGGAGATATTGACAGGAATTGCAAAGTGTCTTCTTGGAGAAGGCAGAATAATTGAGAGTGAAAATCTGTATAGTGAGAAATCAAAATTAAAAGAGATCAGGGTAACCGGGATTTATGGTGAAATTGACAAACACGACAAGCTTGAAATGCAAAAAAACAAAATCCGGATATTACTGAATCAAATTTTTTTAAATGAAACATCTGTCGTTGAGTATAAAGATATCAGGGCAGAATATAATCCTGAAACAGATAATACAATTTTCAAATTCAGTAAGAAAGTAATCAAGAAAAGGTCCCGAAGATTTTTTCTTGTTTTTAAGTGTCTTGTTGAGAATACAGAAAAATGTGTATCAGAAAAAATGTTGAATCAATTCGTTTTGGATCATGGTGAAAGTATTAATAAAGATGACAGCGGTCTTAGAATGTATGTAGGGAGGCTGAAAAAAGAAATTTTACTGGATCGGTTTATTGAATTATGCCCGAAGCATAAAGGCGGCGGCTGGCAGTTGAAATGACAGATATCATTGAACAAGTTTTTTTTTATTGTTTTTTTTCATTGGCTTACTGTAAATAAATAGCTTAGAATACACATTCTGGGAAACGAAATTCTGCCTTTGAAAATAAAGAAAAATACAGCAAATGCAGGTGGATAATTGATACTGATCTAAAGGGAGGGGAAAAATGAAAGTTCTACTTACAGGTTCTTTTGGAAATTTGGGCACAAGTACTCTGGAACTTCTTCTTAAGGAAGGAAAACATGAGGTGCGTTGTTTTGATGTGAAAAATCCCAGGAATGAGGGTGTGGAGAATAAACTTTCTGCCCTCGGTAAATTCGATACGGTCTGGGGTGATATTACTGATTCGGATATTTGCGAAAAAATTGTGCAGGACATGGATTGCATCCTTCATCTTGCGGCAATAATCCCTCCTCTTAGTGAACAGGTGCCTGATCTTGTAAAAAAAGTCAATATCGGCGGTACGAAAAATCTTGTTGAAGCCGCAAAAAAGAGCGAAAAAAATCCAAAGTTTTTTTTCACAAGTTCCGTGACCGTTCATGGGGTAAGGCATTCAACTCCTCCGCCGAGAAGGGCTGATGAAGAGATGGAGGGAACGGATTATTATACCAGATCAAAGGTTGAATCGGAGCTGGAAATCAGGGAAAGAAGCGGTCTGAAATGGACAATCCTAAGGGTCGGGGCCGCAATGCCCCTTGATATGCTTGACCGGGATATGAAATCTTCACTTGCAACTTCTTTCGGCATTCCCCTTGAGCAGAGAATGGAATTTGTTCATCCCATGGATATCGCGACATCCGTTGTAAATTCCATAGACGCACCCACGGAAGGAAAAATACTGTACGGCGGCGGCGGTGCTAATTCTCAGATGACAAACAGGGAATTTCAAACAAGACTTCTTGATGCTATGGGAATAGGTATGCTGCCGGATGCGGCATTTAGGGCACCTACGGATGACAGTGATTTTTGGTATACGGATTATATGGATACGGAAGAAACTCAAAAGCTTTTAAATTTTCAGAATAACTCATTTGATGATTATCTGTCGCAGTTTAAACAAGAGTTTGGCTGGCGCGGAATTTTCACACGATTGTTCAGGCCCATCGTTAGAATGTGGATGGTCAGTTGCTCTCCTTTTTACAAGGAAAATAAAGCAAAAGGAATGTGAATATAAATAGTGCAAAATGAATAATGTTAAAATTAAAACCAGGGAAAACATTCCTGAATAGTGTAGTTGGGGGGTGTCCGAAGGGCGCCCCTTTTGTAAATAAATAGCTTAGAATACACATTCTGGGAAACAGCCTGAATTATTCCGTTTTTTTAATTGACACAAATTGTTTTCAAAAGAATATTCAATGATTTAAATTGTTTGTAATATTTTTGCGAAATGTCGAAAATCCATTTTCGACATTTTTGTTACCGCCGCTTGCGACATGCAATAAAATTCTTTAATTACAAGATGATACGCCCCCATGAATGACAGCAGCCCTGTCGAATTTCGAAAACATCCGGTTTTCCTGATCTCTTTTTCATTCTGTTTGGATAAAATGGTTGGAATCTATTTCTGATATTGCCATAATATCGCAAGCGATTGGGGAAATTTTTTCTCAAAACCATTTTCGAAGCTGTATTTTTTAAACATGTTGTTAATAGCAAAGGAGGTAGTGAGTTATGAATAAGGTATTTGAATATGAAGATATGGATTTTCTAACTGATTATTATGAGGGGGAAAAAAATCCATTCTATACCGAGATGATCTGAAGAATAAAAAAAAGCCTTTAACTTCAGGAATATCATTAACCACTCAACTAAAAGAATTTATTGCATACCAGTTTTCATCCTCGAAATACTTAATGTATTTCTGTGGTTAAAATTTTCGCCTTCCTTGAACTTGAACAAAATTTCTCTTTTCTGGATGAGTACTACAAAAAAACGAAAGATGTAAATATCATGCGTTTCCTCTATTATGCCTCGATTTTTTCAAACTCATCCTTATCAACAAAGCATACCGGGCACTGCCAGTCATCCGGCAAATCTTCAAAGCTGGTTCCGGGAGGAATATCATTTTCAGGGTCACCCAGTTCGGGGTCATAAACATAATCACAGGGGATGCACACATATTTATCCATTTTCATTCTCCTTTATATAAACTATTTACCTCGTGAAAATCGCGCTTTTAGATTAGACCAGCTATTTAAAGCCAGGAAACTTTCATCCATATTTTCCAGGATGCTCAAAAGCTTGGGCCAGGGGGCGGAGAACGTGAGAATGTCCGGCTTAAAGCGGGTCCTTACTGAAGGATCCAGGGCACCAATGACCGCCTTCGGCTGGTCAGATGCAAGTTCGTACATTGGAAAACCAACAATTGAATCACAGGCAGTACCGAACGGTGCAATTACGTCGTATGGTGTCATGGCATCAAAATTTGCCAGCCCATGGAGGCCGGAAATAACGTCCGGGCTGCCGAAGAAAAAAACCACCTGTGGATCATCATGTTCTTCAAGCGTATCCCAACGCTTGAACATAAGGTATTTCCCTGGAGCCTGTGCAGGCGGGCGGTGTTCATACATACTCTCAAGATGCTTATAGCTCTTTTTAACACGTTCCACATTGCAAACGTAGTTCTTAACATCATCGGTGAGTTCATAATCAAAACCAAAGGGCAGAAAACTCCCGAAACATCCCAGGTTCTCCTTATTAAAGGCACGGGCGCGCCCTTTCCTTACTGGAGCTATCTGGCTGAAAATACATGTGTAGCCTTTGGAATTAGGCTTGGGAACGTTCGGGAACTCTACATTATTCAACTCATTGGCATAAAAACAGGCAATGGGCAGCTCACTGCCGGGAAAGTACTTTTCCCATGCTTCCATAAAGCATTCCCTGATTTCAATATTCATAGAATTTTCCTTTAGTGGTATATGGAGTAATTCCCATATACCACCTGCACACGATGTAAATTTTTCACTTAGCTTAGCGTACTATTTTCCAGCCATAATAGCCTCGATATCCTCCGCAACAGTACCGATTGGTTTGATATCAAACTTTTCCACCAGAACATTTACCACTGTCGGAGAGAGAAAAGCCGGCAGGGTTGGTCCAAGTCGGATCCCCTTGACACCAAGGTGAAGCAGCGCCAGAAGAACTGCAACTGCCTTTTGCTCATACCATGCAATGTCATAAGAAATCGGCAGGTCATTAATATCATCAAGGCCAAAGACCTCTTTCAGTTTCAGGGCTATGACCGCAAGGGAATAGCTATCGTTGCACTGGCCGGCGTCAAGTACCCTTGGAATTCCACCGATATCGCCAAGGTCTAGTTTGTTGTAGCGATATTTCGCGCATCCGGCTGTTAAAATCACAGCATCTTTTGGCAGATTTTCAGCAACTTCAGTAAAATAGCTTCTTGATTTCTGCCGTCCGTCGCACCCGGCCATAACTACAAAGCGTTTGATAGCTCCTGATTTGACAGCATCAACAACCTTGTCTGCAAGAGCTAAAACCTGGTTGTGGGCAAATCCGGCTACAATTTTGCCGGTTTCAATCTCTGTTGGCGGCGAGCATGTTTTGGCCAGTTCGATAATCTTTGAAAAATCCTTTGTTCCTCCTTCAGGTCTGTCCGGAATATGAACCACATCCGGATATCCGGCCATGCCTGTGGTGAAGATTCTATTTTGATAATTCCCCTTTTTTATGGGGATAATACAATTTGTGGTCATAATGATCGGACCGTTAAAAGATTCGAACTCCTTGTTCTGGTGCTGCCAGGCATTGCCGTAATTTCCAAAAAAATGATCATACTTTTTAAACGCCGGATAGCTGTTAGCCGGAAGCATTTCACCGTGGGTATAGACATCAACTCCTGTGCCCTCGGTCTGCTTCAGCAGTTCTTCCATGTCTTTCAAGTCATGACCGCTTATCAGGATTCCCGGATTGCTGCCAACCCCGATGTTAACTTCTGTTATTTCAGGATGGCCATAAGCTGTGGTATTGGCTTCATCCAGAGCAGCCATGGTTGTTACTGCGACTTCTCCGGCCTTCATGACAAGACCGATCATTTCATCCACTGAAAGATCTTTGGTGGTCGAAGCCAGAGCTTCCATTATAAAATCATAAATTTCATCCTTTTCAACTCCAAGGATTGCAGCATGATCCGCATACGCGGCAACTCCTTTTAAACCAATGATCAGAAGCTCCCTTAATGACCTGACATCTTCATTTTCCGTTGTAAGAACTCCGATTGATTTTGCTTTTTCTTCAAATTCAGACACATCATCTGAAAACCATGTGGCACAATGATGCAGAATTTCATCAATATTCTTGCCGTTTTTTTCTTTGTAAGCAGCAGAAACCTTACCCTTAAGAGCGTCCCTGCGTTTTAAAGTCTCTTTGATAAGCGCAACAAACCTGCCATTATCCCAGTTGGCATTGGTTATGGTGGTAAAAAGTGCCTGTGCCGCAAACAAACCGTTTTCCCTGTTTGAAATACCCAGCTCCCCGGCCTTTTCTTCGTAAACAGCAAGCCCTCTTAATGCATAGATTAAAAGATCCTGAAGGTTTGCGGTATCCTCCGGTTTTCCGCAAACACCCTTGACGGTACAGCCTTCATTTTTAGCTGTTTCCTGACATTGAAAACAAAACATAATTTTTTCTCCTTTTGATTAAGGTTCGTTAAACACTATTAATAATTACGGGGTTTTTAAATTTTTGATCTTAATGTATTTTATATATCTTGCAATGGCTTTGACTTAAATCAAGTTTAGATACTATTCATATAAATATTTCTTTAACCGGCTTTTTCATGCGCTTAAACTTCGACATGCTCTTCCACCTTTTCCTATCCGGTAATCATTGCTCTGATATATGCAAATACGGAATAACGGCTGTAGCCGTCATATAATCGTGGATAATAATAAACAGAAGAATTGCAAAAGTGATAAGCCAGAATATTCCCGCAATGTATATAGTGCATGAACATTATGTAAGACAACATCTTGTTATCATACTAAAAAGAGATGATTTCATATCCATTGTCCTGGTATCCTGACATTGATGGATGCCCGGACATATCGTCAAGCAGCACAAGCCCCTGCGCTTCAGCAGCTTTCAATGTGCCGAGTTTGTGTGAGCAAGCCCGGCATACACCAGCTACAAGTCCCTGCGATTTAACTTTATCCCATAACTTATTCTGAGGATTGTCCGTCTTTGCGACCTCGGGAATGAGCTTTACGGCTGCACCCTCTATAATAATTTTCACATCACAACCCTTTTCCTTCATATCAAGCGCGTTTAACAATACATGGATAAAACACATGGGATCACCATTAAAAACAAAAAGTGCGATTTTTTTCATTATCTTCTCCATATTTTGGAGTTAAAAAAATGTAAAGTACTGCCCCGCTCTTTCTTCAAAGGCAGTACTTTTCAGTGTTTAATCAAAAGCCATTTCGGTTTTCCATTCTTTCCATACATTACCGACCAGTTCCGGCCCGGGCTTGAGTGTCATCTTGCCTGGTTTCCACCCTGAAGGTGTTGCTTCTGTGCCTTTGCTTTCTCTTATAAGCTGAAACGCCTGTATCTGCCTTATGGTTTCATTAACGTTTCTTCCAACAGGTGGTGTCAATACTTCATAGCCCTGAACAACGCCGTCAGGATCAATAAGAAATCTGCCCCTTGTTTCAACACCGGCATTATCATCATAAATACCGTACACAGCACCTACTTTGCCGCCCGCATCTGAAAGCATGGGAAAAGGAACCCCGCCGTCTACCATTTTGGAAAGCTCATTATCGTTCCACATTTTATGAACAAACATACTGTCGATACTCATTGAAAGAACGTCCACTCCCAGTTTTTGAAATTCCGGATATTTTTCAGCAACTGCTGAAACTTCAGTCGCTCAGACAAATGTGAAGTCGCCAGGATAAAAGCACAATACAACCCATTTTCCCAGATAATCAGAAAGTTTTACATTGATAAATCTGCCCTTGTGATATGCCGGGGCTGTGAAATCCGGAGCTTTTTGACCGACTTTAATCATGCTGACCACCTCCTTAAAAATATTTTTTTCTTTTTCAGTTTCATCCGTTTTAACCGATTCACCGACCGGTCCTCCTGTTGGCCGGGCACAGCTAACCCCCAGTTCTTCGCCCATGGGCACCTCCTTTTTACTCGATTAAGGTTATATCTTTTTTAAAAGCTGGTTAGACGCTGTCAGCAGCGGGTCCCAAACAGGGCCAAAAGGCGGCGCATAAGCAAGGTCGGTCTGGCTGAACTGATCAACGGTCATAAGGCTGTGCAGTGCAACTGCAGCTGCATTAATTCTATGGGCAACACCTTCTTTTCCTACCATTTGTGCGCCCAGCAGACGACCGGTTTTTTTATCTCCGATCATATGAATCCATATAGTTGATGAACCTGGATGAGCATGGGCGCGTGATCTTGTTTTTATGGTAACAGAGACGGGGTCAAATCCATATTTTTCTGCTTCTTTTTCAGTAAGGCCGGTGCGAGCCACCTCAAGGTCAAACACTTTAAATACAGCTGTACCGGCGATTCCGGGAAGTTCCACATTTTTTCCGGATACATTGTCAGCCACTGCCCACCCTGCCCGGTTTGCCCTGAGCGCAAGGGGAATCCACGTTTTTTTTTCTGTAACTACATGGTAGGCATCTGCACAGTCGCCGGCGGCATAAATGTTTTCATTCGATGTCTGGAGATGTCTGTTCACGGCAATTGAACGGTTTATCCCGGTTTTAATTCCCGCATTTGCGGCCAGATCACTGTTTGGTTTTATGCCAATAGCGGCAAGTACCATACCGGCTTCAAGTGTTAAGCCTGTGCATATAACTTTTAAGCATTTGCCATCTGACTCAATTTTTTCTATCGGATATCCTGTATGAATTTTTGTGTCATAACACACAATTGCTTTTTTGACAATATCTGAAAGTTCCCGTGCCATCCAGGGGAGAAAAACAGGACCTGGTTTTACCATGTTTACTTCGATTGACTGTGCGCGAAGAGCTTCACACATTTCAAGACCGATGTATCCCATTCCAATTATAACGACTTTGTTTACATGATGGTTTTTAATATATGCTTTTATTTTTCTGCCGTCATCAAGGCTCTTCAGCGCCATAATTCCAGGAAGGTCAAAACCAGGGAGGTCAGGAACAATCGGAGATCCACCGGTTGCGATCAGCAATTTGTCATAGGAAAATTCAAACGCCTTTTCCTGATTCGTGGTACCGAAAACTTTTCTGTCTGCCGGATCAATTTTTTCAACAAGGTGCCCGGTCAAAAGATTGATCCCCTGCTTTTCCCTGAATACCCGGGCCTGCCTGACAACCAGATCTTCAATTTCTCTTTCCGTATCAGCAATATTATATGGCATGCCGCAGGCGCTATAGGAAACGTCAAAAGATTTTTCCAAAACCGTGACATCCATATCCGGAATATTGCGTTTGGCCCTGCTGGCGGCGCTCATTCCGGCGGCATCACCGCCAATGATCAATAACTTCATTGAGTTCTCCTAAATTTCAATCCCCTGGGGTTGTATTCCCCGCCGCTTGCGGCGGGGCAGTTAAATATCTCATTTCATTTTTTTCAACTTCTGCAAAGCCTGTTCCGCAGCAATAGTAATCGGTTCCATGCTTGGCTCCGAAGAAATATCAGGGTTACAGGCGGACATGAATGTGGTAAGGTCTGAAATTGTTTTCCCTCCAAGGATAAAGGCGCTGACCGCGTCTATTTTTCTTGAAGGCGGGATGGAATGACTTACAATCTGGCCTCCAATAACCTTTTCTGTTTTTATGTCAAAAACAAGTTTAATTTGCCACGGTTTCATGCCGGGAATCATTCCGTGAAAACCGAGCGGATCGTTTCCGCCACCGGCTCTACCGCAAGGGCAAG
>JAUXDD010000211.1 GCA_030618465.1 Desulfobacteraceae bacterium
GCCATGATCGTATTCGAGTCCCCATGGCGCAGCTTGGTTGCAATAATAACATCTGCACCGTTATCAGAAGCTAAAATAGCAGCAGCTGTTCCGGCACCGCCGCCGCCGATAACAAGGACGTCTGTTTCATGGTCAACTTCTGAAAGATCCACATTCTCAGGACGAATAATTGATTTTGATTCAAGAAGTTCCGCAACCCCGTCCTGTAAAATGTCCCCTTTGTTCGGCCCTACTTTTACTTCGCGTTTCCCATCTTCCTGGTAATCAGGATGATATTTATTTAAAACCTGCCCACGTTCATCCAGTGTTAATGCAGGATAATGCTCATTTCGGCGAGCCATTTCCACCCGCTCAGGGCGGGTAGCTTCTACTCTTTTTATCAAGTCTTTAAGTTCGGGTGTGTACCCCATTGTATTCTCCTTTCACACTTATCGGCAAAGGCAGTCCATTATTTATAATTCATGTATATTACAGATACTGAGTGTCCTGTGGTTTCCATTCTCCCGGAGACGCCAGGTCGGGTTCACGTTCACGCTCAGTATAGTGTTTTTCCAGCTCTTCTTTACTCATGGCCACAAGATCTTCAAGCATTTTGTCGTATTTACCTGAATTAATCTCTTCCACTCTCTTTCGCAGGTGATCGGCTTTTGGCTGAATATATCTGGCATATACCCTTCGGGCCAGCTGACCGATATGATACTGGGGCAGTTCCCCCATGCATCGGCTGGCGCATAGACCACACTGAATACAGTCAAATGATATTTCCGCGGCCTTTGCGATATTCCCCTGTTTCATGGCCGATATATATCCCAGGACGTCTACATCCATGGGGCATGCTTTTGTGCAGCTGTTACAGGCAACACAGCGGAACAGTTCCGGATAAAGCGCATGAATGGCTTCAGCTGTCGGTTCGATTGTTTCCATATCAAATTTTGCGCGATTGGCCGGATAAAAAGGAATCTGCGCAAGGAACATGTCCGGCTCAACAACGGTCTGGCATGCCAGGCCAAAATAAATTTTATAATCCCCGGCTTTACGATAAACCGTGGGGCAGGCACCGCATATGCCGCCACGACAGCCGGCGCCGCGGATGAATTTAAAGCCGACAAATTCCATTGCCTTCATAATTGTAAGGCTTTCAGGCACCTCATATTTTTTACCCATCACATACACAGGGATTGTACTGGCTCCCTCAGGTAAAATCGCCCGATCACCGGTTGCCACTCTCGGGGCTTGTTTACTGGATTTTTCTGCCATATTTATGTCTCCTTAAGAAAAAAACTCATTGTTTTAATCCTTATACCAAGGATTAAGAGTAATTCCTGGTTTTTAAAAGTTCCAAAGAAGCTGATGCATTCAGATCGAACCGGCAGACCTCGGGATCAATTCCAAGAGCCACTGCCAGAAGTTGTGTAAAATAAAAAGTCGGAATTTCTTTTTTAATTTTCTTTTCTTCCATCAACAGGCCCTGCCTTTTCCCCAGGTTGAATTCACAAAGGGGGCAGCTTGTTGCCAGTGCTTCAACTTTTTCTGAATCGGCTATATTCAGAATTTTTGCCGAGGCATCCAGAACAACACCCTCATTTCCAACTACCTGGTATGAACCGCAGCATAAATCAGCAGCAGAAAATTTCACCACATCAGCGCCAAGTGCCTCAAGAAATTCGGTCATCAGTTCAAAACTTCCGAGAGGTTCTATGCCTACTTCCCGCGGCCGTTGCAGGGTACACCCGTAATAAGGGGCAACTTTTAAACCTTTCAGGGGATTACTGACTTTTTCCCTCAGGTTATCCCAGCCTACTTCCTCTTTAAGAAAAGTGAGGAGATGAAGGACCTTAACTTCACCGCTGTAATCGATTTCTTCATCCATGAAGCTGTTAATCGTGTTTCTCTTCTCTTCATCTTCCTTCATCAGCAGGTTTGCCCGGGAAAGGGTGTTGTAGCACATGGAACAAAGAATTACGACTTTGTCCCCCCCCTGCTCCTTCACCCTGATAAGGTTACGAACAGGGGCGACCATGTGAATAAGGTCATCATCAGCAAGAGAATAAACAACACCACAACAGTTCCACCGATCAATTTCCTCCAATTCAATATCAAGTTCTTTCAGTGAAGCAATTGCCGCATCTTCAAAATTCTTTGCCTTGGATTTTAAAGTACATCCTGGATAATACTTAATTTTCATTTCTATCCTCAACTCGTCAGTTTTCGAAAACCGGCAATAAGAGCAATCGGTGGCAATTCCTTGATTGTCTCGGCAGGTATCTTTGACGGTTCAACAAAGTTTATATTCTTTCTTAAAATCATTTGCCGCAATGCTTCCATGACCCTGGCAATATCAATACCTCTTGGACATCTGACCGTACAGCTATGACAGGACGCACATACTTTGCAGGTATTTACATCCTCCAGCCCCTCTTCCAATCCGAATTGTGCAAGATGCATGACTTTTCTCGGAGTAAATTCCATGTTCTCCGACATGGGGCATGATGCTGAACATGTCCCGCACTGCATGCAGAGATGGATATTCTGTCCGCTAAGCTCCTCAAGCTTTTTGATAAAATCAGTATTAACAGTCTTTGGTGTAATTTTAACCGGCATTCTTTTCCTCATTTTTCAGCAGGCAACTCACCTGCCGTAAATTTTTTGTGGGCTTGAAAATATATTTAGCCGCATACCTTGAAAAACAAATTTATATAGTGGACAAATGGGATAATGTCAATTATTTTATTCAGAAATCCCCATTTTTTTATACTACATATCGATGTCATTGACTTAAGCAAATTAATAAATATTGCCCAATTCCGGATGCTAAAAAACCCAGTTTATTTTTGTGCATCCCCTGACACTTTATCTCTTGATATTTCATATCCCATTTGATATTTCATACCAGATTTATTGATGCAATCATGCGCCCCCGTAGCTCAGTGGATAGAGCGCTGGATTCCTAATCCAGGTGCCGCAAGTTCGATCCTTGCCGGGGGCACCATGATTTCAATAAGTTATCCATCACCCCTACCTTCCTTGATTCGTTTCTGCTACCATTTTGCTACCGGTTGTTTGAAAAATGGCATTTTCAAGCCTGCAAGCTGCTTCCTGATTAATAGGTTCCATCAGGTGTGCATATATATTCAAAGTCACTGTCGGGCTTGAATGTCCCAACTGTGTTTGAATGTATTTAATGTTTTCCCCTTGTTCGATGAAAAGACTTGCATACGTGTGGCGCAAATCATGAAATCTGATTTGCTGTATCTCTGCCTTTTTCAATGCAGGCCAGAAATGCTGACGCAACATATTGCTGTGAGTAATTGGCTGACCCTGCTTATTCGGAAATACAAGATCAAGTTCAGAAGGTGGACAGGCAAATTTCCACTTTCTTAATTCTTTTATCATCATTGGTGACAAATCAATCTTGCGATTTGATGTTTTGGATTTTGGTTTGTACCATGCCCCATTGTTATACGTTCGCTGTATATGAACCTGTTTATTAATCCAGTCAAAATCTGTCCATTTAAGCCCAAACAGCTCACCTCTGCGGGCACCGCTTAAAATAGCCATCATAAACAGTGTGTGAAACTTCTGGTCATCCTCTGCATCAAGAAAGACTTTTATTTCATCCGGTGACAAAATTTTAATATCTTCCTGTTCTTCTCCACCCTGCCCTTTTGGCCGTTCCGCATCCCTTACCGGATTGTAATCAATGTATTTATGCCTGACTGAATAATTCATAACCTGATTAAACGTGACAATTACTTTTCGCAATGTCGTAATGTTCATTCCATTATTCTGTTTTTCATTAATGAACTTTTCAGCAATTGCAGTGGTAATCCGGTTTATCTTCAAATCATCAAGCATAGAAAAATGATTTTCCAAATGCCCTTTATACATTTGCAGAGTTGAAGCCCTGACATTAGCTTTCTTATATTCAAGCCAGTCTTGAGCAACATCAGAGAAAAGAGGAACTTTTTTAGCAGGAAGATATATTCCTTTTAAAAGCTGATCCTCAATTTCCCTTAAGGCTTCCATTGCCTTTTTCTTGGTTGATCCTTCCGGCAATGTTTTCCATCTGCGTTTACCCCTGTTATCATAGAAATCTATGACATACCGGCCACGTCTTTTTGCAACTTTAGCCATAATACCCCCTTATTTTTTCTTTTTGAGATACTCGGTTATTGCTTTAATTATAAGTGCCTTTAAGGAAATCCCTTCAAGGGCAGCCTTTGCCTTTGCCTTTCTGTGTAGATCATCCGGAAATTCTTTAATGTTTATGATTGTCATTTAATCACCTCCTTTATTATTTTTATTACTAATATAATCATAGAGGATTTACGTGTCAAGAAAAAAATAGCATAATTATTTATCTCTATTTGTATTCCTATACTGAATTGCCTTGACACAGATTGCTTATTTTTAATATAAGGTTTTAAATCATCACTTAAAAACATTTCTCTATTGTCTATCTAACAAAAAGGAGGGGTTATGCGATCTCTACGGAAAGCTCTTGTTGTTCTGGTTGTTATTTTTGGATGTACTGGTGTTTTGAACGCTCAAGATGAAGCTGTGAAAGAAGTTGAAAAAAAAAGCACCCCTGAGTTCCGACTAGGTTTAAACTATTATATGCCCGGTTCAGACGATTGGGATAGCGGGTTCGGGATTGACGGGAAAGTCCTTTTTTGGGGAAATAATAATATTGCAATTGCCGCTACAGGCGGTTTTTCAAAATGGGATATTGACGACGACTATGCATCCGGATACGACATGTATGGAGACTATATAGAAGCTGAGATAGGAGGTGACGCAACACTTTTGTCAATTGGATGCTCCGCCATATTTGAGCCTAAAATTAATAAAAATTTCGGACTATCCTTTGAAGCCGGATTTAAATATGTTTATATAGATTCGAATGTTGATGTAGATGTAGCTATATATGATTATTATGGTGGGACTTATTTTTCAGATGAGATTGATATTGATAGTGGTGTGGTCGGCCTGATAGGCATTGATTTAACTTTTGCTTTCACAGAAAAAACATCTCTTTTTTTAGGTGGTGGTTTTCAGTTTGATATATCAAAAGGAGATGCTAAATGGAATGGTATAGAACTTAGTGAGAATGAATTGAAATCCTTTTTTGTACACATGGGAATCCATTTTTAAAAACCACTATAAACCTTCTTGACAATTACCTATACTTATCTGGCAATAAAATATTTGCAGCTAATAGGCCTTTTTTAATTAAAAGGCCTTTTTATTTTTCTGTATTTAATTGTCAAAGAACAAAAAAAGAAAGTTCCACCCAGAAACAGGGGGGGGGCTATCGCAGGGGGGGTATGATATATATGATAAACCCCCTCACATTTTTTTGGGAAAAATCAGCCTTTATATAGTTGTATTCAGATAAAATCTGTCAAAACATTCATTATAAAAAAAGCATTAGTTAATTTGTGCGTATAGGCTAAAATCAAGCGATTACATTAAATCAGAAAATGAATATCAATATTTACAGTCATAAGATATTGCTATAATAACCTAAATTAATCCCAACACACGCCTGTAAAAATCCAACCTCTTAAATTCTTCATTAAACCGCTTACGATCTGCAATGGCCT
>JAUXDD010000196.1 GCA_030618465.1 Desulfobacteraceae bacterium
TCGGTTATTGTTTCATCAAACATAAATTTAATTTCAGCTTCAATATGGTCTTCTTTTGCCTGATCCCAGAATATAACCCTGACAGGTACCCGGGGAAGGGGTGTAAAGTGCAGGGCAACATCAGCTGATTCAATTTCATGGCTGATATCGGTACCGCCGGTGGACAGGGCAGCCCTGACCAGTTCATCCGGGTGCCCGGTAAATTTCCGAATCATTGGAATTTCAACATGGTTGATCATCGATTTCATTTTTGAAACCGTATTGGGAAATTCCACAAGTCCTTTCCATTTTCCCGAGGGTCTGGTGTTTCCTCCCTGTGCCATATGGTTGTATATAAAGACCTTTTCCCAGCGGGTGAGGTCAGAACCATCCTTCTTTAATATTTCGTTGTCTGTTATGACAACATAATCATCAAAATAGGGCAGTTCAAGGGCAGTTTCTCCATTAAATGAAATTAATTTTCCACCAATCCTGTCCGGCAGATCATGAATCTTCATGGATGATGTTTTTTTCTTTGCCCACTCAAGGGCATCGGCAGCCATGTCTCTTTTCAGCCATTTCCCGGCAGCATACTGCTTTTCAAGTTCAACCCGGCATTTATTCACTGTATTTTCATCAAGGTACGGGCAGTTTTCTATGGGGAGTTTTTCAGAAACCACAATGGATGCAAATGCCAGGCAGGTGGGATACCCGCAGTCACCGCAGTTGGTTTTTGGGAGTATATCCCTGTATAAGTCGACAACAGATAATGCCATGTTTTTTCCTAATCATCTTCCCATGAAATACAATCTCCCAGGCAGGATTTGATTATTTCATTCACATCATCTTTCGGGTATTCGGGCAGTTCAATAATTTCAACAAAACCGGCATCATTCATCCTGAATACTTCCGGGCACACGTCCGTACAGATTTCGCACAGCACACATTCGCTCAGATCAACAACCGGTACTATCATTTATCATCTGCCCTATTTTTTTCCCATATGCGTGGCATGTATCCAGCCCGTTTTGTTCCGGGACATATTGTATTCTCAACCCGGGATCTACCGGCTCAATATTCATGGCCGTTAATTCATTGTTGATTTGTTTGACTGCCTCACCGCTCCAGCCGTAGGAGCCAAAGGCAGCACCGATTTTATCCTGGGGTTTCAGCCCTTTCATGTATGTAAGAAAATCACTCACTGTGGGGAAAAGATTGTTGTTCATTGTAGGGGAACCCACAACAATCGCTTTGGCATCCATGATTTCCGTTATTATGTCGCTTCGATGGCAGTTTCGAAGATGCATGGGTTTGGCATATATACCTTCATCTGCGATTCCTTCGGCTATTTTTTCCGCCATGGCTTCCGTGCTTTTCCACATGGTATCGTATACTATCACGGCTTTTTTTTCAGGAACCTGGTCGCACCATTTTAAATAGGCCTCAATAATTTTTTCAGGATTCTTTCTCCAGAAAAGGCCGTGATCCGGGCATATGGTATTGATTGTAAGGCCAAGGTCACCGACCTGTGATATCAGTTTTTTTATTCGGGGTGCAAATAAGAGAAGAATATTGGCAAAATATTTTTTTGCATGCGCAAATATATCTTCCGACGTTTCGTCGGTGAAGGTCTCCGGACCTGCATAGTGCTGGCCGAAACCGTCACTGGAAAAAAGAATGCCGTCTTCTTTTAAATACGAAAACATGCTGTCCGGCCAGTGGATCATTTTGGTTTCAAGAAACACCAGGTTTTTTTTGCCAAGGGACAATTCCTCACCAGTTTTTACCGGGTGGTAATTCCAGTTTTGCCTGAAGTGAAGGGGAAGATTTTTATGCCCCATTTTTGAGCAGTACAGGGGTGTGTTACTTCCCACCCTGTGCATAACTTCTGGCAGAGAGCCCGAGTGATCCATTTCAGTATGGTTGCTGATGATATAGTCGATTTTGCCCGGATCTATTATTTTTGATATATTATCAAGAAATTGATTGGCAAATTGATGTTTAACCGTGTCAATAAGCGCTATTTTGTCGTCAATTATTAAAAATGCGTTGTATGATGTTCCAGACGGAGTGGAATATCCGTGGAAGTCCCTGATATTCCAGTCTGTAACACCAACACTGTAAACACCGTCAGCAATTTCAAAAGGTTTCATGGGCAGTTCCTTTGTTTTCAAGTTGGCCTGTTAGCCGGTTGGCCTGTTAAATAGTGTCCATCCAGAAATTGGACAAAATAGCCATTTCTGGATAGACCCTAAATAAGGCAGATGTCAGATTTTTATGGATTAGCCCTGCTGAAGCGGGGCCGACTGGCTGTCCAAAAAAACAAATTAAGACAACTCTATTCCTCTTTTGAAAACTCTTCCTTTGAAGCACCGCATGTGGGGCATTCCCAGTCTTCCGGCAGGTCGGCAAACGCCGTTCCCGGAGCAACGTCATTATCCGGATCACCTTCTTCAGGGTCATACACATATCCGCAGACTTCACATACATACTTATCCATAGCTTTCCTCCTATATAATATTAAATAAAAAGGTCTGACCTTTGGAAAAAATATTACCATAAATCAACTGTTTTTTGTTTTACCATGTTCCGGTTATCTGTTCAAGGCGGATTTTGTAAAAACTTATTTTAATTGAAAAACCGCTTTAGAAGATCTTGAAAAACTATTCTGTGCATTCACCGGTGAAGTTTGTTTTTAATCCTTAAAAAATACTTGACAATCTTTCAATGGATAGTCTAATAGCAGATAAAAATTTGATAAACAGCTTTTTGGTGCTCATTTTGGGATAATAGG
This sequence comes from Desulfobacteraceae bacterium, assembly GCA_030618465.1. GTDB lineage: Bacteria > Desulfobacterota > Desulfobacteria > Desulfobacterales > SURF-7 > JAUXDD01. The sequence goes on from JAUXDD010000196.1 coordinate 2,774, forward strand.
GAAACCGGTGAAAAACCGGTACGGACCCGCCGCTGTGACCCTGCTTTTTTTTGAAAAGAGAACCCTCTGGTCATTTTGCCACTGTGACGTTTTTGCGTGATGGGAAGGCGATCAACAGGGTGGGGGAGTCAGAAGACCTGCCATGAAGTTTTATTTACAGGGAGACGGTAAATCCCCAGGCGTTATATGCCTGGGGATTTTTTTGTTTTGGGGAGAAGAAAAAAATGAAAGCAGCGATTCTTCAGGAGCCAGGGAAACTGGAAGTGACAGAAACAAAAACACCCGAATGCTTGGACGGCCATGTGCTGGTGAAAATCAAGGCCTGCGGAATTTGCACGGCAGATGTTAAAATGCTCGTGAAAGGACATCGCGCCATGGTGTATCCGAGGATACCCGGCCATGAAATCTCGGGAATCGTTTCTGAAAGCATGACGGATCAATTCAGAAAAGGGGATCGGGTACAGGTAGGGCCGGGTCTGCGCTGCTGTAAATGTGCCCGATGCCTGAATGGAGATGATAATCAATGCGGGCAAAGAGAAATACTGGGATTTACCAGGGACGGCGGATTTGCCGAGTATATTTCAGTGCCGCTTGAAGGTGATATTGTAGGGGCATTAAATCCCATACCGGATAATGTGGGGTTTGAAAAAGCAACACTGGCAGAGCCGGTTGCCTGCAGCATCAATGCACAGGAAAAGGCCGGAGTTGATTTTGGGGACACGGTATTAATAACAGGTGCCGGTCCCCTGGGCATGCTGAATTCCTTTGTCGCGAGACACAATAAAGCGGAAATGATATTGATCAGCGAAACCAATGCCAGACGAAGGAAAACAGTTGAAACATACTATGCTGATGTGGTGCTCAATCCAATGGAAGACGGTTTTTTCAGCCATGTTATGGACATTACAGGGGGCAATGGTGTGGATGTGATCATATTTGCATGCTCACAGACAGGATTGAATGAATCATATTTGAAAATATTGAAACCCGGCGGAAAGATTTCCCTGTTCAGCGGAACATCGCTGCCTGTATCCAGTGTTCAGTTTGATCAGAATATTGTTCATTACAATGAAATCAAAATTACCGGTGCTTACGGATGTACGGTACTCCAAAACAGGCAGGCGCTTGGCATGATAGCTGATTCCATCCATCCGATTGAGGAAATAATCACGAACCGTGTCAAGCTGGACCGGCTCATTGAAGGATTTGACTATACAGAGGCAAAAAATGGTCTTAAGACCATCGTGGAGGTATAATATGGATGATGGATTCAGGCATTTCGGCAAATCAATCAATCGTTTGATTTCAGGAGAGGACCTGTCCAGGGAAGAGACACGGGAACTGTTTTCGGAAATTTTAAACGGCGAACAGCCAGAGATTCACCAGGGAGCGTTTCTTGCGGCGATTACGTCAAAAGGGCCGAGTACAGGTGAAATAGCCGGTGTCTGGGAAGCCATTTTCAACCTTGATACGGTGAAAGTGACACCTGATGTTGATAAGCCTCTTTTAGACAACTGCGGTACGGGAATGGACAGTTTCAAAACGTTTAATATCAGCACTGGTGCAGCTATTGTTGGCGCGGCGGGCGGGGTCTGCATGGCAAGACATGGATCACGGGCTCTTTCGTCACGATGCGGTACGGTTGATATGTGTGAGGCCCTTGGTGTTGACGTGGAGTGCCGTGCGGAAAAAGTAAAGGAGAGTATTGAACAGGCCGGAATCGGCCTTTTCAATGGAATGAGCCGGGAGAGCCACCCGGAAGCCCTGTTCAGGATACTTTCGCAGATCAGTTTTGGCAGTATTTTAAATATAGCCGCATCCCTGGCAAATCCGGCAAATCCGGATTTTGGTGTCAGGGGGGTGTATTCAAAAGAGATGATAGAGCCGGCTATTTTGACAATGAAAGAGATCGGATTTAAAAAGGCCCTTGTATTTCACGGCACAACAGGGAACGGGGCAGGTGGTATTGACGAGCTTTCGCCCGTATCGGAAAGTTATATTTCAGAACTGTCTGAAGATGGGCGTATCTCAAACTATACCCTGGTTCCTGAAAATATGGGTATAAAAAGAATGTGCACAACGGAAGATATCGCCGGGGGAAAAGATCCTCACGAAGAGGCGTTGCGGCTGTTAAAAATTTTTACAGGCATGGATAAAAACGGTCTGTATGATACCATTTGTCTTAATGCGGCCCCCGTATTTTATATTTCAGGTGAAGTGAATGATCTAAAAGCGGGCGCTGAAATGGCCCGGGAAATCATTGATTCAGGCAGGGCTATGGAAAAATTGAGGCAATGGGTTGAAATTCAGCACAGGGTACCTGAAAGAGGCCGGTTGACCATAGAAACCCTGTTGAATGAATTAAATTGACAAATAATAAGATCGATTATTCAAAAAATGGCGAGGTGTGTTATGACTCCAGGTAGTATGGGTATCAATGAAATTTTAAAAGGAATCAAACCCATAGACAACGAATGGGTAAAAAAAGCTGAGGAACGGACAGCAAGCCTTGTCATGCCCTCACGGGCCATGGGAAGACTACACGATATTTCCGAACGGCTGTGCGGAATTGCACAATCCCTTGCGCCATCTGTCAGCCGGAAGGCCGTGCTGGTTATGGCCGGCGACCATGGTGTGGTTCAGGAAGGGGTCAGTGCTTATCCCCAGGATGTGACCGGCGCGATGGTTCAGACGTTTATCGGGGGCGGTGCAGGCATCAGTGCCATAGCCCGGCAGGTTGAGGCAGTTGTCCGGGTTGTTGATATGGGAATTATCCCGGATATTGATCCGGATTCCCTGGAGGGTGGTGATAAACTGATTGTACGAAAGCTGGCCAACGGAACGGCCAATTTTGCCAGAGGCCCTGCCATGTCACGGCAGGATGCAGAAAAAGCGGTCATCACCGGATTTGAAATTGCATCCGGTCTTTTTGACCAGGGCATTGAAATGCTGGGGACAGGGGATATGGGGATCGGCAATACCACCCCTTCTGCCGCCATAGGTTCTGTGATAACCGGGATTTCTTTCGATATTATGGTCGGGCGGGGTGCGGGGGTTGATGACGAGGGGCTTGCAAAAAAAAGGGATATCATTCGCCGGGCAATTGAACTGAACCAGCCTGATCCCAACGATGGCCTGGATGTGCTGGCCAAAGTCGGCGGGTTTGAAATCGGCGGTATTGCCGGATCGATTCTTGCCGGTGCCTATCACCGG
>JAUXDD010000001.1 GCA_030618465.1 Desulfobacteraceae bacterium
CACAACTTAAAAAAGAGGGCAAAACAATTTGGCTGCGAATTAGTAATTATCAAAGAACAACAGGTGGTTACATAGTGCAACTAAAAACGAGTTATTTGTAAGTCCGATTTCTCCACCCCCGGCGGGAGGGGATTAAGGGGCGGGGGATATAATAGACTGGAATTACATTTTATTCACCCTCACCCCGGCCCTCTCCCGTCAAGGTAGAGGGAGATTTTCGATCCATCAATTCTGTATAAAAAAAGAGCAGGCAATGGAAAGATATATTACAAATAAAATTTTAATTTTACTCTGTTTGTCTGGTATAATTGTTTTTTACTTTCAATGCAGTGCAAAGGGATCACAGCCGTTTGACTTCCAGAAAAAACGGGAACAGATGATAAATACCCAAATAGAGGCCAGGGGAATTAAAAACAAACACGTATTAAGTGCCATGAGAAATGTTAAACGGCATTTGTTTGTTCCTGAAAAATATAAACATCAGGCGTATGATGACAATCCATTGCCAATTGGAGAAGGCCAGACGATTTCTCAACCATATATTGTTGCGTTAATGACCGCAGTATTAAATATGGATAAAAAAAAGAATATACTTGAAATAGGAACGGGTTCAGGTTATCAGGCAGCAGTGCTCGCAGAAATTTGCAATAAGGTTTATACGATAGAAATTATTGATATCCTTGGAATGAGAGCAAAAAAAATTCTGGATACGATTGGTTATAAAAATATTCAATTCAGGATTGGTGACGGATATAAAGGGTGGAAAGAATTCAGTCCTTTTGATGCAATCATTGTGACGTGTTCTCCTACCCATGTTCCACAACCGCTTAAAGATCAACTGGCAGAAGGCGGAAACATGATAATCCCTGTTGGAAAGGGGTATTCTCAGTATCTTGTGCTGTTGACAAAAAAAGATGGAAAAATAATAAAAAACAAGGTGATTCCTGTAAGGTTTGTTCCAATGGTAAGAGAGGACGGGAAAATTTATTAAGTTTCCCGAATAATTTTTTTGTGGTACGCTATTTAGTATAACTATTCATTAATTCACACTGTTTTCTATAAGGGAAAAAGAAGTATACGTTTACATATGGAAAAACAAAAAAGCTCATCCAGGATAATAAAAAAACGTGCCAAACGAGAATCACGGAGTTTTTTAAAAAAAGGTTTTATCTGGTTCTTTTATGTGGTAATTCTTTTAATTATTTCAGGTGGTTCAGCTATTACCGGGTTTTATTTCTATATCAGTGATGATCTTCCGAAAATATCTACGCTAAATGATTATCGTCCCCCTGTAATAACAACCGTTTATTCAGATGATGAAAGCAAAATTGCTGAATTCTATAATGAACGCAGAATAGTGGTTCCTTTATCAGAAATTCCCAAAATTCTGGTTGATGCATTTGTGGCTGCTGAAGACGCAAGGTTTTTCAAGCATAAAGGAATTGATATATATAGTGTAATGCGCGCGTTTTTTAAAAATATTGAGGCAGGAACGATTGTCCAGGGGGGAAGTACGATAACCCAGCAGGTTACCAAATCCTTTTTGCTTACTTCAGAAAAGAGTTACAGTAGAAAAATTAAAGAGGCTATCCTTGCCTATCGTATTGATAAGTTGTTTAAAAAAGAAGAAATTCTCTATCTATACTTAAACCAGATATATATGGGCCATGGTGCATATGGTGTTGAAGCGGCGTCTGAAAATTATTTTGGAAAATTGGTTAAAGATTTAAACCTCGCTGAATGCGCCATTTTAGCCGGCCTCCCCCAGGCCCCCAGTAATTATTCGCCGTTCAGATATCCCGAAAGGGCCCAAAAACGCCAGATTTATGTTTTAAAAAGAATGGTAGCCGAAGGTTATATTACTAATATTCAAGCGGATGAAGCGATTCATACAGCGCTTGATATAAAACCCAGAAGAAACTGGTATATTGAAAAAGTCCCCTGTTACACGGAGCACATAAGGCGTTATGTAGAAAAAAAATATGGGAAGGATAAATTATATAACGGGGGATTAAAAATTTACACCGCTGTTAACGTTGATACACAGAGAATTGCACGACATGAAATAGAAAAAGGTTTAAAAGCACTTGATAAGCGCCAGGGGTATCGTGGGGCGGGGGGACATCTCGCGCCGGAGGAAATAGAATCTTTTTTAAAAGAGCTTGGTGAAAAAAAGGAATTTAATGAATCCATTGAAGATGGAAAAACTGTAAAAGGTGTTGTCATAAACATTGATAATAATGAAAACAAGGCAACTGTTAGAATGGTACATGGCGTGGGAATTATTAAAATTGAGAACATGATTTGGGCCAGAAAGCCAAATATAGCCGTTGCATACTACGAAGCAAAAATTTCTCATCCAGGAGAAGCGCTGAAGGTTGGGGATGTAATAATGGTAAACGTTTTAGGAAAAGTTGCATATGAAAAGAAAAAAGAAATTATATGGGATCTTGCACTGGAACAAGAACCCGAGGTTCAGGCGGCACTCCTTTGTATTGAAGGGGAGACCGGCCATGTGAAAGTTATGATTGGCGGGCGTGATTTCAAAGACAGCCAGTTTAACAGAGCCATCCAGTCAAGAAGACAACCAGGCTCAGCATTCAAGCCGGTTATATATGCGGCAGCGCTTGACAAGGGGTTTACGGCAGCAACTGTTATTATCGACTCCCCCATTGTTTTCGAAGATAAAAAAAGGGATTTCACCTGGAAACCAAAAAATTACGAAAAAAAGTTTTTCGGTCCAACACTGTTTCGTACAGCGCTTGAAAAATCACACAATGTAATTACTGTCAAGATTTTAAGAGATATAGGCGTTGATTATGCCATAGACTATGCAAAAAAACTCGGTATTAATTCCAGGCTGAGCAAGGACCTTTCTATTGCCCTTGGTTCATCCGGCATATCGCTCCTTGAAGCGGTAAAAGCCTATTCAGTTTTTGCAAACAGCGGATATCTTGTACAACCGGTATTTATTACCAGGATTGTCGACAGGGACGGAAATATTATTGAGGAAGTTATTCCACGAAAAGAAAAAGTGATTGAAAAAAGTACGGCCTATATAATGACAAATTTACTTGAAGGCGTAATTAAATACGGAACCGGACGAAGAGTCAGGTCATTAAACCGTCCTTGTGCTGGTAAGACAGGTACCACAAATAATTTATTCGATGCATGGTTTGTAGGCTACACCCCTGGATATATAACAGGAACATGGGTAGGATACGATAATGAGCGCGACCTTGGGAAAGGTGAAACCGGATCACGGGCAGCGAGCCCCATATGGCTTGGTTTTATGAATAGGTTGCTGAGGGATAAACCGGTAAGGGGTTTTCAGGTTCCAGACGATGTTGTTTTTTTAAAAATTGATGCAGACACCGGCCTTCTGCCCATACCAGAATCAAATAAAACAATTTTCGAATGTTTTAAAGAGGGTACGGCTCCCACCCAACATACAAAAAAATCCGACACAATCACTAATCAGGAACAGTTTTTTAAATCCGGAGTGTAAATTCAGATAGTTTGTTTTTTCACAACCCTAAGCAATATCACAAAAAATCTCATTTTCAGTAACTGAACCATCCCCGATTACTTTAATTGACCTGAGATTATATTTTTCTTTCAAGATGCCAATATTCGAGTTTTTAAGCCCCCTCATTTTTGAAATGTTTTTTGGATGAACCTTCAGAATAATTGAGTCACCCGACTTCTTTTTCTGGAGTCGCTGTAAGGCTGATACAGCTTTATCGAGAAATATTTCAGAGAATACAAGGTGGCCAAAAGCCGGGTGATAAGGACCGGCAAGGATTGCAGAACCCTGATCAAGCTCTTCTGATGCCTGGAGACCCATTCGGATAACAGGAATATTGTTTTTACTGAAAAAAAGGTATAGCTTTTTTACAAGGGAAACACAGGCATCCAGAGGAATGGGTTGGTAGAGGCTCTTTTTATACATTGTTGCCAGGGGGCTTTTTTTTAGTACAACGGTTGGATAAATCCTGACAAAGCAGGGCATTAGAGCGGCAATTTTTTTTCCTGTATCAATTGATTTTTCTTCATTATCACCCGGAAGACCCACCATCATCTGCAGGCCGATTTTATATCTTCGTTTTTTTAAGAGTGTTACGGCTTTTTCCGTATCCATGGTTGTGTGACCGCGATTTGCCATGGAAAGTACCTGGTCATCCATTGACTGGACACCCAGTTCAATTGTTGAAACCGGAAATGGTTCCAATAAATTAAGACGCTCGTCATCAATCGTATCCGGACGCGTGGACAAGCGGATACTGTCGACCTTTCCTTCTTTCACAAATTTATCAGCCTCAGATAGAAGAGAAAGGATAATATCTTTTTTAAGACCTAAAAAATTACCCCCGAAAAATGCGACCTGAACCTCATTTTTATGTTTTTTTTTATATGTAAGAAAGCGGTCAATTTGCGGGCAAATAGTTTTATATAAATCAAGTTCGTATTTATAGCCTGTTATTGACGTCTGATTACAGAAAGTGCACTGATGGGGGCATCCTGAATGGGGTATAAAAACAGGAATAATAAACGGACGGTGTCTAATTGAATTCGTATCGGGTGAAGCCATTTAAAAACCTCAGATTTGGTCTCCAAGGGTCGTGGGAAAAATAAAATTTTGAAATGATTTCTATTTATTTTTCATAATTTCAAGGGCATTTCCTGCAGCATCCTGTTCAGCTGTTTTTTTGCTTTTTCCTGTTCCTTCAATCATCAGATCCTTAACATTTACATTTACCCTGAACGTCTTGTCATGATCAGGACCTGTTTCGTTAATAACTTTATAAACCGGTGTAACTTTATGCGTAAATTGAACAAGTTCCTGAAGCTGGCTTTTGTAATCAAAATTGACATTTGGTGTGGAAATGGTATTTATGTGAATTGAAAAATGACGCTCAATAATACTAAACGCCGTATCAAGTCCCCCGTCTAAATAGACAGCAGCAAGAACCGCTTCCAATGTATCAGAAAGAATTGAATTTTTATTTCTTCCGTTGGTTTGAATTTCGCCTTTTCCAAGTTGAATAAATGAACCCATATTCAAGGTTCGTGCGATAGAGGCAAGTTGAGATTCATTTACCAGACCTGCACGCATCCTGGAAAGATCACCCTCTTTTAAATCAGGATGACGCAGCATGAGAATGTGGCCAATTATCAGATTTAATACAGCGTCTCCTAAAAACTCAAGGCATTCATTATCCTGTAATTCTTCAGCAGGCTGTTCATTTACAAAGGAGCTGTGTTGTAACGCTGTATTAAGAAAATTTATATTCTTAAATGTGTATCCAAGGTTGGCCTCTAATTTTTTAAGCTTTGAATAATCCATATTGTAAGGCGGTTTCCTTTAAATTTTTATACAATCCATAAGGTATAAACATATCTCCCTTTCCAGAACCCATCTGGATTTCAGGGTTTAAGGAGCCATGAAAATCAGTGCCCCCGGTAATTAAAAGATCATGGCGATTTGCCAGTTTTGTGTATTGGGCAATATGATTCGGTGAGTGTTCAGGATAAAAAACTTCTATACCTTTTAAACCCATTTCAATTAAAACCTTAATCAATGTTTCAAATTTTTCACCCTGTTCAAGGTTAAGAAGAGCCGGGTGAGCTAAAACAGGAATACCTCCTGCCATGGTAATGAGGCTTATTGCCATGGCACAGTCAATGCGGTATTTATCAACATAGGCGGGCTTGCCTTTTCCCAGAAAGGTATCAAACGCATCATTTATCGATCTGGAGAAACCTTTTGCCACCATTGTTCGGGCAATATGGGGCCTTCCAATCTGTCCCTTGCCGACTTCCGTTATTACGTCATTTAATGAAATATCAATTCCAAGATTGTTAAGACACTCAATGATCCTGGGATTTCTGTTTTTCCTGGCTTGCTGGAGTCTGGCGAGAGCAGGGCTCAAATCCGGGTTATCTATATCAATGTCATATCCCAGAATATGAAAACTTCCTGATCCGGGAAAAGCCGAAGGCGGTGCGGCACTTATTTCCACCCCGGTGAGAAAATCAAGTGTATCTGGAATACCTTTTTGTATTGCCTCTATGGAGCCACGTGTTGTATCGTGATCCGTTATTGAAATGGCGCTCAGGTTAAGGTCTTGCGCTATGGCCAGAATTTCAGCAGGAGTAAATGTACCATCTGATGCAGTTGAATGAATGTGGAGATCGATTCCCCCATTCCTGTTATATTCCAAGGGCTTTCTCTAAAGCCTCCTCTTTTGTTTTACAGGCAATACATTGTGCAGTAACCGGTCTGGCTTTAAGCCGCTTGATCGAAATGTCTTCTTCACATGTTTCACATAATCCAAAGGTACCATTATCGATACGTTCAAGCGCCGCCTTTATTTTTTTTATGAGTTTATGCTCTCTATCTCTTATTCGAAGCATGAAATTGCGGTCTGATTCATGGGATGCCCGATCAGTCGGATCTGGAAAAGTTTCCTTTTGAGTTGTCATTCCCACAACTGTATCATCTGCCTGAGATAATAGATCCTCAAGACGCCCGGTCAGTAATTTTTTGAAAAACTCAAGGTCCTTCTTTTTCATAATAAACCCTTTTTAATAAATATATTATATTTAGAATGTCAAAAGATAACAATTTTTATAATTAATGTAAAGTGTAAAATTTCTAATTATCAGATTTTTTAGCATTTTCTGTCAAAGTTTCAAACCATGTCATTTAAGAACTTCTCAAGAGTTTTCAGGTTGTTAACTGTGTAAATAGTATGGGCATAATCTTTGGGTAAAATCTTTTTCAACAGACCGGCAAGTACTTTTCCAGGCCCTATTTCCACAAATATTTCAATATTGTCATCCATCATTCGGCACATGGACTCATACCATCGCACCGGGCTGATAAGCTGTTTTGCCATATTCTTTTTAATTTCATCGGCCGTATCAGACAAGTCGGCGGTAACGTTTAAAACAACCGGTTTTCCTGGTGAATGAAAGGCTATTGGATCAAGATAATGAGCAAAATCAACCCCTGCTTTTTTTATCAGATCACTATGCCAGGCACCGCTTACTTTTAATGGTACGGCTCGGGCACCCTTTTCAGAAGCAAGGGAAGAAACCCCTTTAACAGCTTCCGGGTCACCGGTTATAACGATCTGTGTTTCGGTATTATGATTTGCAATGGATACACAGGCGGTGCCATCTTTTTTATAACTCTCAATTATTTCCCGGACTGTTGCCGCATTCATCCCGATGAGAGCGTACATGGCCCCTTTGTTTTGTGTTGCATCACGGTGCATCAACTCGCCCCTTTTAAATACAAGGTTCAGTGTATCTTCTTTTGATACAACACCTGAAGAATAAAGCGCACTGTATTCCCCCAGGCTGTGGCCGGCTGTAATGTCTGGAAATAAAGATTCTTTTTCAATTGCCTCAAGAAAGGCCATGTTTGTTGCTGTTATCGCGGGTTGCAGATTAACCGTTTTTGTAAGGTCTTCCATGGGGCCATTGAAGCAGAGTTGAGATATATTGCTTTTTGTTATTTCTTCAGCCATATCAAAAGTTTCTCTGACAAACCCGAATTCCTCATATAAATCCAACCCCATTCCAACAGACTGTGATCCCTGACCGGGAAATAAGAAAGCGATTTTTTTCAATGCAATCCTCCGTTTATAAAAATTGAATCAATCATCAAGTTTAAAAAGTTTTCTGGTAATGTCAATACATGATGCCCTGTTTCCATGAAACTGGTTGTTTTTTAAATACAATGTGGGGTCATGGAGAATTTTATTAACAAGGGCATTTGTCATCTTATGGATTGCATTGCGGTCATTTTTTGGCAGATGATTTAATGTGTGTAGTGTTTTTTCAACTTCCGCATTAGCTATAGTGTCCATTTTTTTTCGTAAGTCAACAATTGTGGGAACCACATCAAGGTTTTCAAACCACTGCCTGAAACGGATGACCGCTTCATCAACAATCCGGTTGCCTTTGACAGCTTCTTTATTTCGTTTTTCAATATTTTCTTCAATAACCCCTTTTAAGTCATCGACGTCATAAACATATGAATTGGTAAGCCGGTTAATATGGGGGTCAATATCACGGGGAACAGCGATATCTATAAAAAAAAGAGGTCGGTTTCGCCTTTTTCGCATAACTGATTTGACCTGGGGGCGAGTGATTACAAAATCCGGTGATCCTGTTGAACTAATTATAATATCCACAATTTCTAAAAAATCTTCAATCTCTTCAAACCGGATAGCATTTCCGTTGAATTTTGCAGCAAGAGTTACACCCCTTTCAAACGTCCTGTTTGCGATAAAAATATCCCCGGCCCTGTTTGTGATAAGGTGTTCCACTGCAATTTCGGCCATTTCGCCCGCTCCAATCAGGAGGATTTTTTTTCCTTCAAGTGATCCGAAAATTTTTCGGCCCAACTCTATGGCGGCATAACTGATGGATACAGCGTTATCCCCGATCCCGGTGTCATTTCTAATTCGTTTGGATATAAAAAAAGCTTTGTGCAGTAATCGGTTAAGAATTACACCTGATGTTTTTTTTGAGGTGGCCAATTGATAGGCTTCTTTTATCTGACCCAGAATTTGGGGTTCTCCCACAACCATTGAATCCAGACTGGACGCAACTCTGAAAATATGACGGACGGCATTGTCGCCGGAATATTTGTATAGAGATTCTTTAAACGTATTGATGTTAATTTTTTTTATATCTGAAAGAAAGGCTGAGGCGGCCTCAACAGCGCCGGATATGTTTTCAGCTGCCATAAGAATTTCAACACGGTTGCATGTGGAAATCAGAAGGACTTCGTTGATTTCAGGATGTTTTTGCAGAGACTCCAGAGAATCCTTTGTTTCTTCTTTTGAAAAAGCAAGCTGTTCCCGAATATCTACCGGCGCTGTTTTATGGTTTAATCCTATTAATACTATGTTGAGCATTATATTATTCGCTTAATAAAAAAAGAAATTTTACCATCGTGTAAAGTTTCCGTGGTGTCCCTGCAGAAGAAAATTAACTCCGAAAAATGTGAATAAGAGAACAATAAATCCAATAATGGCCATTATTGCGGCCCTTCGCCCACGCCATCCCACAGTAAGTCGTTTGTGAAGAAGGGCGGCATACACGAGCCAGGTGATGCCGGACCACACTTCTTTAGGGTCCCAACTCCAGAATTTTCCCCAAACCAATTTTGCATAAATACAACCTATAATCAGACCGGTTGTCAAAAATGTAAAACCGGCAACGATGCATGCATATCCCGTATTATCAAGAAGATCCAGTGATGGGAGACGTTTGTAAAAAAATCCGTGTCGTTTTGTTTTTATGGTATATTCCTGAAGCAGGTACAGCAGGCCAACCCCAAAGGCCAGGGCCAAAGAGGCCTCTCCTATAAAAATAGTAACCACATGAACAATAAGCAGCAGGCTTTCAAACAATTTGTCTGTACCGGAAGTAATGCCTGGAAATTGGATGGCAACTATCATAATACAAGCGGAAAAAGGGGCAGCAAATATTCCAAGAATCCGCAAGTCATATTTATATTTAAGAATAAGAAAAACCCCTGAAACCGACCAGCTTACTATTGACAAAGTTCCATGAAGATTATGCACAGGCATTTGACCGGATTTAATATATCCGGAAATAATATAAGCGCTATGGAATATAAAGCCTGCCAGCAGAAGATAATACCCGATTTTATGGAAGTTGTTTTTTTGAACAAAAAAATAGGCAAAATATCCGGAAGCGCTTAAGGTATATAAGACAATGATAAAAATAATCACTGATTCCATAATGTTAATAAAAATCCTTTGTCATTATAATAATTATTAATGCACAATGTTGTATTCAGCATTTTTATACGAATTTGTACGATGAATTTCAATGATAAAGGGAACAATAATGAAATAAATTGAGGAAAATCTTATAAAATATAATATTGAGAAAATTGTCTTTAAAACTTGTTGACACAATCAATAAGGAAAAGTATTCTGAAAATTTCTAAATTTTCATCATTAAAATCCATGAGTAACAGTGTCCAATAAAAAGATTTGTTTATTCGGGTGAACTGTGTTAATAAGAGTTTAACATTAAATCCCCACATAATATTACGTAATAAAATCAAGAGAAAAAATTTAGGAGGATCGTTTTTAATGTCAGACACCGAAAAGTCAACATTTATGAAATTAAGGGAAGATGAGCGTGAAGTAAGAAAAGCCCTCATTATGGACGCAACCAAGACATTATATGAAAAAAAAGCCTTTCACGAGATTGGTATGCGGGATATCGCAAAAAAAGCCGGTGTTTCGGCTGCAACCATATACAGATATTTTCCGAGCCGGGATGATCTTTTTGTTGAAGCGCTTATTCAGGATATTAACAATATTGAAATGTTATTATCAAAAAGCATTGAAGAGAAAATGACAATTGAAGAGCTCACGATTGTTACAATCGACTATCTGCTGGACAATGAATCCATGTTTCAGATGATGTGCCATTTTATGGTAAAGGGGGGGATAAACACCCGGGTGTTGAATAAATTCAATGCGGTTCTTCTACATTTTAATGAGATGGTAAATAAAATATTAATAAAAATTCCTGGTGCAGGAGAAGATCCCTTTTTTATTCATGCCTTTTTTGCCTCTTTATCCGGGGTTGTGATGACGTTTAGAAATTTTCCAGGACTGACCCTTGAGGATAAAAGGAAATTGATGCACAAACTTGCATTGAGCATCATTAATCAAGGTGATAAATTATCTACTTTTAAAGGGAACGATTAAATTTTAGGAGAACACCTGGGATGCCGGACAAATCCACGTTCATTCGAATGAGAGAAATCAGAATTTGACCACCTGCCACGGACGTAACTTGCAATTCCGTTAAAAACCCGTTAACAAGCATGATGTGAAATGGTGGCGACTTAAACCGGCAGGTGTTTTGCTACCTGTTTGTTTATACAGAAATAAATTTCTTCATCAGAACCAAATATATCAACCACATCTTTAAGGTTTATGACCGTTTCAATAACAAAGGCTGTAACATAGAGACTCACAACGTTGGCCTGGGGGATAATTTGTCTAAAAGGGGCGATCTGGTAATCAATATCAAAATCATCTTCATGGGTTAATTTTTCCAGACATTTGCCAAGCTGTTCTTCAAGACCGTTTTTGTTTGTGGTTTCAACAAGATTGTCTTCAACCAGTTTCATTGCAATAGCATTGCTCAGTGGCTCTACGCACTCTTTTAAACTGTTTATTGCCCGGATTCGTTTACGTTCTTTTGAGGATTCTATTTGGGATAATATCTTTGATTCACGGTTACTTGGCCGAAATACCTTTGCCATAAACATACCCTTTCATCAACAAACTTATTTATTAATATCAACTAACTTATAACCGAACATAATAATGAGAACGATATGTGATTGCAAGAAAATAATCATATCTCTTTTATTATAATTTGTGGTTGTTTTTTTTTGTTCCAACGATTCCAGCCGATATGAAATACCATCTGGTCAAACCGTTTTTTTAATGGTTTATTCACGTCAATATTAAACTGAATAGCATTTATTATGCCGTCCCTGTGGCTTAAACTCATTTTTCTATGGCTGGCACCCACGGGTGCAGACGATATTACATGTACATTTCTTGCAAGAAAAAGCGGCTCCTGGTTTTCTGTACCAAATGGTTGAATATATTCTATTTCGTCAATTAAACGAGGAGAAATGTCATCCAGGTCGAGTTCAACATCGATAAACAATTTGGGCGTAAAATCATCGGGTTTCATCTTTTTCAAAACAATGGCTTCGAAATTTTCTTTAAACCGGTCAATGTTTTTCGTTTTTATTTTAAGTCCTGCCGCCATTGTGTGGCCGCCGAAACTTTCAAGATCATCAGCACATGATAACAATCCGTTAAACAAATCAAAACCCGGAATGCTTCTGGCAGAACCTTTTCCCATACCGTTGGATGTTGAAATTAGAATTGCAGGCCGGCAGTATGTTTCGGCCAGCCTGGCGGCAACGATGCCATTTACCCCTTCGTGCCAATTGTTATCTGCCAGCACGATTGATTTTTTTTTCAGCAAATGGGGGTGGCGCTGCAAATCCAATGATATTTCGTTTAAAATTTTTTTTTCAATATTCTGACGGGTGATATTCATTTCATTTAAAGATTGTGCAATTTGCATTGCCGTGGCAGGATCTTTTGCAGTTAAAAGCGTTACTGCTTGTTTTGAGTGGCCAATCCTTCCGGCCGCGTTTAATCGTGGTGCCAGTCTGAAAGCAATATCACCAGAATCTATGTCGTGTGTACTGATTTTGCATATCTGAGCTAACGCTTTTATTCCCGGCCGTTTTCCGGAGCTGATAATTTCAAGTCCTGTTTTTGTCAGCGTTCTGTTAACACCGGTGATCGGAACCGAGTCGGCTAACGTTCCAAGGGCGACAAGATCACACATGTTTTTCAAATTCGGCTCTTTTTGGTTTTTCCAGAAACAGATATCACGCAGATGCTTTCGAAGGGCGATAAGCATATAAAATGCGACGCCCACACCAGCAAGGTTTTCAAGACCAGAACAACAGTCACTGCGTTTTGGATTGACTACGGCAACGGCCGGGGGAAGACTGTCTGAAATGTTATGGTGATCAGTTATGACCACGTCAATTCCTGAATTTTGTGCTTTATTAACAGCATCATGACTACTGGAGCCACAGTCCGTTGTTATGATGAGATTAATATTTTCAGGGAGCGCATAATTTAATATATGCCCGACCTGGAGCGAGTAGCCTTCTTTTATTCTGTGAGGAATATAGAAGGAAACATTTGCATTCACATGGTTTAAAAATTCATAAAGGAGTGTTGTGGATGTTATTCCGTCAACATCATAATCGCCAAAAATTAATATTTTTTCATGGTTTGTAATTGCCCTGGCAATTCTTTCCACAGCAACGTCCATGTCTTTTAAGGGGTTTTGCGGCAGTATTTCATTTAGTGATGGGTTAAAAAATGAGGTTAGCGCTTTTTCAGAAACAATATTTCGATTAATAAGTATCGTAGCTGTAACAGGTGTACAATTAATGGTGTTGCAGATATTTAAGACGGTTTGAGTATCAGGTGTTCTGATTTGAAAATGTTTTTTCATGAGATTGCCCTATACCTTATTTGCAGGTTTCGAACAATACAAAAATGTATTTGTTTATGGAGAATCACATGCTATCATCTTTTTTGTTGAAAATGAAAGGGTGATGATGATATTTTTATTATAAAATCGTTTCTATATCGCAAGTTTTAAAGAATAATGAAGAGAGTTGAAATTTTTTGGAAACCCTGAAAAAATTTTATCGTGTGGATCGAAAGGAAATCGCGTTTTTAAAATTTATTTTTGAAGCGTATGATGGAATTGCCATTTTCAGCACAATTGATTCATCTGCCGGAATTGTTGTGTTTAAGATATCTCAGGGATGCGAAAAAGATGTGGAGATGATCCTGCAGGATTTAAAAAAAGATATTTTAATTGAAGCGATATCCCGGGAAAAGATGCAGGCTTTGTATCCCCGGGAGAAATATGTAAATAATTATGAATAAAAAACATCTTTATATAAAAACTATTGGCTGCCAGATGAATGTTTATGATTCCGAGCAGATTGCATCCGGCCTCAGAACAATGGGATATCAACAGGATTCATCCATTAAAAAGGCAGATCTGGTTATTGTCAATACCTGTTCAATACGGGAAAAAGCAGAACAGAAAGCATTCAGTTTTTTAGGGCGTCTCGCTTCTCTAAAAATGAAAAAACCTGAGTTGATAATTGGTGTCGGCGGATGTGTTGCCCAACAGGAGGGCAAGAGAATATTAAGCCGGGCGCCCTATATTGACATTGTTTTCGGCACCCACGCTGTTGGCCGCCTGCCACATCATATAAAAGAAATCAGAAAAAAACGGTCTCGTATTGTTGATATTGAAATGACTGCAACAATTGAAGAGAGTGAGGGGTTTCGTGATTTCAGCGGGAATAGGGGCGTATCAAGATTTGTGACGATCATGAGGGGATGTGACAACTATTGTTCATATTGCGTGGTTCCCTTTGTTCGCGGACGGGAAACCAGCCGGTCCCCGGAGAGCATTATAAATGAAATTAAAAGCTGCGTTGAATCAGGAACCAGGGAGATAACGCTGCTTGGCCAGAATGTAAACAGTTATGGTATAAAAGAGAACCGCATCTCTTTTGCTGAGCTGCTGTCATGGATAAACGACATTGACGGGCTTTTCAGGATCCGGTTTATAACATCACACCCCAAGGATTTTTCCGAAGATCTGATGGTTGCATTCAAAGATGTTGATAAATTGTGCAACCATATCCATCTGCCGGTTCAATCCGGATCAAACCAAATATTGAAAAAAATGAATCGGAAATATACCCGGGAGTTGTACCTGGAAAAAATAAAAAAACTGCGCTGTTTTTGTCCTGATATAGCTGTCACATCTGATTTTATTGTGGGATTTCCAGGTGAAAGTGAAAGTAACTTTCAAGAGACGCTTGATTTAATTGAACTCGTTGCTTTTGACGGCCTTTTTGCTTTTGCTTACTCGGACAGGCCAAATACTCCGTCAACCCGATTTTCAAATAAAGTTTCAGAAATGGAAAAAGCCGAAAGGCTCCAGAAACTTCTGAAACTTCAGGAGACAATTACCCGGAAAAAGAACGCGGCACTTGTTGGCAAAACGGTAACTGTGCTGGTGGAAGGATTGAGTAAAAAACAGGATCAGATTGAAGTACCAAGCCGTTTTGATGACATTCAGTGGACCGGCAGGACGCCAACCGGCAAGATTGTTAATTTTATTCAAAACGGTTCCCGTGGCTTACTAAATGACATCATTGATGTTGGTAAACTGGTAGACGTTTCAATTGATAAGGCATACTCTCATTCTCTGGCGGGAAGGTCTGTAAAAATATAGGCTTCAACTAATATATTAAAAGGAGAAAAAAATTATGCTGCATGAAGTAAACATCGCAGGCTTAACACTTGATCCATCATCAAACACTCCGATTCTAATATTAAAATTGGTTGAAAATGATCAGTCCATACCCATATGGATAGGGTTGCTGGAAGCAACCTCTATAGCGTCGGTTCTACAGAATATTGATTTCGGGCGGCCTATGACCCATGATCTTTTTAAAACATTTATTGGTCAGGTGGATATTGATGTGGCAAAAGTTGAGGTGTGTGATTTGAAGGACAACACGTTTTTTGCAAAAATATACTTTATTTCAGAGAAAAAAAGCTTCAGCATGGATGCGCGCCCAAGTGATGCTATCGCAATGGCCATTCGCTTTCAGGCCCCAATTTTTGTTGATGATAAAGTGATAGAAAAGTTTAAGACAGATAGTGGTGAATATGAAATTCAGGACAAAAGTGAAGAAGGGAAAAAATGGGCGGAATATCTTGAAAAACTTTCACCCGATGATTTTGGAAAGTACAAAGTTTAAAACCCGGCAGATATGTTATATCCCGCAAATTTTGGCACTATTTACGTTTGAGGATTTTTATTATGATTGACCTTCACACCCATTCAATTTTCAGTGATGGCGTTTTAATTCCTTCTGAGCTGGTAAGGCGGGCCGAAAGTATTGGAGTAAAAGCAATTGGCATTACGGATCATGGGGATTCATCTAATGTGGATTTTATTATTCCAAGAATCGTAACCGTAGCAGCAGAATTAAACCGCGTGCTGAACATTAACGTTATTCCCGGAATTGAGATAACCCATGTTCCCCCTTCTCAAATTGGTAATATTGCTTCAAGTGCCAGGTCTCTAGGGGCAAAACTCATTGTTGTTCATGGTGAAACATTAGTGGAGCCCGTTGCTCCCGGTACAAACAGGGCTGCCCTTGAAGCAGACATTGATATACTCGCCCATCCTGGTATTCTGTCAGAGGAAGAGGTGATCCTTGCCCGGGAAAAAGGGATTCTGCTGGAAATATCAGCCCGTAAGGGGCATTCGCTTTCAAACGGCCATGTTGCAATGCTGGCAAAAAAATACGGCGCAAAAATGGTAATTAACACGGATACGCATGCGCCCTCTGATTTGATTGACAGAGAGACTGCTATGCGGGTGGTATGTGGTGCGGGACTGACGGGTGACGATTTTGAAGCCATGCAGAAAAATGCATCGGCTTTATTATAACCGTACGCGGTTTTTACCTGCAGGTGGCTTGCCGCGGGATCATTACACGGTATCAAGGGTGTTTTAGAAATAATACCTGAAACCGAGTCCTACCACCAGCGAATTTAAGCCAACGTCTGTAATCTCTGAGTCATAGATAGTGTCTGAATGAGGTTTCAAAGAAAACTCTGCTTTATTGAACAGACTTTTTATATCCAGAAGAACAGAACAGCTTTCTGTTACAAGAAATTCAACACCGATATTAAAGTGCATACCGAAGTTGTCATCCACATCTGTTTCATAATTCAAAGGGAAAAACTCATTAATTCCATCCTGTTTGATATAATCAAAATCATTAAAAAAATAGCCGACGCCCACCCCTAAATAAAAACGGCTATTTGTATCTTCGTTTGCGATAATCGATTTAATTGGAAAATTCATACATACCGTCATCAGGATCGGAATTCGGCGAAGTTCACCCAGGGCGCCTGTATTAGAATCAAATGCCAAATACACATCCGTTTGGGTATAATTGCCGCTGAGTTCCATGGAGAACAGTTTATTAATAAAATATGAGACACTGATACCAGTAAAAACAGAATCATCAAATTTACCTTTTGCATCCCCGATATCGGCAGAACCTGTGTGATTGCTGGAAATAGTAGTGCTAAGTGCAAATTTTTTTTCCTCCTGGGCAAACCCCGGGGTACAGTATAAAAACAGAAGGTTAATGATACATATACTTACAAGGTGTTTTTTCATATTTTCCTCACCGGATCAATTTTTCTCACCACTTGTTTCAGTTTTTAATTACATTCCTCGGTGTCTGTAATATACGCGGGAAGAATGTCAGGATTCGAATCATTGCAGTCTGTCAGTCTCCCAAGGTTTTCATCAATAATAGGTTCGCCGCTTGATGTTGATCCAGGATTATAGGAAAACCCATCCCCGTCAAAATCACGATACGGATCAGATTCCCATAAATATTCAATATCCACGGGTTTAATACGGACACCGATATTTTCTTCGTTTATCACTTTTATAAATTCATCGGTAATAAGCGCGTAGCCGGTGTAGGACGGGTGATAGCCGTCCAGGCTGTAGAAGCCTTTTCCATAAGTCCGCGTGATAGTATCCGGGTCTTCAGCAGACGGACCCAGGTCGTCGAACCAGTCGTCCTGGCGGTTGGAGACCGGAATTCCGTCCCCGCTTCTAAGTTTATTGAAAAGAGCTGTCGTATTTTCATCATCTTCGGAGTTAAGTTCAACGAGGGTTACGTTGGTGTTGTCGCTTGCCAGTGCTTCTATTTTGTTGTTTATGTCATCAATTACATTATTGATTAATATAACTTCATCCGAATCTAATATGTTGGAATCAACTGCCACTGTCTGAGTAATCCGGGCATTAAGTGAGCTGCTGTCAACATTTAGTTCTTTGGCAATACAGTCCTGGGTCGGGTGAGACAGGTCAATATTTGCCGGAGAATTTAAGCTTAAAAAAGGACCGAATCCAATATATTCGGTGTTTTCTATGGCTGTAATTGAATTTTCCGGATTTTCATAACTGGCAAGAAATTCAAGGTCTGTTTTGTTAAAAAGTGTCCCGAATGAATTTACATAAGGAATATTGGCAATAAAGATATGAACAGCATCGCGGGAAATTTCGTTGTTCAGTCTGCTTATTATAGTTTCGAGGTTTGTTTTTACTGTGTTTATATGTTCTTCTGAGAGGTAATCGTTGATGTCTTCCTCTGTGAGTTTTGACCAGGTATCAGCTGCGGCTGCGCCTAAAATATCATTGTTTCCAACCCAAAGAGTTATAATTATTC
This sequence comes from Desulfobacteraceae bacterium, assembly GCA_030618465.1. GTDB lineage: Bacteria > Desulfobacterota > Desulfobacteria > Desulfobacterales > SURF-7 > JAUXDD01. The sequence continues at coordinate 17,990 of JAUXDD010000001.1, forward strand.
GCTTATCTTCATTATCTTTTTTATTCGCAAGATAAATGGCTGCTTCAAGCTGGGATACATCTTCGCCTTTTTCTGTTGATTCCTGAATGGGCTTCATTAATTCATCTAAAAGGTTGTTGCCGCTGGTTGTAGTTTTTTCATTTAGCAGAGTTTCTGTCGTGGCACCATCTACCCCAAGGTTGTACGGTAGTATGGTCGCGTCCTTCCGTGTTTTGGTTGCAACGTCATTTTCTTTGCTTTTTAGTATTAATGGATTGGCCCACGTCAAAGAACATCCCGTTCCCATATAGTGAGACAGTAAATACGCAAAACTGTGTTCCTGGGTGTGTTCATGCACATTTCCTGTGCCGGCCTGAGTACCGTTTGTAAAATTGTCACCCATGTTGATCAGCACAATATCACTGGCATTGTTTTTTGCCAGTGACTTGAAGAGATGTGATTGAGCATAATCAGCAGAGACCAGGGTTCGTTCCTCTTCAAAAACACCTTCAGAATACAGCGTGTCAAGAAGTGCTTGCAGATCAGGATTGTTAGCCTCGAAATCGTCAGTTGAATGTTCGAAAGTTATTGTAATTCCCCTGGCGTGTGTGTGAGTGTCACTGGTAATTTCGATCCCGTTTTCAGGGTCGCCATCAATATCAAGGGTCAGGATAAATCGGGCAATGTTTAATACGGATTCGTTTTCTACAAAGATTGCCCCCGCCACAAGCTCTATGGGCGTCATTAATGCTTCTGCTTCAGCAGGATCGCCAGCGATCAATGCCACATCACCAATAAAGAACTGGATAATTTCGCCCGTTTTAAAATAAAATTTTCCATCGCTGTTTGTTAATCCGGTTCTGCTGCCACAGATATATCGCAGCCCGCTTACTTCACTGTCAACAAACCGGCCAACCAGTAACGTGTCTCTGGGACTGCTGGTGCAGCTCATGCAAATAATCATTAATATCGGGATCAGACGCAACTGTTTAAAATTATAACGTTTATTTTTGTGAAACGGTTTTATATATTTCATCAACCGATATACCTCCGTAAGAAAAAAATCAAAATGGATATTTCTGATGGCTGTATCAATTTGTATTTTGTGTAAAAGGCCTCGCCTTTAATTAAGATGACACATGTTCCGAGACCAGTGATATATATGAGACTTATTCATTTATGTCAAAGGGAATAGATTGTGGTTTTAAATTATTTGTCTGTTGACATAAAAAAATCAATTTGATATTGAAACCCTTTTGCCAAAAAAACCAATAATTTCATTTGTTTTTAGCTGGGTTCCTGAGATTTATGTTCCGGACTATTCAATTGTTATTTTCTGAATTTTTTTGGATTTATTTGAAAGTAAAATTTTGGAGGATATATTTATGAATGATTTTCTTCACAAACTAAGAAAAGGTCAGGATTATAAAAGAACCGGGAATGATGTTCGTTATATTAATAAGTCCAGGTATTATGACGGAAATAAAAACGGGTCCAATGATTATCGAGGAAAAAAAAATCATGCCGGATCCGTGAGAAATAAATCCCATCTTACAGAAGAAATATTTGCTGATATAAAAGAAAGTATCCAGAATATCAAAGAAAGCCAGAAAAGACTGGCAGAAGCTGAAGAAAGAAGAGCGATCGCTGACGAACGTATGGCTGATGCGTTGGAATTACTGGTTGGCACCGTTGGCCCTTTGTTTGGCATTCAAAGCGATATTTCAGAAGAACATAAGCAATACCCTGAGCCTGTGCATTCAAACAATGATGATTGCAAAGCGAGCAAGATGAAAAATCTGGTTAAGACAGCATCGGGAAATGATCGGGACAGGGTGATGGATATTATAACTGTAATGCGTAGTGCCGATAAGACATATAAAGAGATTGCCGAGTGTCTGGAAAAAGAGAATTTACCAACATTCTCAGGAAGAGGTAATTGGCATGCCCAGACCGTTCACAGGTTATGTCGGCAGGTTTGTTTGAGTGATTAATACAGACATGGCTATTTTACCTGTTTAATTGAATTTAAATATTGGTCCCATTCCATTGGGAGCAGATATTTTTTTTGTGTGTTGCATTCCTTGCATGCCGGCGTAACATTGCCTTTTGTCGTTTTTCCCCCGCGGGATAGTGCTACAATATGATCCATTGTAAGTTCTCTGGGCGGGGTAGGGCGCATGCAATAGTAGCATCTGCCTTTAGCACAACGTCTTTTCCACCACTGGGAATTTTTCAGATCCCGGGCTTTTGCTTTTTCCTTTTTTATATCTGATTCATCCGGATACATAAGAATGATATCTCATCAATGTTTCTGCTTTCGATTGAATTTTCAACGGGCGCTATCTTTTTTGTTCAAATGACAATCCAATATTATTCAGCCAGTTATAAATTTCCATGCAAAGGATTTGATAATAGCTTTCTGACCCGCCAAGTCCGCGTCTTCCAAAAAAATAATTGATTTCAAGAATCAGCGGCTTCAATTCAGGGGAAAAAATAAAATCAATTCCCGCTAGATTAAGACCGGTTTTTTTACAGAATTTTTTTGTTTCAACGGAAGCCGATTCCTGCAGTTCCGGGTCCGCGGATTTATCTATGTGTGCCCCTTTTGAAAGAGTTACAATTACATTGTCGGGATTTTCATTAATTCGCCAGTACGTGATAATTTTTTTGTTTATGACGACAACACGTAATGTCCTGTTGTTTGCCGGTATATATTCCTGGATGAGGAAACCGTACTGGCCGGTTTTTTCGAAACCAGCAGCTTTTTCCAATACATCCATAAATGTCGATAGTGACTTGACATAAAAAACAGTGGATCCCTCTCCGCCCCAGTTAAATTTAAAAATACACGGAAAGATTAATCCTGTTTCTGCAGGAGGGTTCCCGTGGGTTTTATAAAATGAATCAATATCAGGATATGTATTTGTATGTGGATACAAAATACCTGTTTTTTTGAAAAGGTGAATCTGCCCGATTTTTTCCTTGTATGTAAACCGGGCATCATAATTGGGGAAAACGTGTCCGCAGTTTGCCCTGGCCATTTGATATAACGATTCCCGGCAACCCTGTGGAAGAATTACGGCATCTGCCTGTTTTATAGCTTGCAAATCATTATGTTGAGGTTCACGCCCGGCGCAGATGATATTCATATCTGCTTCAAAGCATGGATGATAAGAGAGAATCATCGGTATCCAAATCGCCTTAGTGATTTTGTGTCGCTGCTCCAGTTTTTCTGAACACGAACAAATAGTTTTAGAAAAACCCTGGCCCCGACCATCTTTTCAATTTCAATTCTGGCGTCTTCTCCGATGCTTTTCAATTTACTGCCGCCCTTTCCAATAATTATGCCTTTCTGGGAATTCCGTTCAACATGTATGGTCGCGTGAATTTTTACAAGGGAACCATTTTTTTCCTTTGAAAATGTATCTACCGTAACGGCTGTGGAATAGGGGATTTCCTGACCTGTCAGGCGAAATACTTTTTCACGGATCATTTCCCCGGCAAAAAAGCGTACCGGAAGATCCGTGAGCATATCTTCCGGAAAAAGCGGAGGCCCCTTGGGAAGTAAATTTTCCATGGTATTGATTAATTGTTCCGTGTTGGTACCATGTTTGGCAGAAATCGGAAGTATTGTGTCAAAGGGGTAGAGTTTGGACCACGTATCCATAACATCGTGTATGACCGATTTTTTAACCCGGTCAATTTTATTGAGAGCAAGAATCACCGGCACGTTAATTTTTTTTAACTTTTCGACTAAATATTTTTCTGAAGAAACATCCGGCCTGGATATGTCAGCCAAAAGAAGAATAATATCTGCATCGCCAATGGTGTTCAGCGCCTGCTCCACTATATTTATGTTTAACGGGTCTTTGGCTTTATGTACACCGGGTGTATCGATGAAAATGATTTGTGATAGAGGGCGATGGGCAATGCCGAGTATCCTGTTTCGCGTTGTCTGGGGTTTCTTGGAGGTTATGGAAATTTTTTCTCCAAGTACCTGATTGAGAAATGTTGATTTACCCGCATTGGGTGCACCGGAAATTGCGGTATATCCGGATTTGAATCCTTCGGGTATTTTAGTGGTGTTGGTCGTATTCAAAACACATCCTTGTATGAAAAATTTAATTCAATCTGTATGAAAGCAGTTGCCGATTGCATCCCAAACCGCATTAATTCCTTTTTTCGATTTAGCAGAAAAAAGTATAAAATCATTCGGGTCCGCGGAAAGGTTTTTTGTAATCAGGGCAATCTGCTGTTTATATTTTGATTTTTTCAGTTTATCCACCTTGGTTAACACCAGAATAACAGGAATCTTCAATTGGGAAAACCAGTTTTTTAGATTTATTTCTTCAGGGCCCGGTGTTCGTCTGATATCTATAATAAAAATAATGCATGATAAGGAAGATCTTGATGTGAGGTATTTTTCAACCATGGGTGCCCACTTCTTTTTTACCTGGGCCGGCACCCGGGCGTACCCGTATCCGGGAAGATCTACAAAGGAAAAGGCATTATTAATTAAAAAAAAATTAACCAGTTGGGTTCGTCCCGGAGTAGAACTTGTTTTTGCAAGGCGCTTTCTATTAACGAGAGTGTTTATCAAAGATGATTTGCCCACATTTGATCGTCCGACAAATGCAATCTCAGGAAAGTCGGCCGGGGGATACTGTGATGGTTTAACCGCGCTGGTTATATATTCTGCTGATTTAATGATCATGATGGTGTAAATAAAATAGACATGTGAATTAACCGTAAAAAGTTTTAATATAATTTTTTATTCTGTCCATTCCTTCAATTATATTTTCCATGGAGTTTGCGTATGAAAACCGGATATATCCTTCACCGTTTTTACCAAAATCAATGCCCGGCGTTACGCCCACATGTGCTTTTTCAAGTATATCAAATGCCAGGTCATAAGAATTATTGGATAAATGTTTTGCGTTAACAAAAATATAAAAAGCACCGGTTGGCTCAACGGTAATACCAAATCCCATTTCTTTCAGACGTTTGATCATGAACACCCGTCTTTCATTGTAGATGGTTTTCATGCGTTTAATATCTTCACCTGCTTCTTTTAATGCAGTTATACCGGCTTTTTGTACGATTGAATTGGCCGATATAAAAAAGTTCTGCTGAATTTTCTGAATAGGGCGTATAAATGGCTCTGGTGCGATGAGATAGCCCAGGCGAAGCCCGGTCATGGCATAAAGCTTTGAAAATCCGTTTAAAACAAATGCATGATCGGTAAATTCAAGAATCGAATGTTCTTTTCCCTCATATACCAGACCATGATATATTTCATCGGAAATTATATACGGAGAAAATTCTGCAATAGCTTTCATGCGTTTTTCAGAAAGAAGATTGCCTGTGGGATTTGATGGTGAATTGATAAAAATGGCCTTTGTTCGTTTTGAAATGTTTTTTTTAATTGCTTCCGGCCGGTATTGAAAACCGTCTTCTTCATAAACAGGTACGGTAACGGGTTCTCCATGGAGAAAATTTATGAAATTCGGATAACAGGCATAATGGGGATCTGAAATAATTACCTGATCCCCTTTTTCAAGCAGCGCTGAAAACATCAGCAAGATTGCCGGGGACGTTCCTGATGTTATTACTATCTGGTTCGGGTTTACCGTAATACGGTATGTGTGACGGTAATAATCACAAACAGCTTCTCTTAACTCAAGCATGCCAAGACTATGGGTATAATGCGTATGGCCGTCTTTAAGGGATTGTATGGCAGCTGTTTTAATGCATTCGGGAGTGTCAAAATCAGGTTCGCCCACCTCAAGGTGAATCACACGAATTCCTTCACGTTCCATTTCATTTGCTTTTTCAAGAACATCCATAACAATGAAGGGTGGTATCTCTTTTGCGCGTTTTGAAATCATGATGTGTCTCAAGCCTAAAAATATTGTAATTACAGCCTGTTAGATGACTTTGTTCAGGGGATATTCAATAATTCCTTCTGCCCCGTTTTCCAGGAGCTCAGGGATGAGTTTTCGTACTGTGTTTGAATCCACCACTGTCTCAACTGAAAACCAGTCGGAATTGTAAAGTGATGCAACTGTGGGTGCATTCAAGCTTGGGAGTATGGATACAATAGTATCAAGCTGATTGTTGGGAACATTCATTTTTAGCCCCACCAGCTTTTCACCCAGAAGCGCGCCTTTGAGTAACAGAGATATCTGTTCAATTTTTTCCTTCTTTTCAGGATTTTTCCAGGATTCATGATTTGCAATCAGCTGGGTATTGGTCTGCATGAGTTCATGGATAATTCTAAGACCATGTGCTTTTATCGTACTTTCAGTTTCTGTAATCTCTACAATTGCATCAGCAAGACCGGAAACAACCTTTGCTTCTGTTGCACCCCATGAAAACTCTACTTTTACATCTATTCCTCTTTCAGAAAAATATTTCTTTGTGAAACCAGTCAGTTCGGTAGAGATTTTTTTACCCCGAAGGTCTTCAATTGTTTTAAAAGGTGAATCATAAGCCACAGCAAGCACCCACCTTGCCGGCCGGGCGCTTACCTTGGAGTATACAAGGTCTGATACAAGATGAACATCAGAATTGTTTTCCGCGATCCAGTCTTTTCCGGTAAGTCCGGCGTCAAGGGCACCATTCTCAATATTGACAGACATTTCCTGGGCTCTGCACAAAGCACACTCCATGGTATCATCATTTATTTCAGGGAAATAGCTTCTGCCATTCACATTAATTTTCCAGCCGGAACGTTTAAAAAGCTCAATTGTTGATTTTTGAAGACTTCCTTTGGGAAGTCCGAATCTCAATTTGTTACTCATTTTTTATAAACCTCCCCGGGATCAAATACAGGTTTTCCGACAATTTTTATTGAATTATTTTCAACCAGCTGGAAAAAGCAGCTTTTATGACCGGTATGGCATGCTGCGCCGCCAAGTTGGTCCACCTTGAAAATAACGGTATCATTGTCACAATCAATCCGGATTTCTTTAATAATCTGTACGTTGCCAGAGGTTTCGCCCTTTATCCATAACTTGTTTCTGGATCGACTGAAATACGTTGCTTTTCCGGAAGACAGAGACGCTTTCCAGGCCTCTTCATTTATATATGCAAGCATCAGCACTTCATTGGTTTTATAGTCCTGTGCAATGGCAGGAATGAGACCGTTGGTTTTTTTAAAATCAAGATCAATCATTTTAAAATACGCCTCAATACAGTTAATTTATGTAATAAACATCCTATTTAAAACCGTTTTCATTAACAACAATTTTAAGAAAAAGTCAAATTATATTTGAAAAATTTAATAATTAATATGAAAAGCGTGACTTTACAATACTGTAAAAAATCATTCGTTTTTTAGAAAAACAATACTTGCCCATCCTTTTTCTTTTTTTTCCCAGAAGAATGAGAAATTATTTGCGGAAAACGTATCAACAATTTTCTCTATTTCGTAAATTTTTATGCCGGAAATGACAACAGCACTTCTCCTTTCAGTGAGTTTATTAATAGTTGGACAGATTGATATTATTGTGGGGCACCTGAGGTTTGCCGTTATGAGAGAAAACCTGGTTTTTAATTTATCTATATCGTGATTGTATATTTTTATTCGGTCACCCAATTGATTTAACAAAACATTATCTTTAGATTCTTTTATGGCGCAGGGATCAATATCTATTCCAATGGCGGAATTAATACCCAGTACAACAGATACAATAGCCAGTATCCCGGACCCTGTTCCGATATCAAGGGCAGAGGTGTTCATAGGCGGTTTTAAATATGATAAACGGGAAAGTACATACTCAATACCAATGATAGAAAGTCTTGTTGTTGGGTGTTGACCGGATCCGAATGACACCCCGCGGTTTATTTTTACAACGGTTCGCCCGTGGTCTGTTTTACAGGTGTTGCATGGTGGGGCAATTATTATCGTATCGGATATTCTTACCGGCTTATTAAATGATTGTTCAATAAATGTACAGCCATAATGGGATGTGTACTCGATTTTACCGTCATAAACAAGTTCTTTTAATGCTGATTTAATTTGCGATTTTACAAAGGGCGGTTTTTTTGTAAATATGCGAATAAGTGACTGCGGGGTCAGTTTATCTGTGGATTCCGAAATCAAACATAATATTTTGTTTTTAATTTCAGATGAAGTTAAATCAATAGCGGACATATTTTAATAAAAAAGTTTATTAATTACTCTTTTCCTTCCTTTTTCAATAATTCCTGGTACCAACAGGAAAAATCGTACATACCTTTATATGTTTCCTGGTTATTAATTAATCCCATACAAAGATCAAATGCACCCCGGCCATATTCATTGCTGTAATCTTCATGTTTTCTGCTTTGAAGAAATTCCCTGACCAATTGCTGGCTGGTTCGCTGGGTTTTATCTTTTCGTATATCTATCGGGTCTTTAGGCTCTTGAAAAGGATCCCATTTATCATATCCTTTTTTTGAGATATGCCTTTGGCCTCTTGGGCTCATGCTGTCAAAAATGATTTTTTTTTTATTTTCTATTTCTTCTTTTGAATATTCCGACATAATTGTTCCTTTTATTCTTTTCCTTGTGGTTTTATTCCAAGGTAATCCTCATCAAAATCTGAAATTAGTGCCATGGATACCGGAACCAGCATATCAGCCATTTTTGAATATTTTGTAGATATAGATTTTACGAATTCAGACGATATGGCGTAAAGCCGCGCATGCAATTTGTCCATATCAACCGTGGGGTATTTTGTTCCTTCTTTAAAACCGGATTGCCCGCAGGTATGGCTGAGCCCTGAGGATGCGGTGGGAATTCCATACAAACGACATGTAATTGGTCTATATTCATAAAGCGAGCAGTTTTTATCACTATTTAACAGCGGGCACCGCACACGTTCTGCAGCCATTTTTCCCAGTATTTCAGCTGGATCAACACCATCAAGAGACTCTTTGTGGGCATTTTTTTTTAGCTTATAAATTTTTCGATCAGCCGTATTTGCCCTATCAATTATATTTAAATTGTCTACCCCACTGAAATGCTCATTAAATTTGGCGTTAATGTACATCGCTTCGATAAGTGTCAGGTCAAAAAGAGCATAGCAGCAATCCGAACACCCCGGCTTACACGTTACAAGTTCCGCATACTCATTTTCCATGCGTGAAAAAATACCATCTACCATTAAGGCAAGGGCCTCATACTTTGAAAAAAACGGTTTGACATCAATCATTGGATTTAAATTCCTTCAAATATAAAATTGTTGTATGTTTCACGTGAAACATTATTTTCCTATACAAAAGTTATTAAAAATTGCATCCAGAATATCTGGCTTTATTGTAATGCCGATAATTTCATCCAGTTGATCCAGTATACCACGCATATCAATTGATACCAGCTCAAAGGGCAAATTGCAATTCAGGGCTTCCTTTGCAGCATTTGCATGGCCAAGGGCTTTCTCAAAACTCTGCGTATGCCTGATATTTGGGACTATTGTACTACCGCTGATACTTTCACCCATCAGAATTGTTCCCATAAGTTTTATTAAATCATCAATGCCTGTATTATAAAGTGCGGAAATTTCGGCACAAGGAAAATCATTCAGGTATTCAGCAGGGCGGTCAATTTTAACATCCTGGTCAAGAAGATCGATTTTGTTGAAAATAATAATTATTTTTGAGTGCAGGGACGTTAAAAGTTGATGAATTTGATCTCCTCTGAATTTTTCAGAGGCGTCCACTACGAATAATACCATGTCCGCCTGATTGATCTGTTCCATGGCTTTCTCAATACCTATTTTTTCAACAGGATCACGCGATACGCTATGAATACCGGCAGTATCAATAACAATAACGGGTATGCCCTGGATCGTAAAGATATCCTCAATAAGGTCGCGCGTCGTTCCGGGTATCGGGGTTACAATTGCGCGGTCCTTTTTTACCAGACGGTTCATTAAGCTGGATTTCCCCACATTGGGACTGCCGGCAATAACCAGTTTAACCCCGTCTCTTAAAAAATGGGAACTTTCATAACATTCGATAAGCCCGGTAAGTGGGTGTATTACTGAGTGCTCTAAACGATTACGAAATTTTTGAACATCACCAATTTCTTCTGTGTCGTCAGGAAAGTCTAAAAGAGCCTCTAATCTGGCCAGCATGTCAATAAGTTCATGTCTTATAATGTTGATACGCTTTTTTAATTCCCCTTTCAGTTGTGATGCGGCAATATCAAGTGATGCGGAAGAATTGGCATTTATAATGTCGGCAACAGCTTCCGCCTGTGTCAGGTCGATACGGCCATTGAGAAACGCCCGTTTGGTGAACTCTCCTGGTTCGGCAATAATTGCACCTTCTTCAATTACAAGTTCCATAATGGATTTCAAAATAATTGAACCGGCATGGGCCTGGATCTCAACAACATCTTCCCGTGTATACGAGTGGGGGGCTTCCATAAAAGCAACCAGGACTTCATCAAGTTCCTGGCCGGTTCGAGGATTAAGAACATGGCCGTGATAAAGATAGCGGGGTTTAATGGTAGAAACAACAGGGTTTTTTAAGTTTTTGCCGGAGCGTTGAAAAATACGGAACGTGATATTAAACGCTTCCGGGCCGGAAATTTTTACTATCCCGATACCGCCACTGCCCATAGGAGTAGCAATGGCGGCAATTGTAGCGTTTTTTTCCATATAAGTCTCTCACTAAAAGCATGTGGCTGACATGAGGCTTGGGGATTAAGAACAGAAACAATCGAGTCATATCCAGCCTGTAAGTTATATCCGTTACCGGGACGCGCTCTTTTTTTTATCCGATTTTTTTTTAGGAAAAATAATCAGTTTTCTGTAATATCCTTCACCCACACTTTGCGTTCGTACACCTTTATCGTTTTTTAAAGCAAGATGTACAATTCTTCTGTCCTGGGCATTCATCTGGTTGATAGTTGACGGTTTCCCGGTACGCTTTGCTTTTTCAGCCAGTCTTGCTGCCAGTTTGTTCAGGCTTTCTCTCCTGGTTTTTAAATACCCTTCAACATCAATTTGAATTCTGATTCTCTGGTCACTGCATTTATTTACTATTTTATCAACAAGATATTGAATGGCTTCCAGGTTCTGCCCGCGTTTTCCAATAATGACTCCGGAGTCTCCACCCGCCACATCAAATAATACCCGCTCCAGATTCGTCTTGACTGATATTTGGGCATCTGTGGTGATTAAATCCAGGATTTTCTGCAGGGCCTGTTTGCCTAACTGTAAGGCTTCCTCAGGATATGCTGGTATGGGTGTGTCATCAAAAGCTTCATCTACCAGGGACTGAATACCGTCCCTGGTACTACCGGCATCATCTTGAAATGAGATGGTCTTTGAACGACCCCCCTTTTTTGGGGAATTTGGCATGGAAACCCGGATACGGGCTTTTTTCACCCCCACAAGACCAAAAATACCACTTGAGCCATTGGACAGGACATCATATTTAAGGTCGTCTTTGGAAAGATTTAATTTTTCACAGGCCGCTGTAACTGCCTTATCTACGTTTTTGCCTTCAAATTCAATAAAAGGCTCCATGTAAAACCTCCACTATTAAGAATATTTTTTTGATATATAATATTGCTGAGCGATTGACAGGATGTTGTTCACAAGCCAATACAATACCAGTCCTGAAGAAAAGTTAATGAATATAAATGTAAAAACAATCGGCATCATCATCATTATTTTTGCCTGGGCCGGGTCTCCTGCAGGGGGAGCCATTTTCTGCTGCAACAACATGGTTCCGCCCATAATAATTGTAAGCACGGGGATACCGATCGGTGGTTCCATGAACGGTATGGAGAAGCCGAAATTAAAAAGACGATCCGGGGCTGACAGGTCCGTGATCCAGCCAAAAAAAGGAGCGTGCCGCAGCTCTATTGCACCATAAAGCATCTGATAAAACGCAAAGAAAACAGGTATTTGGGCAACCATCGGCAGACAACCGCCCAGGGGATTAACTTTGTATGTTTTATACAGCCCCATTAATTCCTCATTCATTTTCTTTTTATCATCTTTGTGTTTTTCTCTGAGCTCTGCCATCAATGGTTGAAGTTTTTTCATTTCATTCATTGATTTGTAACTTTTGGTTCCAAGGGGCCAGAAAAGGATTTTAAAAATAATTGTCAAAATGATTATGGCAATTCCATAATTTGGAATAAATTTGTATATGAAATTCATTAACCATAAACATGGCTTGGCAATAATATCAAACCATCCGAAATTTACTGCCTTATCAAGATCGTATTCAAATGATTTAAGGATGTTGACATTTTTGGGCCCCAGAAAAAGATGATAATTAAAAGTGTGCTGTGTTCCAGGAGATATTGGACTCATGGACTGCATATACTGTGTCTTAACAAGTTTATCGCTGTTTAAAAAAAGGCGCAGGGTCGCATCATTTGAGTTTTCCGGGGAATTCTCCGGAATAATCCCTGACATAAAAAACTGGTTTTGAAAGGCCACCCATTTTATATTACCGCTATACGTGTTTTGATCCTCGATTTTATCTACTTTAATTTTTTCAAGCCGGTTGTTGATCAACGCACATGGCCCCTCGAAACCATATGCTCTTTTGTCAGCCGGGGCAGAGGTGATCAAGGAGAGCAAAAGATCGTCTTTAAGGGTCTGTTCAGAGTTGTTTTTTATGGTAATGGCTAATCCAATTAAATAGGTATCCGGGGAAAAAGAATACGTTTTTTTCACAATAATTCCCCGCGGGGATGTCCATGAAAAAGCAACGGTTTGGGGGGTGACTGTTGCATCAATGACATCTGAATCAGTATCAGCTTCATAAACAGCATCGTCAAGACCGGAGATGCTGTTTTCCAAAAGTTCGAAAAGAATGGTTCCTACCGTATTGTTTTTTGAAATCAGCTCCTTTAAAAGAGAATTGTCCTTATTGGTTTCCCTGTACTCACTTAATACAAAACTTTTAAATACCGCGTCCGTTTCAGATATATCGGTCGTGTAATACGAGGAACGGATACGAATTGTTCGGGGTGTTCGTGCCGGTGCAATTGTTTCTTCATCAGTTAGCACATTTTTCTTTGGGACCTCTTTATCAAAATCTGTTATCAGTGATTTTTCCGGTGGAATATCTTCTTTTGCTGTTTGAGAAGCCGCCATGTCCTGTGGTTGTTTTTCCCGGGGCTCCTGTTTTTCCACGAAAAAAACATTCCACAAAAAAAAGACAAGAAAGGAAAGCACTACGGCGAGAAACATACGCGTTTGTTCCATATTCGTTCTCCAAATTTATTCGTCAGGATTATTCCTGAGATGATGCAAACTGTTTTGTTAAAAACCATTTCGGGAAACAGGTAACGTTTCGGCAGGCAACAGGGCAGGACGGATTGTGACTTACCCCCTTGGCCTCAGGGGATACCACCGGTCTGCAGACCACAATAATGTTGTGATCATATGAAGTTGATACACGCTCTGCTAATCTGAACCGTTATGGTACAGGATCAATACCGCCATCATGAAAAGGATGACACCGAAGAATCCTTTTCAAAGCAAGGAATAATCCTTTTAAGATACCATGGCGGATAATAGCCTGGTAAGCGTATTCTGAACAGGATGGGTAAAATCGACATGAAGGACCCAAAACAGGCGACAGACAATATTGATAGCATCGAATAAGAAGTAGAAGTATTTTCTTAATGATCACGTTTCCTCGCAACAGATTCAAAAATGGCCTGGAGAGAAGAATATGCCTCAACTGAAGATATGCCGACCGCTTTTTTTTTTGCTATGATGTTAATATCCAAGGATTCACGGAAGTTGTGCCTGCTTTGTCGAAAATATTCACGAATCCATCGTTTGATTTTGTTTCGTTTTGCAGCACACCCGGTTTTTTTTGTAATGGTTATGCCCAGTCGTGTTTTTTCATAGCTGTTTGAAGCAATGGCAGCAATAAAAAATCTGTTTTCTATGCTCTTTCCTGTTTTTGTAAGTCGGACAAAATCGGATCGTTTAAGAATTCTTTTTTCCCGTTTAAAAGAGTTTGCGCTCAAATTATAAAACCTTTAAATATATATATCCCTGATTTTTTCAATACTGGTAAAATTATATGGATGTATACAGGAAAAGTAAACAAATCGAAGTTGGATCCTGTCTTCAGTATTGATATCGCTTTAGAGCGCCCCATTAATCCTGTCCTGTTCTGCCAGATAAGTAAATTAAACTGTTATCCTGTTTCTTCCTTTCGCTCTTCGCCGGTTAATAAGCTTTCTTCCCTGTTTGGTTGACATTCTTTTTCTGAAGCCATGCGTTCTGGCACGCTTAATTCTGCTTGGCTGAAACGTTCTTTTCATTTTTAGTATCCCTATTTCAAAACTTCACAATGTTAAAAAAAACTAAATGAGATTGTTTGTTATATATGGAGCAAGTACCTGTAATGGCAAACATTTAGAACAAAATTATTTTTTGTTTTTATAATAGCCAGAAAATAAACCACAAATAAAATTAAAAGTCAATAATCAATCTTTAATTGGAATGAATTTCAAATATATCAAATTCCTCAACATGAAATCGGGGATTGGGATATATGACGATTTGTTTTCCCAGTTTACGTTCAAGGGAGGAAATTATGTTGTTTTCTTCACCATGCAATCGTTCGGCAACATCCGGGTTAACCCGCAATGTAAATTTTTTTCCGGTCATATCCTGTGCCTCACGGAGAATTTCACGGTAAATATTGTAGCAGATGGACTGCTTTGAAATCAGGTACCCATCCCCTTCGCAGTAAAAACAGGGTTCACACAGCAATCTGGACAGGGCCTTTCGTATTCGTTTTCGTGTCATTTGTATTAATCCCAGTTCCGACAAAGGCAGTACATGGGTTTTGCTTTTATCTTTTGCCAGGACTTCCTTGAGCGCGTTATAGACCTTTTCACGGTTTGTTTTTCTTTCCATATCAATAAAATCGATAATTATAATTCCCCCCAGGTTTCGGAGTCGAATCTGATATGCAATTTCTTTAACCGCCTCAAGGTTTGTCTTTAAAATCGTTTCTTCAAAATTGTGTTTACCCACGTAACGACCGGTGTTCACATCGATTGCCACAAGGGCTTCCGTATGTTCGATAACAATATAGCCGCCGGACTTGAGCCAAACCTTTTTTTTCAAAGCCCGGGAAATATCAACTTCAAGATTATATGCATCAAAAATGGGTTCCAGGCCGTTGTAAAGTTCAACAGAGTCTTTCAGGCTCGGCATGAATTCTTCAAGAAATGACAGTACGGCCTGATATCCAGATGGAGAATCCACAATAACTTTATCCGCCTCATCTGTCAGAAGATCACGTACCGCCCGTAGAATAACCGTAAGTTCTTTATGTAACAGAGACGGTGCAGAAACAGTTTGGAATTTATTCTGAATGTTTTTCCACAGATTTATCAGAAACAGCATCTCCTTTTCAAGTTTGTCTTTTTGTATGCCTTCAGCGGCTGTTCTGACAATATATCCGTAATTTTTATCTCGTAAATCCACAATTATTTCTTTTAAGCGGTTTCGTTCAGTTTCATCTTCAATGCGTCGTGAAATGCCGATATGATCCACCGTTGGCATGAGGACAAGAAATCGGCCGGGAAGCGAAATATGGGTTGTTATGCGGGCACCCTTGCTTCCAATGGGTGACTTTGCCACCTGAACAAGAATTTCTTTTCCCTCGGTGATCAGCTCCTCTATCCTGGACTCGCGCTTTGAATAAGTGGAAACGGAATCCACCGCATCCGTATCCAGCCCATTCTCATGAGCAGCGTCACTGCTTAAAAAAATCTGTTCAAAATCATTCGAAGGCTGATCACCGGTAACATCTCCCACATAGATAAAGGCGGCCTGGTTGATACCGATATCAACAAATGCTGCCTGCATGCCCGGAAGAACGCGTTGCACCCGGCCATTGTAAATATTTCCGGCAATATTGGATTCATCACTGCGGTCAATATACAGTTCTACAATGGCTCCATCTTCAAGGAGCGCAACCCTGGTTTCATGTTCACTGTCGTTAATGATAAGTTCTTTATACATAATAAATATTTTTCTGAAGCAATCTATTCAACAGGAATTTTAATAATGTCCGATTTTTTTAAAATTTCTTCTGACAGATTAAAAACAGATGTAACAACATCATACGGTCGAAGTGTTCTCCCTGTTTCAGATGTTAATATCATTTTTAAGCTGCTGGTGGAAATTAGTTCCATGTATAATACAATATCCTTTAAATTGAATTTTATCAACTTTCCTTTTTTATTTAATTTGGAGAACATATATTCCGATGTGTCTGCAAATTGTTGCAGTGCGTTGTCATCGAAATCGCCTTCTTTTAAAGAAACAATATAGCCCGATGTTTTTTTGGCTTTAGGCGGGGAAATGGAAACTATACATTCGTGAACAGAAAGACCTTCCGGCAGATGTACATTTAAATCGTTAATAATCGGGGTGGGATTTATATGTACCGGAACAGTCAGATACAGATACTCTTTAAGACTTTCAATGCCAACAGGAAGTGGATCTTCAAAAGAAATTCTGGGTTTAGGATGAAATCCCTGAGAATATTTAACCGGAATTCCGGCTCGTTTAACAGCCCTTAATAAAATATTTACAAGTTCAAGATGACCAAAATATTTTGCCGTTCCCCGTTTGGAATATGCAATTCTCAGTGTTTTATAGGGGCCATCATTGAAATTATTTTTTTCTGAAGGAACCGGGATGTTTTTATCAACTGTATCAAAGACTTTTGGTGCTAATGAATCAAGGTCGCAGACCCCGCAACTGTTGCAGATATTATTGCGGCAGTCATCTGTTAATTCACCAGTTAATGCTTTTTCATATTCTTCCACTAAAAATTTTTTTGATACTTTTATATCAACATGGTCCCAGGGTAACGGTTCATGAAGATCCCTTATACGAGTTGTAAAAAAGTCAACATCTATTCCGGTATCAGAAAAAGATTCTTCCCACAGAGGGTACTGGAATTTATCAGTCCAGCCGTCAAAACGGCATCCTTTCTTGTAAGCTGCTACAAGCAATTGTCCCAGCCTTCTGTCACCTTTTGACCAAAGCCCTTCAAGGATGCTGGCTTCAGGCGTCTGCCATTTAAATTGCACACCCGGGATTTTTAATCTGTCCTTCAGCCAAAAAATTTTTTCTTTGGATTCAGCCAGTGACAGCTGGGGAACCCATTGGAAAGGGGTGTGGGGTTTAGGAATAAATGTTGTTATACTGACATTAATTTGTCTTTTTTTTAATTTTTTGGAGGGTTTAATTTTTTTCAGCTTTTTTACAAGATGAACAATTTCCTGCAGATCATCATCAGTTTCAGTGGGAAGTCCGATCATGAAATACAATTTTATCAAATTCCAGCCAAGATTAAACGCATCTGAAACAGTATCGATAATATCTTTTTGAGTAATGTTTTTATTTATTACATCACGCAGGCGCTGGCTTCCGGCTTCAGGGGCAATTGTGAAACCGGTTTTTCGTACTTTTTTAATAAGTTCCATCAGGTTCGGTGTCAACGTTCCGGCACGGAGCGAGGGCAGTGAAACCGCAACGTGTCTGGACGCGTACCTTCCCATTAAATGTTCCATCAATGGCATCAGACATCCGTAGTCACCGGTACTGAGGGACAACAGGGATATGTCCTCATATCCGGTTTTTGCCAGAGATTTTTCCGCCAGTATTAACAGGTCCGCCACAGATCTTTCACGAACCGGCCGGTATAACATGCCTGCCTGACAAAAACGGCATCCACGGGTGCATCCCCTGGCAATTTCAAGGCGAAGGCGGTCATGGACAGGCCTCCCAAAAGGAAGGATCGGTGCATCCGGAAAATGACTGCTGCTGAGGGTGTCAATAATTGTCCGGGTTACACCGGTATGGGATGAAAAGTCCGGCACAAGCTCTTGAAAACCCCGGGCCGTGTATTTTGCCTGAAAGAGAGAAGGAATATAGACCCCTTCAATTTTGGATAGTTCCTTTAAGCGCGCTGTCTTATCAATTTTATCATCATCTTTGAGTTTTAGCCAGGTATCGGCAATTTCCATAATCACATGTTCACCATCACCTACAACAAAGGCGTCAAAAAAATCAGCCAGGGGTTCAGGATTGCATGTACAGGGACCACCGGCAATAATAAGCGGATGGGAATTGTCTCTTTGTGAAGCAAAGAAAGGGATACCTGCCAGATCAAGAATGGTAAGTATATTGGTATAATTCAGCTCATAAAGGAGGCTGAAACCAATGATATGAAAATCTATTGCCGGACTGCCGGATTCCAGGGACGTGATGGATGCCCCTGTTGCCCGGAGGCGGGCCTCCATGTCCGTTCCGGGAGTATATACACGCTCTGCATAAATATGGTTATGGGTGTTTAATATATGATACAGTATTTGAAGCCCGAAGTGTGACGTGCCTATTTCGTAAAGATCGGGAAAGGCGAGCAGCATACGGAGTTGTACCGCGTTTACATCCTTTTTTATCGTATTAATTTCAGTGCCTAAATACCTGCTTGGTTTTTCAACAAGCGGCAGGATGTCTTGAAAAGTACTATTGCTCATGGTATATATCTTATCAGTTATTTTGTCGTTATTAATTTAAAGCTATTCAGAATACATGAATTTAATTAAAAAAGAAAACAAATAACACGATCAACACAATTAAGGTGTAACTGCTGTGAAACGGAAAAAAATAATTCACATTCTAAATTCAGAAACGCCATGGGACAATATTCATATTAAAGGATGGGTTAGAACCAGGCGGTCATCCAAAGGCTTTTCCTTTTTGGAAGTAAATGACGGATCGTGTCTTAAAAATGTACAGGTGGTCGCGGATCACTCCGTGCCCAATTATAATGATGTTGAAAAAATTACTACCGGTTCAGCTGTGTCAATATTCGGGAGGCTTGTGGCGTCACCAGGAAAAGGACAAAAATGGGAGATTCATGCAGAAACGGTTGACATTATCAGTATTGCCCCTGAATCCTATCCATTGCAGAAAAAAAGACACAGCGACGAATATTTGAGAACAATCGGGCACTTAAGACCCAGAACAAATAAATATGGTTCTGTATTTCGTATTCGATCCGAGATTTCATTTGCTGCCCATCAATTTTTCAGGGACAGGGGGTTTCGATACATTCATTCACCAATTATTACCGGTTCTGATTGCGAAGGCGCCGGAGAAATGTTCCGGGTCACGGCTCTGGATCTGGAAAATATTCCGAAAAAAAATGGAAAAACGGATTTTATTCATGATTTTTTCGGAAAAGAGGTGAATCTGACCGTGTCCGGGCAACTGTCAGCAGAAATGATGGCACTGGCACTGGGTGACGTGTACACATTCGGGCCCACATTTCGAGCAGAAAATTCAAATACAGCAAGACATGTGGCGGAATTCTGGATGATAGAGCCGGAAATGGCGTTTTGTGATCTTGAAGGGGACATGGCGATAGCAGAAGAATTTGTGAAATATCTGACAGCATTTGCCATGGACAACTGCAGGGAAGATCTCGCACTTTTTTCAACATTTGTTGATAAAACCCTGCTGGCAACACTGGATACGATTATTTCTTCTGATTTTCTGAAACTTCCCTACCAGGAGGCCGTAGACATTTTAAAAAATACCGGGAAAAAATTTGAGTATGAAATCAATTACGGAAATGATCTTCAGTCGGAGCATGAGCGGTATTTAACCGAAGAGTACTTTAAAAAGCCGGTCATTATTTTTAATTATCCAAAAGAGATTAAACCGTTTTACATGCGGATGAACAATGACAGCAAGACCGTGGCAGCCATGGATCTGCTTGTTCCGCGTATCGGGGAACTTGTGGGGGGGAGCCAGCGGGAGGAACGTTATGACGTACTGGAATCGCGGATGGATGAACTGGGAATAGCAAAAGAAAATTACTGGTGGTACCTTGATTCCAGGAGATTCGGGACAGTTCCTCACAGCGGCTTCGGTCTGGGATTTGAACGATTATTAATGCTGATAACAGGCATTACCAATATCCGGGATGTTATTCCGTTTCCGAGAGTACCCGGGCAAATTGAATTTTAATTAATCAATGGTAAAAACAACTTAAACCCTTTATTCCAAAATTCTTGACAACTGATATTGTATGGTGTTTACTGATCTGATTTTAAATAGTTGGTTTTAAATAGTTGGTTTTGAATGTCAGGTATACAATCCTTGCTCTGAAATTGTTTCAGGGCTTAATATCCGGAAGGAGAATGTATGAGAAGATACGAAACAGTTTATATTACAGATGCAGATGTCTCGGAAGAAGATCGGAATCTGGTTTTTGAACGTACAAAGGAATTAATTTCCAAGTATAACGGATTTCTTGTAAAGTTTGATGAATGGGGTGTAAAAAAGCTTGCCTATGCAATAAGAAAAAAAAGCCGCGGCTATTATATATGCATGGATTACGGCGGGGACGGTTCTCTTGTTGAAGAGATGGAGAGATCTTTTAGAATCGATGACAAGGTTCTAAAATTCATGACCATTCTTCTTGCCGAAGAGGTTGACCTGGAATTATTGAAAGAAGAGCAGGTGACGGTCGGTAATGACGCTGTCGAAGAAGAGGAAGTTGTTGCAGATAGTGACAGCAGCCAGAATGCCGTTGATGATTCCGGGGCCGAAACCGGAAAAGAAAAATCTGAAACCATTGAAGAGGAGTAAAAAATATGCCCGCGCCAAATAATAGGGGTCGTAGAAATAACAAACCTGACACCCGAAAAAAAAGATTTTTTCATCGCCGCAAAGTCTGTCGTTTCTGTGCGGACAGCAGTGTTGTCATTGATTATAAAGAAATCAAAACATTGAGATACTTTATAACCGAACGCAGCAAAATTATACCCCGGCGTATATCAGGAACATGTGCAAAACATCAGCGTGTCTTGACCACAGCCATTAAACGGGCACGGACAATTGCTCTTTTGCCGTATGTCGGTACACTGGATCATCATTAGTCGCTGTCGCACAGCCACAGGAGACATATTCATTGTCTAAAGCTGTTCAGGGGGAGTTAACAAAGGATATTATCAGCGGACCAGTGATCGTTGTCCTGATATTTTTGATTTCGATCTTTCTGCCGATTATTGGTTTTTTCTTTTCTTTTTTGATTCCGCTTCCCATACTTTTTTATCGGGCAAAGCTTGGCCGGGCCAATGGAATAATAATTCCGGTTTTTGCAATCATACTGATGGTTATTATTCTTGGAGGACTGACTTTTGATACAGCTTATTTTGTCGGTCTGGTTTTAATTGGTTTTTCCCTGAGCGAGTTTATTGAAAAGAACCTTTCGGTAGAAAGGACAGTGTTGTATGCATGCACGTTTGTTCTTGCAGGGGCGGTGGTCGGGCTGTTTTTTTTCAGCAGCATAAGCGGTACTTCTGTGTCAGCACTGATTTCAGACTATTTGAGAAAAAATTTTGAGTTAACGATTGCGCTTTATGAAGAACTCGGGATGCCTGAAGAAATCATCCTCATGATGTCAAACGCAATGGGTAAAATTCATTATTTTGTTTGGATTATTCCGGCGCTTGTTACGACATTTACTCTTATTGTGGCGTGGATAAGCCTTTTGCTTGCAAGGCCAATTTTAAAAAACAAACATCTTTTTTTCCCTGATTTTGGCTCTTTGAATTTATGGAAGGCACCGGAGTATCTTGTGTGGGGTGTTATTGGGTGCGGGGTGCTTCTTTTTGTTCCGAACACGGCCGTTAAAATTGTGGCAATAAACGGCATGATTGTCCTGCTGACAATCTATTTTTTTCAGGGCATCGCCATTGTTTCATTTTTTTTGGAAAAAAAGCGGTTGCCGAGGATGCTGAAAGTTTTTATCTACTGTTTTATTGCCATGCAGCAGGTTTTTCTTATTATAGTTGTGGGGGTTGGCTTTTTTGATATATGGCTGAATTTCAGAAAGTTGGGGACAAATTATAACAATGATCAGCTTCAAACATAAAAAATAGAAGATAATAAAAAAAGCATTCGCTTTCAATATATTTGGAATATTTTATCGGAGGGTTGTTAATGAAAGTAATATTAAAAGAAACACTAGAATCTCTTGGTATAATAGGCTCTGAAGTTAAGGTTGCAGACGGTTATGCCCGTAACTATCTTTTGCCCCAGGGCAAGGCGGTTGAGGACACACCTCAAAATCGGAAAAAACTGGAACAGGAAAAAGCAAAATTTGACATTCAAATAGCCAAAGAACGAGACATCGCAAACCAGATGGCGGAAAGACTCTCCGGGGTTGAGTGTAAAATTGCCGTAAAAGTCAGTGATGAGGATAGCCTGTACGGTTCGGTTACCATTTCAGAAATTATCGAAGCCCTTAAAGCCCAGGATATTGAAGTTGAAAAAAGGATGGTTTTACTGGCAGATCCGATTAAGGCAATCGGAACTTACAAAGTTCCCATCCGCGTATATAAAAATGTTGAACCGGAAATAACTGTTGAGGTTGTACCAGAATAAAATGCGTTTTGTGCGCGTTGCAGAAGTTTAAAAACTCTGCAACGCTAAGTAAATAAAGAGATTATGCTTAATCGTCAACGGCAAATCGAAAACGATCCATCTCTTCATAAAGTTCCGCCTCAGAGTATTGAGGCAGAAGAATCCATTTTAAGCGCAATTCTGATAGACAGCACTTCTCTGCTTGAAGTCGTTGAGATACTGAGACCCGAAGATTTTTACAAATCCGCTCACCAGAAGATTTTTTCAGCCATCATTGCTCTTTTTGCAGAAAGCGAACCGGTGGATCTGGTTACCCTGACAAACAAACTGAGAGAAAACGGGCATCTGGAAGCGGTTGGCGGTGCCACATACCTTGCAGGGCTTGTGGATTCGATTCCACTGGCTGTTAATGCTCCGCATTATGCCGGAATAATCCGTGACAAATCTTCCTTGCGCAAACTCATAGAAAAAGCCAGCATCATTGTAACCCGGTGTTTTGAAGACAGGGGAAATGTTGATGAACTCATTGACTTTGCTGAACGATCCGTTTTTGAAGTCTCTGAAAATAAAACAAAGCAGGCGTTTACCCCGATCAGCGACCTTCTTGAAAACAACATAGAGATGCTTGAAGAGCGGCAGGGAAACAAATCGTTGCTAACGGGTATTCCCTCAGGGTTTAAACAACTGGATGATTTGACATCGGGTTTTCAGAACTCTGATCTGATTATTCTGGCCGGCCGGCCGGCCATGGGAAAAACATCTTTAGCCTTAAATATTGCAAGAAATGCGGCGGTGGAATCAAACACACCCGTAGCTGTTTTTTCCCTTGAAATGTCTAAAGCACAGCTGTCAATGCGTCTTTTAACCGCAGAAGCACGAATCGATTCAGCACGACTCCGGGGTGGATTTTTTAATAATGATGACTGGGCCCGGCTAACCAATGCCGCATCTGACCTTTCGGAAGCACCTATTTATATTGATGATTCCCCCGATATTACATCCATGGAGATAAGGGCCAAGGCGCGCAGGCTCAAAATGGAAAGCGGCCTTGGGCTTATTGTAATCGATTATATTCAGCTCATGAGGGGCAGTGCAACAAATGAAAGAAGGGACCTTGAAATTTCCGAAATTTCAAGGTCACTGAAAGGTCTTGCCAAAGAACTGAATCTTCCTGTGATTGCCCTGTCCCAGTTGAACCGAATGCTGGAACAGCGAAGCGATAAACGCCCCGTGCTTTCTGATTTGAGAGAATCCGGTGCCCTTGAACAGGATGCAGACCTGGTTGCTTTTATATACAGGGATGAGGTTTACAATACAGCTGAAGACAACCCGAGAAAAGGAGCCGCAGAGATTATCCTCGGGAAACAGAGAAACGGACCAGTGGGCACAGCTCACCTGACGTTCCTGAAGTCATATACCCGGTTTGAGAACATGGAGCCGGGAAACTATGGTTAGAGGCAATTTTTTCCAACCTAATAAATCTCACATATGAAAAAGCTTTTCGGTAACATCGCCGGGCTTAAGGCAAATCAGATCCGCAGACTGGAAAATCTGTACCGGCGCAAAACACCACCTGAATACATTATTGCCCCGGAACTTGCCCGTGACATATGCGATCTTTCCTGTGAAATCCGTCGCCAGATAGGGCTGCTGATAAACCGATCCGGCAAGGTACGTTTTGTTATCATCGGTGATCTGCACGGGATTGTTATTCCGGATACAAGTGAGTACCGCGCTGCACCGGGCCGGTTAAAAGGCATACGGTGTGTTCATACGCACCTGGGTGATGAGCCCCTTACCCGGGATGACCTTACTGACCTTGCCCTGTTGCGTCTCGACTTAATGGCCGCAATAACAACAACAGGCAATGGCCGTCCGGGCAGGGTTCATGTGGGCCACATCCTTCCGGGCCGTTTTGACGGGAAACCTTATGAAATCCTCAAGCCATTTGATACCGGCGGCCTGGATATCGGATGCCTTGAACTTATCTCTGCTCTTGAGGCGGAACTGGTCATATCCGGGGCTGCGCGGCGGGAGGCGGATTCAGATGATGAGCGTGCTCTTCTGATCAGTGTGTCAACGGTCGCCAGACACAAGGCCCGGGAATCCATGAATGAACTGGTGGAACTTGCGAAATCCAGCGGGATCCGTGTGGTTGACACTGTCCTGCAGCGGCGAAAAAAAATTGATTCCCGATTTGTCATGGGATTGGGCAAATTGAAAGATTTGACCATTCTTGCCCTCCAGAAAGGAGTATCGCTTTTAATTTTTGATCAGGAACTGAATCCGTCACAGATCCGATCCATTACCAATCAGATTGAACTCAAGGTGATTGACCGCACCCAGTTAATCCTTGATATTTTTGCCCAGCGCGCGCAGACAAGGGAAGGTAAACTCCAGGTGGAGCTGGCCCAGTTGAAATATCTGCTTCCGCGTCTGATTTCAAAAAATACGGCCATGTCACGTCTCACCGGCGGTATAGGGGGGCGGGGCCCCGGAGAGACCAAACTTGAAATAAATCGAAGAAGAGTGCGTGACCGTATTTCAAGGCTTGAAAAGAGCCTTGCCCATGTAAAAAAACAACGGGCCCAGCAGAGGGCAAAACGCAACAAAAAAAACATTCCGATCATCTCCATTATCGGATATACAAATGCAGGAAAGTCAACACTTCTGAACACGCTTACAAAAAGCCATGTTCTTGCTGAAAGCCGTCTTTTTGCCACCCTTGATCCGGCGAGCAGGCGCCTTAAATTTCCCAGGGATGTGGAGGTGATCATCACAGATACGGTGGGATTTATCCGGGATCTTCCACGGGAGCTCATGGTCGCATTCCGGGCAACACTGGAGGAACTTGAAAGTGCGGATCTTCTGTTACATATAATTGATATCAGCAATCCCCGCTTTGAAGATCAGATTCGTTCGGTTGAAAAAATTATTTCAGACCTTAAGCTGCAACATATTCCTTCAATAAATGTGTTCAATAAACAGGATCGGGCAGATAAAGAAACTGTTGACAGGCAGGTGATGCTGCTTAAAGGAATTCCCATTTCGGCAACGGATGCATCTACATTGACACCTCTTATCAAGAGGATGGCCGGAGCGGTTGAAGAACGGTCATAATTGTATTGACATATAAAGTAGATTGCAGATATCTTTAGAAATGGATCTGAGGCTTATAGAAAGGGTGGGGGTTGGAGCGGCTTTTAAAAGTGCCGAAATACTTCGGTCATATTTTGGCAATATTAATGAGATCAGCAAGAAAGGTGAAATCGATCTTCTTACAAAAGCCGACATTGCGTCTGAAAAAATAATAATTGAGACCATCCGGGAAAAATTTCCGGATCATGCCATCCTGGCTGAGGAAAGCGGCTTTAACGAGGGTAAAACAGAGTGTCGATGGATTATTGATCCTCTTGACGGTACAACGAACTATGCACACGGCCTGGGCATTCATGCTGTTTCCATAGCATTTGCTTTAGATGGGGAAATAATTGTCGGGGTTGTTTTGAATCCGGAAACCGGCGAACTTTTTACAGCCTGTAAAGGTGAAGGGGCCAGGCTGAATGGTTGCCCCGTAAACGTTTCAATCACCGAACATGTTTCGGACAGCCTGCTGGTAACCGGGTTTCCTTATAATTTTAAAGAGATTCTGAAACCGCTGATGGCCCGTTTTGAAAACTGTTTAAAAGCGTCCAGGGGGGTCCGGAGACTGGGATCTGCGGCACTTGATCTGTGTTATGTGGCCTGCGGGCGATTTGACGGTTTCTGGGAACAGAATTTAAAACCATGGGATACAGCTGCAGGGATGCTGGTTGCTAAAGAGGCCGGCGCCGCAGTTACTGATTTTTCAAACAAGCTGTTTCAGATTGACAGGGATGAAGTCCTGGCAACAAATGGCAATATTCATACTGAAATGATTTCTTTGCTGAGATTGAAGGATACTATATGAAAATCAAATTGAACGGGAAAACATCGATTAATGATCATTTAGGCTGTTTTGGCAGTTTTAGAATGGCCGACCCTGTTTGTAATAATTTATGTGCCTTGAGTTTACGATGTGCCATAGAGCAGGAGCTTGTTTTCCGTACTGAGGTTCTGGAAGACCTGCTTGATTCCGATATCCTGGTTATGCCTACGCAGTAGGTCAATAAGAATCATGAAAACAAGAGAATCTGTTTTTGCAGGAAGCTGGTATCCGGCAAGTGCAGCCGGGTGTGAAAAAGAGATCCACCGGTTTCTGGATGAATATGACACATCGGCTCTTTCCGGCAGATCCTTAAAAGGCGGTATTGTGCCCCATGCAGGGTGGTATTTTTCCGGAAGTATTGCCTGCAACGTTATCCATCTGCTTAAAGATGAACATCCGGTTGATGTGATTGCCGTATTCGGCATGCATCTGCATCCGTCATCATCTCGCTTTCTTATGACGGAAGGGGC
>JAUXDD010000202.1 GCA_030618465.1 Desulfobacteraceae bacterium
TCGGAACCCTGGGATTTGTGAACGGATATGGCATAGACCAGCGTGGTTTCGTCAAGATCTGAAAAATCATATTCAATATCCCTGCCGTCAAACGAGATAACCACATCCCGGGTATCCTGGCGAATATGAACGATTCTCCCGATATCGCCGTTAAACACATTCTTTTCATAATTGTTTTTGATCTGCATGACTTTGTCGCCCACATCATATCGTCGTTCTCCTTTAATTACGCCGGAGTCCCCTGGGTTCAGGGCATTCTGCAGTTCTTTATTAAGATTGCCGGTCCCTGCCAGTCCCTTGTGCATAGGGGACAGTACCTGGATGTCGTCAACCGGATCAAAGCCAAACCGGTTGGGGATGCGACTGGTTACCAGTTCCAGTATTGTTTCAAGCGCCTTTCCGGGATCGTCACGGCTGATAAAGTAAAAGTCACTATCCGGCAGGCTGTTTTGTGAATTGGGAACTTCAAGATCAGGGATGATACCATTGTTAATTTTGTGGGCATTGACAATAATTCTACTTTCTTTTGCCTGCCTGAAGATTTTATTGAGCCGGACCACCGTCACCGCGCCGGATTCAATGATGTCGTTTAATACATTGCCCGCACCCACGGACGGAAGCTGGTTGACATCGCCCACGAGGATAAGGGTGGCGGTACGGGGAACTGCTTTCAGCAGATGATGCATCAGGATAGTGTCGATCATGGAGGCTTCGTCAATGATCAGAAGATCGCAGTCCAGGGGATTTTTATCATCGTGCTGAAAACCGCCTCTGGCAAAACTGTATTCAAGCATGCGGTGAATTGTTTTTGCCTCAAAACCGGTGGTTTCTTTCATGCGTTTTGCCGCTCTTCCCGTGGGGGCGGCAAGCATGATGCTGATTTTCAGGCCGGCAAATATTTTTAAAACTGCATTGATGATTGTGGTTTTCCCTGTGCCCGGGCCACCGGTAATTACCATTACCTTGTTTTGAATAGCAGATGTTACCGCTTCTATCTGTTTTTCCGCCAGGTTGATGGAAAGCTGGTCCTGGATCCACGTAGTGGCTTTTTCAGAATCAATGTTCCGGATATATTTGGGGGAATGAATGAGGTGGTTTAACCGAAAGGCAATGCCGGTTTCGCAGACGTGGAATTTGGCGAGATAGACGGCTTTATTATTTTCCTTAAATTCATCCGGATTCCGGTTTAAATCTTCAATTTTTATTTTTTCATCTGAAGCTGATCTGGCGACCGCATTTACAACAACATCGCTTTCCACATCGAGTATCTCACAGGCTTTTTCCAGCAGTTTTTCATATGGATAATACACATGTCCGTCGTCTGCCAGCTGGTGAAGCACGTAAAGGATACCGGCTTCAGTCCGCAATTCAGAATCTTTTGCAAAGCCGAGCTTTGAAGCAATATTGTCGGCTGTTACAAAGCCGATTCCAAAAATATCGGTAGCCAGATGATACGGATTTTCCTGTATGATATGAATGGATCGTTCTTTATACTGTTTAAAAATTTTTGTGGCATACCCGGAACTGACACCATGGGTCTGCAGAAAAAGCATCACATGGCGGATCTCTTTCTGGTCGTCCCATGCGGATTTGATCATCTTTATCCGCCTGGTGCCGATACCGTCCACATCTGCCAGTCGCTGTATTTCATTTTCAATAATATCGAGGGTCTCTTCGCCGAATTGTGTTACTATCCGTTTTGCCATGACCGGACCGATGCCTTTTATCATCCCTGACCCCAGGTATTTCTGAATCCCGTATACGGTTGCCGGAACAGCGGATTGATAATGAATGATCTTGAATTGCTCGCCGTATTTGGGATTGTTGATCCATTCGCCTTTTATATTGAGAATTTCACCGGGAGCGGGGCCCATCAGGGTGCCCACGATGGTTACCAGGTCTCTTTGGCCGTAAACTTTAAGCCTGGCAATGGTAAAGCCGGTTTCTTCGTTGGTATAGGTGATTCTTTCAATCTGTCCGGAAAGATCAGTCAGCATGGGGTTTTACAGGGTTGGAAATTTTCGTTAAATGCAACCGGTTCACGTGAATAAACAAGTCCTTTTCATGCGTATGTTTACAGGCGATTTACGCCCGGTCTGGTAATGTGGCTTCCCTTTTTTCAATGGGCAGCCAGTAAAATTCGAGTATGAGCACACGAATGGCACTTGCCAGCGGGACGGCAATGATCATGCCGCCAATGCCGAACTGGCTGCCGAAAAGCAGGGCAAGCATTACAGCCAGCGGATGCAGGCCAGCACCTTTGCCTACAATTCGTGGCTGAAGCACAAATCCCTCAATTGCCTGAATTAAAGCAAAGAGTATGATGACTGAAAGCAGGGCGATACCTTTGGTGCTCCAGGGGATTCCCCCTGTGAGTGTAACAATCAGGATTGCCGGTGTAACGCCGATAATCGGGCCCAGGTAGGGGATAAAACCGCCAATGGCGGCAACGGTTCCTATCAGGAAACAAAAGCTGCGCAATTCGGGAAATCCCAGAAAACCGATGAAAAAAAGTCCCACGGCAAACATGCTGCCAACAATAGCCGATACGGTCATCTGACCGCGGAGAAAACCGCCCATGGCAATATCAATTTTGTTCAGTACATCAAAGGTTTTTTCCCTGTATTTGGGGGGAACCATTTTTTGGACAAAGGGCGTTACTTTTTCCCAGTCCACAATAAAGTAAAAACTGATAATTCCCACAAATGCAATAAATGAAAAAAATCCAACCAGGGCGCCGGTACTGGTCAAAATGCCCTTTGTCGCTTTTCCAACCGTAAGTATGCTCCCTGCGGCAATTTCTTTAAACCCAGGCAGGAGAATGCCGACAATTTTTTTATAGTCCATAGCCATGACTTTTTCTTGGATTTTCTGAATGGTTTCATCGTCAATCTGCATGTTAAAGTTGCCGGCAATTTTTACCAGGAGTTCCGGTACGTGTTCCTTTATGACCGTCACCAGCTTGATGATTTCTGAAACAAGTGTGGGAATCAGGAAGGAGAGCAGAAGGAAAAGGGCAAGAAAAATCAGTGAAAACAGGATCAGGGTTCCGGTAATTCTGCCGAATTTTAAACGCTGCTGAAGGCTGATGACAACCGGGGACACGATATAGGCGATAAGGAACCCGGCAATAAACGGCATCAGCACGTTTAATATTAATACCACAAAGTTTTTTAACAGGCCAAATGTGTAAAAACCAAGGATAACCGTGCACATGCACCCAATGATATAAGCCATACGTCGTAAAACAGGGTCAGAAATTTTGGATTCAGCCATGGTAAATTCCCCCTTGGCAAACCTTTTAGTTGCTATGTGATTGAAAAAATTATGATTATCAGAGTGTTATATTGCAGAAAGCAGATGGCCAGTCAAGCTGAAAATTACAGGTGGTAAAAAATCATGATTGAATTGTGCGTGATGCGTGATGTGGGATGCAGGATGCGGGATGTATTGTTTGGTTTTTGTTGTTTTGGTGTGCCTTTTAACTTGACAGGAAATTAATGCTTTGAGATACTCTGCCAGCTTAAAAAGTTATAATTTTCAGGTCTTTATCATTCTGTCTCAAGCCCGGCTGATTTACAGCCGGTTTTAATCCGGGCCATCAGGGCAAAAATAATGAAACGAGTCGGTGCACATGTGAGTACTGCCGGGGGCGTACAAAATGCTCCTGTGAATGCCAGAGCCATCGGTGCAAAAGCATTTGCACTTTTCACTAAAAACCAGCGCCAGTGGAAGGCGAAGCCTCTTGAAAAGAAAAATATTGAAGCATTCAAACAAAAATGTGAGGATGCCGGCTATCTGCCCCGGCATATCCTTCCCCATGACGGGTATCTGATTAATCTGGGCCATCCGGAAAAAGAGGGGATCGATAAATCCAGGAAGGCATTTGTGGAGGAAATGCAGCGGTGTGAACAGCTTGGCCTGGGTATGTTGAATTTTCATCCGGGCAGTCATTTAAGAAAAATTTCAGAAACGGAATGCATCAAAAGGATTGCGGAATCCATAAACAGGGCACTGGACAGGACATCCGGTGTAACTGCGGTGATTGAAAACACTGCAGGCCAGGGCAGCAATATGGGATTTACATTTGAGCATCTGGCCGGTATTATTGATGCGGTTGAAGATAAAAGCCGGGTGGGGGTTTGCCTGGACACCTGTCATTCCTTTACGGCCGGATATGACTTGAAAACGAAAAAATCATTTAAAAATGTAATGGATACGTTTGACAGGGTGGTGGGGTTCGGCTATCTGAAAGGGATGCATTTAAATGATTCGAAAAAAGATCTGGGAAGCCGCGTGGACCGTCATGAAAGTATCGGAAAAGGGTTATTGGGTCTTGAACTGTTTGGTTTTATCATGAATGACAGACGGTTTGAGGAAATTCCCATGATCCTTGAAACCCCTGATAGTGATATCTGGGCGGAAGAGATCCGGCTGCTTTACAGTCTGGAAGAATAAGCATGGTATCAGATCTATGATCGGTTGCAGGAATCTGCTTGATATTAATTTATAAACATTTTTAAAGAAAAATACTATGGCCATGACACTTGAAGAAATTTCAGACAGGATGGAAATCAGTGATCTGCTGGTGGATTACACCACAGCGATAGACACCGTGAATATGGATGCCCTTGATGATGTTTTTACCAGAGACGCCCATATTGACTATACTGCCTTTGGCGGTATTAAAGGCAATCTTGAAGAGATAAAAGCTTTTTTAAAAGAGGTTTTACCCCTTTTTTCCGCTACCCAGCACCTGATTGCCAACAGTTCAATCCAGTTGAACGGGGATACAGCTGAAGGGAAAACCATGTGCCAGAATCCCATGGTAATGAAAAAGGAAGACGGCAGTGAGGATATGGTGATAATCGGGTTATGGTATGTGGATAAATTCGTTCGTACGGAAAAGGGGTGGCGAATTAAAGAGCGGAGAGAAGAGATGAGCTACCGGCGGGATCTATAATGAGATCAGGAAAAATACGTATGAGATCAGCAAAGGATTACATTATATTCCCCCTGGATGTATCGTCATTAAATGAAGCCAAACAGTATGTGCAACTTCTTTCCGGCCATGTGGGCATGTTCAAGGTAGGCCTGGAGCTTTTTATCCGGACAGGACCGGAGATCATTACGTTTATTAAAGACAATGGCGCTGACATTTTTCTGGATCTGAAGCTTCATGATATCCCGGCGACGGTTTTACGTGCAATGAGGGGCATTGCCGATTTGAATGTGAAATTTGCAACCGTTCACTGCGGTGAATCGGAAACGATGCTCAGGTCAGCTGTTGAAGGCAGCGGGGGCAGGGTCGGTGTGCTGGGTGTTACCGTATTAACCAGTGTCTCCGGTGATGATATCAAACATTCAGGTTTTAATGAAGTCTATGTATCCGACATGTCGCGGCTGGTAATGAAAAGGGCGCGGATGGCAAAAGATGCCGGTGTTGCCGGTATTGTGTGTTCCGGCCTTGAAGTAAAAATGATAAAGGAAAATTTTGGAAGTGAATTTATCACCGTTACACCTGGTATTCGCCCGGCAGAAGGTATGGGAAAAGATGACCAGCAGCGTGTGGTCACCCCGGGGCAGGCCGTAAAAAACGGGGCCGATTATCTGGTTATCGGGAGGCCCATCAGGGATGCGAAGGATCCGAAAGCAGCAGCCCGAAAAATTTCTGAAGAGATAGAAAATATAGCTTAAACCACATGGAGAAAAAAATGAAAAAACGGGCTATGAATAAAGGGGCGGGCAATCATGGATTTACCCTTATTGAAATAATGGTTGTTATCGTCATAATAGGGATTC
>JAUXDD010000013.1 GCA_030618465.1 Desulfobacteraceae bacterium
GCCATGACATCACGGATGCAGCATGAGCGTAACTACAATGACGAGCAGCTAAAAAGGCTGACCGGCATGCGTCGTCTCGACATTGATCCCACGCGCGTGGAATTGGGATGGATCATCGATTTTTGCGCCCAGTGTTTGAGAAACATCATCATAGGCATTGGCGGCCGTTTTGACGGATTTACCATGCAGTCAAAATTCGGTATTGCCGTGGGTTCGGAATGTATGGCCATCCTGGCTGTTATCAAGGATCTTGCTGATCTGAGAGAACGTCTTGATAATATAACCGTTGCTTTTGACAAGAGCGGAAAACCGGTTACCACAGGTGATCTTGAAGTCGGCGGCGCAATGACGGCATTTATGCGTAACACAATCAACCCGACCCTTATGTGTACAGCAGAATATAACCCGTGCATGGTTCATGCCGGACCATTTGCCAACATCGCTGTGGGTCAGTCCTCAATTATTGCCGATCGTGTCGGCCTGAAACTGTTTGACTATCACGTAACAGAATCAGGGTTTGCTGCTGATATCGGTTTTGAAAAATTCTGGAATGTAAAAAGCCGTTTCAGTGGACTGAAACCCCATGTATCCGTCCTGACAACTACAATTCGTGCGCTTAAAATGCATGGCGGCGGGCCCAAGGTTGTTCCGGGAATTGCTCTGCCTGAAGAATATACCAAAGAGGACCTGGGACTTGTGGAAAACGGTATTGAAAACATGGTCCACATGATCGGCGTTATCCGCAAGGCAGGTATCAACCCTGTTGTATGTATCAACCGGTTCTACACAGATACAGACGCTGAGTGCGCAGTTGTACGGAAGGCTGCTGAAGCTGCCGGTGCCCGATGTGCAGAATCCAAACACTGGGAACTCGGTGGTGACGGAGCCCTTGAATTTGCCGATGCGGTTATTGATGCATGTGAAGAAGAAAATGATTTCAAATTCCTGTACCCGCTGGATATGAAACTGCGTGACCGTGTTGAAATCATTGCCAAGGAAGTTTACGGAGCAGACGGTGTTTCATGGAGTTCTGAAGCAGAAAGCAAGGCAAAAATGCTTGAAAATGATTCCAAGTATGATGATTTTGCCACAATGATGGTCAAGACCCATCTCAGTCTTACCCATGATCCGACACTGAAAGGTGTTCCTAAGGGGTGGACACTGCCCATCCGCGATATTCTTATTTATTCAGGTGCCAAGTTCCTCTGCCCGTGTGCAGGAGCCATCAGCCTGATGCCTGGAACCGGCTCCAACCCGGCATTCAGAAGAATTGATGTTGACACGAAAACAGGTAAGGTCAGCGGATTATTCTAGTCTGATAAATATTATGTAATTACAACTCAACAGGGCTCGATTTTTCGAGCCCTGTTTTTTTTGTCAGCTGTTGTTTGATTGATGGACGGATGCTGTTTTTTATTTAAACTCGTGAATAATTTTTCTGATTTCAGGCAAAAGTGCGATAAAAAGTTTAACAAGCTTCGGGTCAAAGTGTTTACCGCTGTTTATTTTAATTTCTTCAGCAGCTTTTTCAACTGACCATGCTTTTTTATAGGGACGTTCCGAACTCAGTGCATCAAACACATCACATATACAGGTTATCCTCCCAATAAGGGGTATCTCTTCACCCTTAAGTCCGCTCGGATAACCGGTTCCATCCCACCATTCATGATGTGTCAAGGCAATTATTTCAGCTTTTTTTAAAAGTTTGGATTTGCTGCCGGATAATAAACGTGCACCAATGGCAGGGTGTAATTTCATTTGTATCCATTCTTCATCTGTCAGCTTCCCGTTTTTTAGAAGAATCGAATCACTGATGCCGATCTTGCCAATATCATGCATGGTACTCGCCAGTGCAAGAATCCTATACTCTTCAACAGGTAGACCGTAAGCCTTTCCAAGGATATTGCAGTATCGACTCATACGTTTAACATGATTACCGGTTCCTTCATCACGAAATTCTGCAGCCAGTCCCAGGCGATTTATAATCTCAATCTGTGTTTCTTCAAGATTCCTGGTACGTTCCCTTACTTTTTCGTTTAATATAATGTTCTGCTTTTCTAAAGCTTCCTGGGAAACTTTTAATGTGAGATGTGTTTTTACTCTTGATTTAACTTCAGTAATATCAAATGGTTTTGTTATATAATCCACAGCACCCATTTCAAAACCACGAGTTTTATCTTTGGGATCATCCATCGCGGTGATAAATATTATGGGTATATCTTTGGAATGCTGATTTTCACTTAGCCTTTCACAGACTTCGAAACCGTCCATTTCCGGCATCAGTATATCAAGAAGAATGAGATCGGGCTTATGTCTGACTGCATATTCAATAGCTTTATGCCCATTCATAGCTACACCCAGTTCATAGTCATCTTTGAGTGCCTGCACAAGAATATGGATATTGGTTTTTGTATCGTCAACCAGAAGAATTTTACAGGTGGAAAGCTCTTTCATTTCTCTTTAATTGCCCTTAATATTATGTGTTGATTGCAAATATTAATATAACTCAAATGCCGAATAAATTCAATAAATCATATATTAATCAAAATACTTCATTTTAAGGGTGTGTAACTGTTACAGATATTTATCACCTGTACATTGAAAAAACATTGACCGCATTTGATATATTTTTAACCTCTCCCATGACAATCAGGGTCATTCCTTTTTCAAGAATTAGTGATGGCGGAGGATTAAATTTTATCTCCTCATTATCGCTCATTGATCCAAGTATCAACAAACCGAATTTGGATTCCAGTCCTGATTCACTGATTTTACACCCTATCATATGAGATTTATCGGTGATGCTTATTTCATGGATTCGTAAAATTCCCTTTTTACTGCGCAACATCTTGTCAAGAAAATCCACGGCTGTCGGGCGTATCATTTTCGATGCCATTCGTAATGCACCGATATGATCTGGAGAAACAACACCATCAGCCCCTGCTTTCTTTAGCTTAGATTCAATTTTTGGATCTATAATCCTGCTTATAATTCGAATTTTTTTATTAAGCATTCTGGCAGTCATGGTAATATAAAGATTATCTTTATCTGACGGAAGTCCTATTATAATGCCATTTGCTCTATCAATACCTGCAGTTAACAGATTCTTATCTTCAGTTGCGTCACCATGAATATAAAGCATATTTTCCAGGGATTCGAATAACGCAAGTTTCTTTTTGTCAGGTTCAATCAGGACAACCTGTTCATTGTTATCCAGTAGCTCGGAGACAAGGGAACGGCCGGTTTGGCCACCACCACAAACAATATAATGATTTTTAAGTTTTGAAATTTTTTGCTGCATTTTCTTTTCCCTCAGGATACCTGTAAGATCACCTTCAATAATGAATGCTGTTATTGTACCTAAGCCGTAAAGTATGATTCCCATACCAAAAGTGATAAGAACCATAGTAAAAATCTGTGCGGAAGGATTACCGGACACCTCAATCACTTCACCGTAACCCACACCGGTCAATGAGATTACAGTCATATATAAACAGTCAATCAATTTTTGTTTGCCGGAAGAAAGTATATAGTATCCCATTGTACCGGCCATGACGACAAAAAAAATACCGGCAAAAAGATAATAAAGTCGTCTTTTAATTTTCATGAGTTTTTTAGTAGTATAAAATCATATAAACTTCACGCAGATTGTGCTTCAGCAATTGCAAATCCAAGGTCAAACGCCTTTAAGTTAATATCAACAAATGCTTTTTTTGTACGTGTTTCAATGGCTTTTCGAACATTTTCCGCAGGAAGCGGAAGAATTTCTGTCTGAATAAGAGAGCCTAACAGAACCATATTTACAGACATAATATTACCGGCTTCAACAGCAATATCCACGGCATTATAGGCAATCAGTTTAGCTGTTTTTTTACGAATAAGTTCCTGAATTTTTGTTAATGACGGATATGTCCCCCTGCCAATGGTTACAGTAAACGGCGATAACGGTGAAAGATTTGTAATAACAACGGTTCTTGAATTGCACTTATTTAAGGCACGCAGGGCTTCCGCAGGTTCAAAGCTAACCAGGACATCTGACATGCCGTCAGAAATGGTTGTACTTTCCGCATCCCCGAATACGATAGCAGATTCAACAACGCCACCCCTTTGCGCCATACCATGTATTTCACTCATTCGAACAGGGACATGGGAAAGCAAAGCTGCTTCTCCCAGAACTTTTGAAGCAAGAAGATTCCCCTGGCCCCCCACAGCTACAATTATTAATCGTGTTGCATTCATATTATGAGTCCTGTTTGTTATCAGATTTTTTTAAGGGCTGTATCGCATTTTCCGGACAAATCTGTGCACAGATGGAACATCCGACACAAAGAGACGCATCTATTTTTACACTATTTCCCTGCAGGTAAAATGCCGGACATCCCAGTTCATCTATACAGTTTCTGTGATTGCTGCACTTATCACTGACAAAAAACGGTCTTCCCCGTTTCTTTTTAAGACTCCTGGCGTATAGGGTGCACAGTTCCTGTGCAATAACTACGGAAACACCTTTATAATCTATTGCATCTTTTATGGCTGAAATACTTTTTTTCAAATTGAACGGCCGTATTAATGAGATATGTTGTACCCCTAACGCTTTAACAACCTTTTCAATTGAAACCCGGCCGTATCCGTCGAAGTTCAATTCCTTCATATTCACTCCTGGATTGGGTTGATGGCCGGTCATTGCAGTTGTTCCATTATCAAGAATCACAAGAGTAAAATCATGATTGTTAAACACACTGTTAATCAGACCCGGAATTCCGGAGTGGAAAAAAGTTGAATCACCAATAAGGGAAACAATTTTTTTATCTGTTGTTTGTGAAAATCCGCATGATGTTCCAACAGAAGAACCCATACAGATCAGGAAATCACCCATCATAAGCGGTGGCAGAAAGCCTAATGTATAACAGCCGATATCTGTTGGATAAATAGTATCCATACCCTCAGCGGCTTTATTGATAGCATAAAATGTTGCCCTGTGAGAGCATCCCGGACAAAGCGTCGGCGGCCGCTGCGGGATATCTGGAATATCTGTAAGATCCGGAATTACAACGGGCTCATATGGTATATCAAAGAATTTTGAAATACATTGTTTGACAAGTTCCGGATTAAATTCATATAGACGCAGGAAAAGGTCTTCCCGTTTACCAACAATAGGGAGTGTCAGTTTTTCCTCCTGGGCTATTGCTTTTACAGCCTCCTCCATATAGGGTTCACCTTCTTCAACAACCAGTACCTTTTCACATTGTTTTAAGAAATTAATTATTAATTCCCCGGGCATGGGATGAGAAAAACCCACCCGTAATATCCTTATTTTTTCCAGGATTTTCATGTCCATTATACCGTCAACAACATAATTATAACTGACACCATTTGTAATAATCCCCCATTCCCCTTTTCCGGTTGTAAAGTTAAATGGTGTTTTATTGGAAAGTTTCCGGGCTTTTTCTATGTTTGCAAGCAGTTTAATATGGAGTTTTCTTGAAACCGCTGGAACGGTGACGTAGTTGAACGGATCTTTTGTAAAATCACCCTTTGGAACAGGCCTTTTAATTTTTCCCAGTACAACCGGCCCTGTTGAATGATTAATCCGGGTAGTTGTTCGAAATATAACCGGTTCCTCAAGTTTTTCGGAAAGATCAAACGCATACGGAATCATCTCCTTTGCTTCTTCAACAGATGATGGTTCAAGTATGGATAAACCGGACAGTTTCCCATAATACCGGTTATCCTGTTCATTCTGGCTGGAAAACATAAACGGATCATCAGCCGTAACAATAACCAGTCCTCCTTTTACACCAATATAGGCAAGCGTCATCAGCACATCTGCAGCAACATTTAATCCCACATGCTTCATTACACACATACTGCGTACGCCTGAATTTGCAGCAGCAGCAGCTACTTCAAGAGCAACTTTTTCATTTGTGCTGTATTCAAAATAAAGATCACTTTCCTGCGAAACCTGGAAAAAACTAAGCGATATTTCTGAAGACGGCGTACCCGGATAGGTTGAAGCAAACGCAACACCGGCCTCTATTGCCCCTCTTGCAATTGCTTCATTACCGAGAAGAAGTAATTTTGTTCCCTGCTGATCTGTAAGTAGTTTATGCATTATATCTTCCTCTTTGTTCAACGATTTGAGATGTTGTTTAATATACCGCACCTGCTTTTGTGTAAAGTTTTTTCTTTTAATTTTTATAAACAAAAACAAATTGAATAAAACTTTAACTTTACAAATATAAAACACTGCATTATAAAAAAATGTTTACCTGTTATCGTATATAAACTATAATTGAATTACCTGACAAATTTGCCGCCAAAAGATGGTATCTATTCAGGGGATATATTCATTGAAAATTATAAAGTACCCCCGTGAACAAATGCAAAAAATGAGGTTGCCGTGCGCGAAGTAACAACACTTGTTATAGCTACGAAAAACAAAGGAAAGACAGCTGAGATTCGAAACCTCTTAAAGGACTTTCCTGTTAATATTATGAGCATAGCTGATTTTGGACCGATTCCGCCTGTTGAAGAAAACGGCACCACTTTTGATGAAAATGCTTATAAAAAAGCAAGCTTTACTTCCCGCGTTCTTGGCTTTCCCGCCCTGGCCGATGATTCAGGACTTATTGTAGATGCCCTTGGCGGTGCACCCGGTGTCTATTCTGCACGATACGCCGGAGAAAAAGCATCAGATGACGAGCGCTGTGCTAAACTGCTTCAGGAAATGGAAGGAAAAACAGATAGAAAAGCAGCCTTTGAATGTGTTATTTCCATAGCTGTTCCCACAGGCCCTGCGCTTACGTATGAAGCACGGTGTGAAGGTTTAATAGTAGAAAAACCAGCCGGTTCAAATGGTTTTGGTTATGATCCGATTTTTTACTATCCTCCGTTAAATAAGACTTTTGCGGAACTGACGATTGAAGAAAAAAGTAAGGTCAGCCACAGAGGTAAAGCACTTGGAGAAATCATCTCTGAGTTTGACAATCTCCTTACCTGGATCAGGCAGAATTTACCTGTCCAGGAAAAATTTTTATGTGAAAACAAGTAATGATGATTGCTGACCTGATAATAAAAAACAGAAGCTGCAGACGGTTTTATCAAAATCACAAAGTTAACACAGACACATTAGAATCTCTTGTAAATCTTGCCAGATTGTCTGCATCTGCTGCAAACATGCAACCTTTGAAATATATCCTGACATGTGATCCTGAAAAAAATGATATGATCTTTCCTTGCCTGGCCTGGGCAGCGTATCTTAAGGACTGGAGCGGACCGGACGTTGGAGAAAGGCCGTCCGCCTATATCATTATGCTGGGTGACACGTCAATCAGCACGAATTTCTGGTGCGACCACGGGATAGCAGCTCAGAGTATCCTGCTTGGTGCAGGAGAAATCAGTCTTGCCGGATGTATAATTGCATCAATTAACAAAAAACTGCTTCGGTCTGTTCTGAAAATATCGGATCAATATGAAATACTTTTGGTTATTGCTGTCGGCAAACCCAAAGAGGAAGCAATTATCGAACCGATGGGTGAAGACGGTAATATCAGGTACTGGAGAGACATCAATGGCATTCACCATGTTCCCAAAAGAAGTCTTGATGACATTATAATCAATAGTTTTCCCGATTCATTATGAAGTCAGAATTAACTGTGATCAAACACCTGACATTTTTTTTATCCGTGTCAGTAAATAGTCTGTATTAATCAGTACAATAAAATTCTTGGAAAATATTTCGAATAAGGAGAATGTAAATGGTATTAAAAAGAAATGTGGGAATTGATATTGTTAAGGAAATTGGAGGAATTCAATCTGTTGATGATGCCACCCAGGAATTTGAAAATAACCTTGATAAGGACCACCTCTCAAGATTACAGAAAATTAAAAATTCTGATATTCTACTGAAAATTGCAAATGCTATTGCCATGTGTAAGCCGGATAAAGTGTTTATAAACACCGGATCTGAAGAAGACAGGGCGTTTATCAGACAGCACGCACTTGATAAGGGAGAGGAAGCATCTCTTCCCATGGACGGACACACGATCCATTATGATCTCAAAGATGAACAGGGTCGTATTATTGACCGTACGTTCTATATTGTAAATGAAGGCGAACATCTCAGTTCACTTGCAAAAAAGAAGCTGAGGGCTGAAGCTCTTGAAGAAGTCCGGGAAAAAATGTCCGGAATCATGCAGGGGAAAACCATGATTGTCGGTTTTTACATGAGAGGCCCGGTGGGTGCGCCTGTATCAAATCCTGCACTTGAAATAACAAGTTCAGCCTATGTAATGCACAGCGCGGAAATTCTTTATCGAAATGCATATGCTGACTTTCAAAAAGAAGTTGATAAACTGGGACATTTTTTCTGTAATATTCACAGTGAAGGCCTGAACAGGCTTGAAGATCTGCCGAATGCAAGAGTATTCATGGACAGGAGCCACTGGACGACCTACAGCTTTAACTGCACATATGCAGGAAACACCCTGTTGATGAAAAAAGGGAACCACCGGTTTGCAGTAGACAAAGCTGTATATGAAGGCAGGGGAACTGAGCTTTCCGAACATATGTTCATTACAGGAATTAAAGGTCAGGGGGACCGGGTAACCTGGTGTGCCGGAGCCGCTCCCAGCGGATGCGGAAAGACGACCACGGCCATGGCAGGAGATTTTTATGTGGGCGATGACCTGGCCCAGTTGTGGATAGCCGAAGACGGGACCATCCGTTCAGTTAATCCCGAATGCGGAATTTTTGGTATTGTGGAAGACGTCAACTGGGAAGGTGACCCCATTTTGATGGACAGACTGAGAAATCCAGGTGCAGAAGTTATATGGACCAATGTTCTTATCGATGAAAACAGTGTGCCCCAATGGATAGGAAATGGAGAAAATCCACCGCCGGTAAAAGGGAAAAACTTTCAGGGAGTCTGGGAACAGGGGATGAAAGATAAAAACGGGAAAGAAATTCCCATGTCCCATCCCAATTCACGCTGTACGATTGCAAACACATCTCTTAAAAATTATTCTGAAGAAGATGGTGAAAATGCAGAAGGTGTTGCAACACGCATCTTCACATACAGCGGCAGGGACAGCAATACCATGCCGCCGGTGTGGGTTGCCGAAGACTCTGATTATGGCGTGGTTATTGGTGCATGTATTGTATCTGAAGCAACAGCAACTGAAGTAGGCGCTTCCGGCGTTAAAAGGGCCCCCTGGGCAAACGCACCGTTTATTCCGGGCTCATTAGGTGACTACATGGATGCCCAGTTCAAATTCTTTGGCAGTAATAAGATTGCAGAAGATAAAAAACCGATTATGGCGGGTTTAAATTATTTTCTTACAGAAGAATCCCGTGGCGGCAGTTCAAAAAAACTGCTGGGTGAAAAAAAAGATGTAAAAGTATGGATGGGATGGCTGGAAAGGCTTGCCAATAAGGATGTGGGGGCTATTGAAACACCTGTCGGGCTACTGCCAAAATACAATGACCTGAAAAACCTGTTTAAATCAATCATCGACAAGGACTATTCAGAAGAATTGTATATAAAACAGTTCTCTCTATATCTTACTAATATACTTGACAGAATTGAACTTCAGATAGAAGCGTATGGAAAAGAAAATGACATTCCTTCAAGACTGTTTGAAATTTTGAAAGAGCAGAAAAAAGGTCTTCTTGCTTTAAAAGATAAATTCGGACCGGTTGTTAAGCCGGCTGACCTGGAAAAAGCATAGACAATCCGAATATTTTTCTAATTTTACTTATGAAAAATAAGAACCAGACTCTTCAGAGCCATCAGGAAGTTAAGAAGTCCCTGCTTAAAATTATCTGCAGTTCCCGCATGATTGTCGCTTTTATCATGGGATTTGCATGTGGCCTTCCCCTGCTTTTAACAATAACAGTCCTGCAGGCATGGATGAAAGAAGAAGGGGTTGACCTGACTGTTATCGGCATGATGGCACTTGTTGGCCTGCCATATACACTAAAATTTCTATGGGCTCCCTTTCTTGATCGTTATACTCTTCCCTTTCTTGGGCGAAGAAGAGGATGGCTTATTGTTGCGCAACCAGCTCTTGTCTTATCTATTATATGTCTGGGCATGACGAATCCTGTAAATAATCCGTGGTTGCTTACTTTTACAGCATTTCTTGTAACATTTTTCAGTGCATCTCAGGATATTGTTGTGGATGCATATCGCAGAGAAGATCTTCCTGATGAGGAACTCGGACTTGGTTCTTCAATATATATTAACGGATATCGCGTCGGCATGCTTCTGGCTTCAGGCGGTGGTTTAATCATGGCAGACCATATGTCATTTTCAATGGTTTATTTTATAATGGCTGCCTGTTTGATTCCGGGTATCATAACAACTTTTCTGGCACCTGAACCTGAAATTACTCAGGGAACGCCCAAAAGCTTAAAAGAAGCAGTAATTGATCCTTTAGTAGAATATTTCAGCAGATCCGGCGCATTATGGATACTGGCTTTTATACTTTTTTATAAAATCGGTGATACAATGGCCAGCGCGATGACAACGCCATTCTACCTTGATATTGGATTCACCAAAACTGAAATCGGATCAGTTGTAAAGATTTTCGGATTTTGGGCGACTATAGCAGGCGGATTGACAGGAGGCGTTATTATGTTACGCATGGGAATAAACCGCAGCCTTTGGATTTTTGGTTTTCTTCAGGCCATATCAACTGCCTTTTTTGCACTTCTTGCCCGGGTCGGTCACAGTGTTCCTGTTTTATCCGGTGTCATAGCGTTTGAAAACTTCAGCGCCGGCATGGGGACAGCAGCATTTGTTGCATTTATGGCAAGTATTACGAATAAAAAATTTACTGCTACCCAGTATGCGCTGTTAAGCAGCCTTATGGGAATACCAAGGGTTCTCGCCTCAGCACCAACAGGATATTTTGCAAAAAATTTAGGCTGGGAAAATTTTTTTATTTTCTGCACACTTGTTGCCGCACCAGGCATGTTCTTGCTGATAAAAATTGCACCCTGGAACGGTAAACACGAAATATCTTAAAAACAGAATATTTTAGCCGATTCTTTTATTTCACCAAACTCCTCCGGCAAAATTCAATAACCGTATCTTTCATATCGGTAATATCATTCCCATAATCAAATGCATGAAAGCGGACCAGCCCGTGCAACATGGCCAGGATGGCGCTTGCTGTCTGTTCAACGGGAACATCATTAAATTCACCTGATTGAATACCATTTTTCAAACAGGTACCCAGATAATCAATACCCCGTTCAAAAAGGCTCTGGGCGTTTTCTGCGCATATGTGATCCGGATCATTGAGTTTTGCCGGGCAGGAACTTAAAATAAGAAACAATTCATCGGGCTTTTCCCGGACAAATTGAAAAAGAACAGAAATATAATTTTGGATTTTTTTAAACTCTGTATCCGTCTTTTTATCAAGTAAATCAAACCTGGAAAAAAGCGCGGTAAAAATGGAATCAATAATATAGGTAAACAACTCATTTTTCCCTTCAAAATGGTAATAAATCAGGGGTTCAGTTACTTCGGCACTGTTTGCAATCTGTAAAGTTGTTGTACCGTCAAACCCCTGTCTTGCAAAAAGCCTGACTGCAGCCTCTACAATATTCTTTTTTTTTGTCATATCATCTCCACTGAAGTAGCCTGTATTATATAAATAAAACTTAATTGAGCTTATATTTATGGTTGTTTTTTCTTAACTTTAAATATGTTTAAACAGATATTGGCAAACTTTCATTTTGACACCCAATTTTATTTTCTGTATATACTTTTAATACATAAAGTAAATATATAGTGAAATAACTTTTATATTTAATAAGCATTTTCTTTTTTTTTTGCAACCAGAAAATATTTACAGTTTTGCTAAAAATATGAACGACCTTACAGAACAAAAAACAGTAGAAAAACGTCTTGTAAATCTTTATAAGGAACGACAACGAATTCTGTCGCTTCCACCGGAAAAAAGCCTGGATGCTATTCTTGACTCACCCCAGGCCCTGCCGCTTGTGCATTCATTTCCTGAAGAGGATTTTTATTTACTGATTAACGATATCGGCATTGAAGATTCACTTTCCCTGTTAAATATGGCCACTACAAAACAGTGGGAATA
The DNA here is from genome assembly GCA_030618465.1 of Desulfobacteraceae bacterium. Lineage (GTDB taxonomy): Bacteria > Desulfobacterota > Desulfobacteria > Desulfobacterales > SURF-7 > JAUXDD01. The sequence goes on from JAUXDD010000013.1 coordinate 12,117, forward strand.
TATTTTTGATATTGAGACCTGGGAAAAAGACAGAATTGAATTATCCTCTGTGGTAAAATGGTTTGAAATGTTGATTAATGCTGATTCAAAACGTTTTATGAATTGGATGCTTCAAGAGAAAACTGAATTTTGTGAATATTTTTTATACAAAAATATTGAGGTATTTGTCAGGGAGCATGATCAGGATGCATCTGTTTTTGGAGATGAATTTTTTACTTTTGACGACACGTATTATATCCGATTTAATGAACATCCAGGCGAAGACAAAGATGATACCGGTATATTGGAAAGACGCAAGGATATTATTACCAGATTCCTTGAGATTATAGCTGCTGATGATCATACAAGATACCAGCATGTTCTTCATGAAACATCAAGTATCATTCCGGCTGAAACAGAAGAAGAAGCTTTCCGGCTAAGAAATGTCAGGCTTGCGGAAAAAGGATTTCTACCGTTTCATGAAGCAATAGGAATCTACCAGCCCTTACAAAAAGAGAATTTTAATCGTCTTTCCCCAAAAATTATGAACAAAAATGCAGGTACCAGTGAACTACTTCCTGTCTCAAATTATCCGGCCGGAATGTTAAAAGAGAATAATCTTTTTACACAGTCCTTGATTACAATTGAATATGATGAAATCCTTCAACAGATACAGATAGAATTTGCCCGGCTCTGCAACCAGATTATTTCAGCCGACCGGACCATCATTAAAAACAGCAACCAGCTGAAATATATTGTAAAAAAAGCTTGTAGTTTTTTAAGTATCGGTCTTCAGCGCTTAACGAAAAATCAGAATACCGCGTCCACTGAGCGATCTGCATTTTTAATACAGACATATCAACTTTCCCATATTTTCAGAATGGGTTTTGGTGCGGCACTTGAGCTAAAATGGCGAGCTGAAAAATGGGTTGCAAAAAGCTGGTTTAAGGAAAAAGAACTTCCTGTTACTTTCTGGGATGAATACTGGACCGGTGTTCTCGGTGGAATTTTATTAAAAAAACCGCTTTTTTACGACAATTACAAAACCGGTGTATTGTATCGGGAATTCGAATCAATGGAAGAAATTAATGAATCGGTAAAGCAACTGGACCAGATTATATCCGTTGATAATATTCTTTCATTAATGTTGATTGATCCGGAAGGAAAAATCAAACCCTCACCCGATACGTTTTTGACGTTCAAAAACTATTTATTAACCCTTTGGGCGAGAAGTCATCTTGGCCTGTCTGAAAGGCTTGAGCCTATTGGCCATAACGAATTTAAACATTTCTTCATCGGCCTTTTTAATGGTTCTCAATCAGGGGATAACCCAATAAACCAGGAGACAGCATCTGCATCCGGTATCAGCAATTTAATGAAAGAATTGTTTTTAAAATGGCTTTCCCAAAAAACCGATCTTGCTGATTTTGAGATTACAAACCGGCTGGGTGAAACCCTTGAAAAGATGTTTAATGAAATTGAAGACGAATACGGCCGGATTTCGATAAATGATATTAATCCCAAATATATAACTCATTTCCTGGTAATGAAATAGTATATATTTTTTAACTTTTTTAAAAAAATATTCATTGCAGATCATTACAACCCATAATAATACAGATTTTGACGGTCTTGCTTCAATGATAGCCGGAATATTATTGTATCCGAATGCAATTCCCGTACTTCCCAGACAAATAAATCCCAATGTGAAGGGATTCTTATCCATCCACAAGGATCTTTTTAATGCACAGACGCCTGATGAAATTGAATTAGATGAAGTAGAAAGCCTGATTGTAGTTGATACCAATTCATGGAATCGGCTTGATCAATTGAAAAAGCTGAAAAATAAGGATGACCTCGAAATCATTATGTGGGATCATCACCTGTTCGGTGATATACATCCATCCTGGAAATGTCAGGAAGAAATAGGGGCTACCATAACCCTGATGATCCGTGAATTAAAAAAGAGAGCCCTCGCTTTATCTCCCATGTTTGCAACCCTTTTCCTGACAGGACTTTATGAAGATACAGGGAGCTTAATGTTTCCTTTAACCAAACCTGAAGATGCTTATGCGGCAGCATATTTAATGGAGAACAAAGCTGATTTAACGATTGTAAGTTCTATTTTAAAACCTGCATATGGTGAAAAACAGAAAGCTGTTTTATTTGAAATGCTGAAGTCAGCAAAACGAATACGAATAAATGGACATAAATTCAGTATATGTAAGATTGATGTGAAAGGTCACGTCTACAATCTTGCAGTGGTTGTTAACATGTACCGGGAAATTTTAAATGTTGACGCCGCATTCGGAATTTTTACCGACAGGAAAAAAGGCAGAAACATTGTAATTGGTCGCAGTATTATCGATTCTCTTAACATTGGTAAAATAATGAGAAGTATGGGAGGTGGGGGGCATCCTGGTGCCGGAACAGCCATGTTGAAATCGGTAAAACCCAAAGCAATTGAAGAATTGATTATTGAGTTAATTAAGGGTGATCAACTGTCTACGGTTCAAATCAGCGATATAATGTCCTATCCGGTGTTTACAATCGATTCATCGACAAAAATGGAACAGGTCACTTCAATTTTAAAGGAAAAAGGCTGTACAGGCTTTCCGGTTGTGGAAGATCAAAAAATAGTAGGCATTATCTCACGGCGAGATCTAAGTAAAGTTCGAAATTCTCAGTTGAAGGCACCTGTTAAGGCATTTATGATAAGAGATATTATTTCCATTGAACCGGGAAAAAATCCAATGGATGCCGCACGGTTAATGGTGAAACATGATATTGGCCGACTCCCTGTTTTAGATAATGGAAAATTAATCGGCATAATAACACGATCTGATACCATGTTGTATTTCTATGATCTCCTGCCTGAATAGGGTAAATTATTTACCTTTAGGAAGTTATTTGAAAAAGATGACCGCATATTTCAACAAAATAGTGCGTGAGACCCCTCGATACAAGCGGGGTTTTTCATTCAATCCCGCAAGATTATTATATTGACTTACAGATGCCTTTGTTATACTTGTAAAATTATGAGCTAATCAGCACCGGTATTTTTGCATCAAAGAGTCTACCTGACTCAAAAGAACCATCTATAAATTAATATTTTCTCATCCTTGAACTATTTTTCATTGACCTGTTTGTATATTAAAAAATAATACCGGAAACATTGTTAACCACAATAATGCAGGGAGAGATCACATGCCTTCTGGACAAATTAACAGGGCTTATGCACGCTATTATCATGAATCACATATCACTTATGTGAATATGGAATCAGGAAATCATCATTATGCCAAAATGACAAATAACAGCGTTGACGGCATGTCCTTTTCATCAGATACAGAACTTGTGCCCGGTTCTGATATTTCCATCAAAATGAAATATTTTTCTCCAAACATATACAGTCGCGATACTGAAAATGGTTGTCAGGCAAAGGTTGTATGGTGCACTAAAAACTCAAATAATAATAATTCACATTACAGTAAATATGACATCGGTGTAAAATATACTGAACTGATGATATGAGATATTTTCTTTTGCAGGAAACATGCGGATTTGTGGCTGGTGGAACACAAGATTATTTATCATTCTAGAAATTGTTTTATAAGCCCCCTTATATCTTTTAGCTTATCAGGTTCAAACCATTTAATCGCTTCATCCGCTCTAAACCAGGTAAGTTGCCTTTTTGCAAATCGTCGGGTATCACGTTTTAAAGTATAAACCGTTTCATCCCATGGCAACTCTCCTTTAATAAAGCTTGATATGTGGCGATATCCGATGGATTTCATGGACTTCAGATTTTCAGAATACCCCATTTTAAACAGGCCCTTTACTTCATCGGCAAATCCTGCCTGTATCATTTCGTCAACTCTTTGGTTAATACGATCATACAGTTTTTCTCTTTCTATTGACAGGCAAATTTGTAATGAATTAAAAGGCTGATCTTTAAACCCATGATTCCGGTGAAACCGGGAAAGCGGTTCCCCTGTAGATTGATAAATCTCCAGTGCCCTGATTATTCTGAAAAGGTCATTGGGATGTATTTTTTCTGCGGCTTTTGGATCACATTGCTTAAGGCGGTTATGCAGATGTACGGAGCCATGTGCCCTCTCCTCTTCCTTCAAAAGTTCACGGCTTTCTTTATCTACAGGATGAATTCTAAAAAGTCCGTGCAACATGGCCTTTATATAGAGACCGGTTCCGCCCACTACAAAAGGTATTCTATTTCTCGAATGGATATCGCCTATTGTATTTCTTGCCATTTCAGAAAAGCAGGCAGCATCAAACGATTCGTCAGGATCAACAATATCAATCATATGGTGAGGGATGCGTGACTGTTCTTCACGAGTCGGTTTGGCAGTGCCAATATCCATATGCCGGTATATTTGCATAGAATCAGCACTGATTATTTCACCGTTAAATTCCTGCGCCAGTTTAATCGCGGACGATGTTTTACCAACACCGGTTGGACCGCATATTATAATCACATCCGGTTTCATATATTGTTGTTGTTTATAAATAAAAAACCCCCGGTGTATCGAGGGGTTTTTAATTCAGATAATCAATTATTATATTTTAAATTTTCCAACCATCCCATTAAGCTGTACAGCCAGTGTTGAAAGTTTTTCAGCACTCATATTCAGTTGGGAACTGCTGTTGGACATTTCGCCAACCGAATGATTAACTTCAGAGATATCTCCGGCAATCTGACCGGCCACAGTTGAACTGTGTGCTACATTTTCGTTTACTTCAGAAATTCCCCTGGAAGCCTGAACCACATTACTTGCGATCTCTTTTGTGGTCACTGATTGTTCTTCAATTGCTGTGGCGATAGTGGATACAATTTCATTTACGTCATTAATAACCTTTGAAATCTGCTTAATATCCTGTACAGTACCGGCTGTTGTTCCCTGAATGCCTTGAATTTTTTCCTTGATATCCTGTGTTGCTTCTGCTGTCTGCCTTGCCAGTTCCTTAATTTCATTTGCAACTACGGCAAACCCTTTGCCTGCTTCACCGGCACGTGCAGCCTCAATTGTGGCATTAAGAGCGAGCAGATTTGTCTGCTCTGAAATATCGGTAATAGTTTCAGTGACTTTCCCTATTGCCTGAGCTGCAACTCCAAGTGCTTCTACACGGCCAGAGGCGTTTTTGGACTGAATAACCGCTTCATTGGTAATTACAGCTGCTTTTTCTGAATTCTGAGCGATTTCATTTATCGTGCCGATCATTTGTTCTGCCGCAGTTGCAACCATACCGGTATTCATAGACGCCTCTTCCATTGCAGCGGCAACAGAATCCATATTTGAATTCATTTCATCTGCCGATGCTGTGACAGCACTGGATTTTGAAGCCATCTGATCAGAACCATCAGTCATCAGGCTTGAAAGATCTGATAATTCTGATGAAGACATATTCAGTGTATCAGCATTGCCGGCGATATCTTTAATCATTGTTCTGAGTTTATCCGTAAAGGTATTAAACCATTTAGCGAGCTCTCCGACTTCATCCTGTGTTTTTATATCCAGGCTTTTTGTCAGGTCTCCTTCTCCTTCAGCAATATCTCTTATCATGAGAACCGTATTGTTAAGAGGTCTTATGATTGACCTGTAAATAATAATTGAGGTTAAAATAAGGGATATAATAACAACAATAAAAAAAGCAGCAAAATTCAGATATCTCTGATGTTTTGTATCATTTATAATTGAAGTCAGTTCCGACTTGAGATCTATTTTAAAACCATCTGATAATCTTGTCAGTTTATCATGAAGCTCAGTTGTAACTCTGGCAAGTTGTTTTGCTTTTTCACCAACGAAGGTATCGTCAGTACCCAAACTCATTGTTGTATATACCGCTTGTGCGGAAACCGTAAAATCGTTTAACGCCTTGATTGTTTTCTTGATTTCATCTCTTTTATCAGTTTTAAGCCCTTTCATGCCGGCAATAATTCTAAGCGCCTGCCTGGTATTATCCGCTTTAGCACCGGCTGACTTAACAATATCAACATCACCCATCATTACAGCATCATTATATAATTTGATCTGTTCTTTGTAAGAAGTAAGTGCTGACTGGCTTTGCATAGCCGCCGGAAAGTAACAATCAGATATTTCACGAAGTTTAGCTTCTGTATTTCCTCCACTGACAAACCCGTACATCATTGAAATAAAGTAGCCTGCAATCAGGATACTGATACTAACCCAGATTTTTCTTGAAATACTAAGAGATTTCCACATATAAATCCTCCATTTTCGTGAGATTTCTCATTATTATTTTTCTTTGTGAATAATACCAAATCAGTTTATTTTTAAAGTTATTTTGCTGAAAGGCAGAATAAATTTTAATTGAAAAGGCAGGCAAATCTGAATTATAATAGCATTATTTGGATCATATGACAATTAATCATTCATTATTTTCTTTGGAAATATGAATATTTGTTCCACGCTATTAATCATTTGAGCTGTTCAGCCAAATCTGGTATTTGTTTTTAAAATGACAATCTCTGAAAAATTCATACCAACAATAAAAAAATACGGAACATCAATTCGTTTTGGAATTGGATTGACAGCTCTTTTTATTGGTTCATTGGAGTATTTTCTAAGCCGGCCTGCGAATTCTTCACACATCGGGAGAATTTTTAATAATATTTTTGGCGAATTGCCATTAAAGGGTGATATTTTTGGAGTTTTTAGCGGAGTTATACCTGATTTTGTACATCCGTTTTCATTCGCATTACTAACAATGGGACTTTTCCCATTAGCTGATAAAAAAACGAGGGCTATCATATGTATTTTATGGCTTTGTGTTGATCTGTTTTTTGAAATCGGCCAGGGCTTCGGACTTCAAATTTCAGAATTTCTCTTAAAATTTCTACCACAAAGCCGTTTTTCCAATATCATCGCAAACTATTTCACTGCAGGAACATACGATCATTTTGACATACTTGCAATATTTCTGGGGATTATCGCTGCATACATAATTGGTGAACTGACATCCCGTCCAATGAAACCATTTCCTTCTAAATGATACGACACATGACTATCCACCATCTAATAAATGAAAAAATTAATACCATAATTGGTGTAATCATATGCTTCATAACTGTGTTCCTGATTATTGCAGATTCATTTGCCGTTGAAATGCATAAAAAAAATCAAGACACACGGATTAACGGAACCATAAAAATTGATGCGCGGACTGGATACCGCAGGGACACCCTTGAGTGGAACATTGCCGGAAATATTTATGGTCAGAATCCCAACATACTGTCTGAACTGGAATTCACTGATATTGAAATTTATCAGACAGGAATTGAAATAAACGCCATGTTAAACAGATTTTATTCACGGGGATCTGTTTTTGTGGGGACCATAGTTGACGGCACCGGCATGGATTCTGATTATACATATGACAACAGACACGGACTCTGGTCACGATCGCAATTTAAAATTAAAGATAACAATGTTTATGATCTGGATTTAGGGGTTGGTTATGAACTGACATTTTTCTACAACAAATTAACAGCGGTTCCTCTGATCGGGCTTTCATATCACAAACAGAACTTAAGATTTACTGACGGTGTGCAAATTATTCCTGATAGAGGTCCGTTTCCCGGACTAAACAGCACCTATAAAACAGAATGGAAAAGCTGGTGGCTGGGGATTGATATGTGTTACAAAATTTCAAACATTCATTTGATGTCTTCCCTGGAATACCATAGAGCCGACTATGAAGCTTCCGCCGACTGGAATCTAATTGATGATTTCCAGCATCCGGTCAGTTTTATCCATACCGCAGATGGTGACGGTATCGTAATTGATCTTGGAATAAATTATATTCTTTCAGGAAACTGGTCTGCCGGTTTTAATTATTGCTATTACTCATGGTCTACGGATGCCGGTTATGATACAGTATTCCTGGCAACCGGTCAGGCTGCTGTATCCAGATTAAATGAAGTTAAATGGGAAAGCCGATCATTCAATTTATCTATCTCTTATAAATTTTAGCTACTTTCACCTTCTCCAGTTTCCTGTCCACATTTAATCTGTCCATTATCCTGTAAAACACAACATCCGAAAAATAACTTGACGAATATGGTATTGGAACTGTATTTGATACGATTACTTTTTTAAATTGAATTTAAATTTGGTAATCGAATTTGTAATATATTTGTTTAATTAATTGTATGGGATGTCGGATATTTATGCGGAAAGCTTATGAAAAAGACTCTCTCAGGATTTGTTTGATAAGCTACAGGAGCAACCCCCACTGCGGTGGTCAGGGGGTTTACATCAGAAACCTGAGTCGGGCGCTGACAGACCTGGGCCATGATGTGGAAGTTGTCGCGGGGCCGCCTGATCCCCAGCTTCATGATGACGTCACCTTAACCATGCTTCCGTGTCTGGATCTTTTTGCCCCGGAAAACATGTTCAGATTTCTCAGGCCAAGAGAAATGGCCAATCCTATAAATATCATTGAATGGCTCGGGGTATCAACCGGTGGTTTTCCCGAACCGTTTACGTTTGGATTCCGGGCACATAAATATTTACGAAACAATTTTAAAAAGTTTGATATTGTACATGACAACCAGAGCCTGTCATTCGGGCTTAGAAATATTAGCAGATTCATACCCACAGTTGCAACCATTCATCACCCGATCACAATTGACAGGGATATTGCTTTAAAGTCTGCCACCGCCACCTGGGAAAAACTCAAACATCTGAAATGGTTTTCTTTTCTCCACATGCAGAAACAAATTTCACAAACGATTTCACACATCATTACTGTTTCGGATTCCGCCATGAACGATATCAGCAATGAGTTCAACATACCAAAGGAACGATTCCGTGTTGTACCTAATGGAATCAATACGAATCTTTTTTATCCGATGCCTGAAATCGCAAGGGGGAAAAACCGCATTATAGTAACCAACAGTGCAGATATGCCTTTAAAAGGTCTATACTTTCTTTTGCATGCGATTTCAAACATTTCAAAAAAACGAGATATAAAGCTTATTGTTATCGGCGCGCCAAAGAAGAACGGTATTGTTGAAAAACTGGTAAGAGACCTTGAGCTGGAAAGATTCGTTACGTTCACTGGCCGGGTTGACGATGATGAGTTTGTGCGCCAGTATGCAAAAGCATCTGTTGCTGTTATCCCTTCAGTCTATGAAGGATTCGGCCTTCCGGTTGGCGAAGCAATGGCCTGCGGTGTACCGGTAATAAGTACATCCGGCGGCGCACTGCCTGAAGTTGTGGGTGATGCCGGCATTATTGTTCCACCTTCCGACCATGAAGCCCTTTCACGGGCAATCACAGACCTTCTTGACAATCCGGTTAAAGCAAAAGAGCTGGGGGTAGCGGGTTATAAAAGAGTTCAGGAATTTTTTACATGGAAAAAAGCTGCTGAAAAGACAGTTGACGTATACAGGGAGGCCATACGTGATTACAGTTGATTTTAAAAAACTTCATGTTCAACCCGGATATAAAATACTTGATATTGGATGCGGAGCAGGCCGACATACCTGTGCGGCATACCAGCTGAATGATATCATTGCCATCGGTGCAGACCTCAGCCATAAAGACCTTTCAGAGGCAAAGGAAAAACTTGAATATCATGATATGCTGGGTGAACATGGGGGCGGCACATGGGGGCTGTCAACTGCCGATATCACCTGCCTTCCGTTCAAGGATAATTATTTTGATATTGTGATTTGTTCTGAAGTTCTCGAGCACATTCCAACGGATTCAGATGCTGTAAAAGAAATCATCCGTGTATTAAAACCCGGAAAAAATCTTGTGGTAAGTGTTCCCAGTTACTTTCCTGAACGAATCTGCTGGGCACTTTCGAATGATTACCACAATGCCAACCAGGGGCATATCCGTATTTATAAAAAAAAAGAACTTATAAACCTGATAGAAGGCTCTCATGTAAAACACTGGGCAACCCACTATGCCCACAGTATCCACTCACCATACTGGTGGCTGAAATGCCTTGTGGGTCCCACCCGCGAAAATTCTTTACCTGTTAACCTGTACAAGCGGTTTCTTACATGGGATATTATGAAAGGGCCCTGGCTGATACGTGCCATAGACTACCTGCTCAATCCTGTTCTGGGAAAAAGCCTGGTGCTGTACTTTAAGAAATAAATTTACCCTGGTTTAAACCTTCAGGAATTTCCCCGCATTGCAATCGCTGAAGCACCCCAAGTGTTTTGACCATGGGAAGTTCTTTGAAAAGGCCTGAAGAACGGGCAATCTGATACACATTGAACGGTGCCTGACCGCCCTCTTCCGGGTTTTTGAAAATATCATGAATGAGGAGATAACCACCAGGTATGATATGACCCACCCAGCAGTTGTAATCCGTATATGCGGTCTCAAAAGCATGCCCACCGTCAATAAAAACCAGGCTTAATGGCGTAGCCCACATCCGTGCCACCACGTCGGATTTGCCGACAATCGGTATAACTGTATCTTCCAGTCCCGCCTTTTCAAGAACCTGTCGAAATAACGGCAGGGTGTCAATATGGCTGTATCGGTGATCATATAATTCCGGATCAAAATAATCTTCACCAGGCTGCTGCTCTTCAGACCCCCTGTGATGATCAATGGAAAAAAGCACTCCCTTATTTTCTTTGACCGCGGTTCCCAGGTAGATGGATGATTTCCCGCAATAACTTCCGATCTCAAGGCATGGATACCCTGTCCTTATGGCTGCTAATGCAATTTCAAATAAATGTTGCCCTTCTTCTTCATCCATAAATCCTTTTACATTATTTATTATTTCAACATTAAATTCCATGTTTACTTCATACCTGATTTTTTTTAGTAATATTTAGATGTAACAGAGCGATTCCACAAATCATCAATAAACAATCGTCAATTTTCAATCCAATTATTACGGCATGTCATCATATCCTCTGACAAGCACCTCTCTTGCTTTTACACCGTCAGACGGCCCCACGATACCTTCAATTTCCATTATTTCAATAATCCGTGCGGCCCTGTTGTATCCAACCCTTAAATGGCGTTGAATCATGGATATGGATGCCTGTTTGGTTTTGGTGACAAGGGCAATCGCTTCATCGTATTTTTCATCATAATCTTCCTTTTCAAGAGATTTTTCTTCCTGCGCAACATGTTTTATCACATTTTCATCATATTCGGGCTTTTTCTGCTCTTTTAAAAAACCGATAATCTTTGAGATCTCTTCTTCTGAAATATATGCCCCGTGTATTCTTTGAAGTTTTGCCGTACCAGGCGGCAGAAAAAGCATATCCCCGTCACCAAGAAGACTTTCCGCCCCATTTGAATCGATGATTGTTCGCGAATCTACCCTGGAGGAAACCTGGAATGAAATACGTGTGGGGAAATTAGCCTTTATGATTCCTGTCAGCACATCAACAGACGGTCTCTGGGTAGCCAGCACAATATGCATACCGGCAGCTCTGGCCATTTGAGCCAAACGTGTAAGCGCGGTTTCAACATCCCTGGATGAAACCATCATAAGATCAGCCAGTTCGTCAATAATAATAACAATATAAGGAAGTTTTTGTAATTCTTTATCCTCCGGATTTTGCTGTTCCTTTTTCAGCTTTTCAATTTTCTTATTGTATTGGGTAATATTCCTGGCTTTTTTTTGAGAAAGCAGCACGTATCGTTTTTCCATTTCTTTCACCGACCATTGAAGCGCATTAGTTGCTTTTTTCATATTCGTAACAACTGGTGTAATAAGGTGCGGTATCCCGTCATAAATGGAAAGTTCAATCCGTTTGGGGTCAATCATTATGAGCTTAACATCATCCGGTGTAGATTTATACAACAGGCTGGTTATCATGGCATTTAAACCAACACTTTTTCCTGCTCCTGTGGCACCGGCAACAAGTAAATGGGGCATTTTATCCAGTTCAGCCACCACCGGATTTCCAACAATATCCTTTCCAAGGCATAAAGTAAGTTTGGATTTTGACTTCTCAAATTCATTAGAAACCACAATATCTTTAAGTGCAACAGACTCTCTGATTGTATTTGGGATTTCAATACCAATAACAGCCTTTCCCGGAATCGGGGCAACAATCCTTATGCTGAGTGCCCGCAGAGCAAGGGCCAGATCGTCAGAAAGGTTGACAATTTTGTTTATTTTTACCCCTGGCGCCGGTTTGTACTCAAACGTTGTGACGACCGGGCCGGGTGAAATAGCATCCACTTTTCCAGCTACGCCAAAGTCTTCGAGTTTCTTTTCAAGCAGCAGGGACTGCATTTTCAAGTTTTCATCATCAATCGTGTCCGGCCTTTTTTCAGGTTCAGTTAAAAATTTAACAGAAGGAAGCTCAAAATCCGAATCATTTTTCATAAATTTAAACACTTCCTGTTTATAGGACGGCATTTTTTTTACCGGTTTCGGGTCAGGAATTTTGATCTTTATTTGAGGTTCTTTTTTTTTAGCCTTTTTTGTTGCCGGCTTTGGTTTCTTTTTGATCTTCTCCCTTCTTGCTTTCCATAATACATGAAATGATTTTGTTCGCTCTGACAGGACAATCACTCTTGCCCAGACAAATTTACAAAAATTAATAACTGAAAAACGAGTTGCCAGAATTAACCCGACGAGAAAAAAAACAAATAAAATAATAGAGCCACCGATTGTACCGGTATACCTGTTTAAAAAGTCCCTTAACGCAAATCCAACGCCTCCACCTGTATAAAAATGTTCTCCAAAAAAAGTCCAGTGATTATGCCTGAGAGCAAGAAGGCTGCCAGTGGTAATGACAAGAAGAAGGCCGCCTCCAATTGTGGAGAGAATCTCTCGTTTGGGATTGTCGTTAAAAACCTGGATGGTAGAAAGCGTCAGTAGAATAGGAATCCAGAATGAGCCAAGTCCAAACAGCCCCATAAGGAATCCTGACAGATGTGCCCCAAGCAGACCGAAAGTATTTCCAATCTGTCCGGCCCCTTTTACATGATGGATTGAAGGATCTGACGTACTGAAAGACAACAGACTGAAAAAAGTCAGAATAATAAGAAATACCAGAAAAATTCCTAAAATCTCTTTACGCATGGTTTATTTAACTTTTTTTATTCATACTTCCATAATAAATGGAAGTATGACAGGACGACGTTTAATGGTAAAATTAAAATACTGCCTCAGGGCCAGCTGGACTTTTGATTGTATAAGATCAATCCTGTTCGGCACATCAGGGCCTGTCTCGTCAATAATTTCCAGGATGACACATTTTGCATCTTCGAGAAGATGTCCGGTCTCAGTTAAAAACACAAATCCCCTGGATATAATTTCAGGACCGTATACCACAATACCCGTTTCTTCATCAAAAGCAAGGGTAACAGCAACGAACCCGTCTTCTGAAAGCGTGCGTCTTTCTTTGAGTACACTGCGTCCCACATCACCAACCCCTTTGCCGTCAACCAGAACCCTGCCGGTGGTAATACTTTCCTTGATTCTGCCTTCCCTCGTGTCAAATTCAATTATCTGACCGTTTTCAGCCATAAGAATATTTTCACTTTTAATGCCGCTTTTTTCTGCGAGCCGGGCATGATGGACAAGATGACGGTATTCACCATGAACAGGGATGAAATACCTGGGTTTAGTCAGTTTTATCATCAGTTTCAGTTCTTCCCGAAAAGCATGTCCTGAAACATGGATATCACTTATTTTTTCATAAACAACATCCGCCCCTTTCCGATAAAGGTTGTTGATTATGTGGACGATCGCTTTTTCATTTCCGGGAATAAATTTAGAGGAAAGAATAACAGTATCCCCTTTCCTGATGCTGAGCTTTTTATGGGTCCCTTCAGACATACGGGCAAGAGCAGACATGGGTTCTCCCTGGCTGCCGGTTGTAATAATGACTATTTCATCATCAGGATAGTCATTTATCTGGTCAATACTGATTTCCATATCTTCCGGATAGTCTATATATCCAAATTTTTTGGCAATGGTAACAGTCAGTTCGATACGTCTTCCATTGATAATTATTTTTGCTCCTTTATTCTTTGCAATGTCGATCATTTGCTGGATTCTGGCAACATTGGAGGCAAAAAGAGCGACAATGACTCGTCCGGGGCTGTTTAAGGTGACTCTTTCCAGTGTATCACCCACTGACTGGTCTGAAATGGTATATCCTTCCTTCTCAACATTTGTTGAATCCGACAGCAGGGCAAGGACCCCCTGGCTTCCGAATTGGGCAAACCTGTTTACATCCGTTGTGATACCATCGACCGCATTATAATTAATTCTAAAATCACCAGTGTGAACAATAAGACCCACAGGTGTTTTTATAGCTATTCCCACACCATCAACCACACTGTGGCTGACACGAATAAAATTCAGTCCAAAAGGACCAATTTTCAGTTCTTCTTCCGGAGAAATTTCAAATAATGATGCGGATGAGAGGAGACCGTATTCTTCAAGCTTGTGCCGTACGATTTCCAGGGTAAAAGGCGTACCGAAAACAGGGATATTTAACTCTTTTAAAAGATAGGGCAGTGCACCAATATGGTCTTCATGGGAATGAGTTAAAACCAGGCCGGCTACCTTGTCTTTATTTTCCTTTATATAAGTAAAATCCGGTATAACAATGTCAACACCCAGCATATAATCTTCAGGAAACATAAGGCCGGAATCAACGATGAAAATGGTATCACCGTATTCAAACACCATCATATTCAGGCCAATTTCACCCAGCCCGCCAAGAGGAATAATTTTAAGCATTGTTCCTTCAGAAGATTTCATTCATTATCCTATACTATTCTTTTTCATCCATAAGTCATCTGATTCATTATACCGGAAGGCACATTTTTACCGAAACACTTAAATGAAATATCTCCAGATAACTGAATGTATTTAAGTGATTAAACCAAGCCCTTCAAGTATTGAATCAACAAAAGTAATTATCCGGTTCCGTTGTTCCGCAGTTGCATAGCCAATGCAGTTACACTTTATCGTGTTTTTTGTTCGTATCAGCAGTTCACATGCCATTGCATCCGGTCCAAGGTCAATTGCAAAATAATATGGCTGACATTGGGTGTGTTTTTTATGCATATCAGTGTAAAGGTCCTCATCAAGAGGTACCCAGTATATTCCACCGAAACCTGCGGGGCCAAAGTGCTCATCCAGATATCCTTTAATTTTGTTATGATCTTCAGGTCTTAACTCATCTACCACATATTGTTTCATAACAAATTGAGATATCACAGTTTATTTAAAGGTGCAAGACGTATGTTCCAAGGGAGTAAATGAATTTCCTGAATTCACTGAGTCGGACAAACATCTCTGTTGCAACCAGTCTGGGCATACAGGGGGTTTTTGTTGGAGAAGATACGCTTGAGGCGATCAGGGAATTGGACAAAATTCTTTCAGAGTCAAAATTCAGGACTGTTAAAAACATTCCCAATTAAATCCCTGCATTTATCAACCAGGGATTTTCTTATATCTACTTTAAGATACAGATCACCGTGCTTTCCTCCTTTTTTCCCCTCCATCCCCATTCCTGCAAGACGGATTTTCTGCCCTTGCCTCACGTTTGGAGGAATTTTTACGACCAGTTTTTTTGATTTTTTTTTATGTGAATATGCATAGGGACCGCCCTCTTTTGCGTGATCCGGATACAGATGAATCAAATCATTCATATCTTTTCCATTTTGCGGCATGTGCGCACCGGCGAGCTGTTTCAAAAGAAATCCGGACAGTTTCCCGAGATTTCCGGATTCCGGCAACTTCATCTTATTAGGTAAACCTTTTCCCGAAAATTGTCCGGTAAAGAAAAATCCACCTCCAAAGAATCCCGGTCTTTTAAATTCAAAAGTCTGGTACCCTTGTCCGTAAAATTCATTGAATATTTCATCAACGCCCCTGAAGCCAAAAGACTTTGCCATTTCATCAAGAATCTGGTTAACATCAGATCCATTGAATATATCCTGATCCGTATAATTTTGCCTGAATTGGGTATGGGCAGAAGAACCAAAGCGGTTCTGGAGTGAATCATATTCTTTTCTTTTGTCGGGATTTGAGAGAACAGCATAGGCCTCGTTTACTTTCTTCATTTTTTCTACAGATTCAGGGTTTCCGCTGTTCTTATCCGGATGGTATTTGTAGGCAAGTTCCCGGTATGCATTTTTTATTTTTTTTGCTCCATCGTTTTTTTCCACACCAAGTATCTCGTAATAATCTTCCTGTACCATTATCCTCCATTTCTATAAAAGTCCTTGCAGCCCTTATTCTTTATCATTTTTTAAAGAAATGATATATTTTTTATCCATAAAAGATAAGCGGAGCCCGCAAATTGTCAAGTCAAGATTGTTGAAACGACTTTACAATCTTTTTATCTATTGATATATTTTTTATCTATATTAATTTTAATTCATGTTTTTCAACTTTCCTTAAGAGGCAACCGTAGAAAAACCAAAATAATCTACATTTATTATAAAAGGAGGATATTATGGCAAAGATTGGTGTTTTACTTTCAGGTTGTGGTGTCAAAGACGGCACTGAAATACATGAAGCGGTTATTACACTTCTGACACTTGATCAAAAA
>JAUXDD010000225.1 GCA_030618465.1 Desulfobacteraceae bacterium
CTTTTTTAGCAAACCGGATAAACTTTGGAATTGCCCGGCCTGAAATTTTCGGGTCATCTGCCTTAAAGTCTGAAAAAGCATTAATATCTGGAAAGATGCCCTTCAGTGCTGTCCGGCATCTTTTTTTATTTATTTTCTGAACATCCATATGAATTTTCAATATTTTTCTATATCACAATAAGAACATATTAAAATATTAAGACCCCGGCAAAACCGCGGGCCACCCTCTTCAAATCCTTATAAACATCAATATTTAACAATAACTGTCACACTTGAAAGATAGAAAAACAATGTTTACCCTTCCCTCTTTTATATATACTATTTTAGAAAAGGCAATATATTTTTCTAAAAAATTGAAACAGGATGATTCTTTCGGCTGCCCGACAGGTCTGTTCACCATTTAACAATCAGAATTCATATGATATTCCACTTTCCCAGCTTTATACATGGCAACACGGGCAATCCCCCTTCCCCCACAAACCAACAAACCAGCCAACCGACTAACAGGCTAACCGGCAAACAGGCTAACCGACCCCATTTTCTTTTTCCTGCTTGACACACTTTTTTGATTCAGCAATACTATCAGATACTTTAACAGGCACATCACTCTTTAATTCAGATTTTTTACAGGCAGTTAGGGTCGGAGAAAAAAATGCTGACTGAACAGGAACGCGCACGATACAACAGACAGATCATGATGCCGGGATGGGACGAAGCCGGCCAGGAAAAACTCAAGAATGCAAAAGTCATGGTTGCCGGCGCAGGCGGGCTTGGCTCACCCGTGTTAACGTATCTGGCTGTTGCAGGCATTGGCAAAATAAGAGTTGTAGACTGTGACGTAATTGAACTCAGCAACCTGAACAGGCAGATGCTGCATCCGGACAGCAATATTGGAAAACTCAAGGTGGAATCAGCCAGAGAAAGAATAGAAGCGCTTAATCCGGATATCACTGTTGAAACAGTGAATACAAAAATTACCGATGGCAATGTTCTGGACCTGGTTGAAGATTACCTGATTGTAGACGCCATGGACAATCTCCAGGCAAGATACTGTCTCAACAAAGCGTCACTGGAAAGAAGTCTCCCCCTTTTTCATGGGGCTGTTTACGGCCTTGAGGGCAGGGTCACCACCATCCTTCCGGGTGAAACCCCCTGCATCAGGTGCTTGTACAAAGATGTCCTGCCCGGCACACCCCCGGTTGTAGGCGTAACACCGGGCGTCATCGGCTGCATCCAGGCGACAGAAGTATTAAAATATATTCTGGGCATGGGGAAACTGCTTTACAACAGGCTCTTGATTTTTGACGGTCTGAACACCATATTTAATAAAGTAAAAATAAAAAAAGATCCCAACTGCGATGCATGTGGTTCATCCGTATAAAACCAGGGGAACAAGAATGAGCATTAACGTTAAAATACCAATGATTATGCGCAAGGAAACCGACTGGCAGGGCGAAGTGGAAATGCCCTGCTGTACGCCTGAAGAGTCTCTGGATGAACTGCTGAAGCGGTTTCCTGCCATCAAAAAATGGATTTACAATAAACAGGACGAGATGTGGGACCGGCTCCAGTTTTATGTGAACGGTGAGCAGATACACAATCATGAAATGAAACGTCCAATGAAAGACGGCGACGAGCTGTTTCTTCTTTTAAATATTTGTGGGGGATGATTATTAAATATTACTTGCCTTAGACGTCTCCGGTACACATAATGAAATATTTGGATATGGGGTATATCATATGCTTGACGCAACATCAGATCATCACCGACAAGTGGAATTTAATTCTGAAAAAATACTGGCATCCACTTTTGAATCAGGACCCATACGCCCGCCAAGCGAAGGCGGCAGTCATTCCCTGCTGCTCAGGACAACCCGGAACTGCCCGTGGAACAGGTGCAAATTCTGCTACGGTATCATATATAACCGGGCCATATTCGAACGCCGCAGTGTTGACGATATAAAAAAAGATATTGATTCAATTAAAACAATATCCGATGAAATAACATCCGTATCCACACAACTGGGTTACAAAGGAAAAGTAACCAGGGATGTGGGAATTACCATGGTAAATCTTGCCCCTCGCCTGAACACCAGCCAGAACTTCCTTATGGTACTGAATTGGCTTATGTTCGGCGGGAAAACCGCTTTCCTCCAGGATGCAAACAGCCTGAACATGAAAACGAACAGTATAGTGGCTGTCTTAAACTACCTGAAAAAAAATTGCCCAACACTTGACCGAATTACATCCTATGCACGATCACGGACACTGGACAGAAAAACCTTTGAAGAATTATCGGAAATCAGGAAAGCAGGACTTACACGGCTGCATGTGGGGCTTGAGACCGGTGATGACGAGCTATTAAAATATATGGACAAGGGGGTGACATCAGACCAGCATGTGGATGCGTGCAGAAAAGCAAAACAGGCCGGCTTTGAACTGTCAGTTTATGTCATGATTGACCTTGGTGGAAGGGGCATGTCAGACCAGCATGCAGCAAACACAGCCAGGGTGCTAAATAAAATTGATCCGGATTTTATCCGGCTGCGCCCGTTTGCCCTTGGGCCGGACCTGCCAGTGTTTGAAGATTATGAAAAAGGCGTCTTCAGGTTGTCTTCACCCCACCAGCGCCTTGAAGAATTAAAAAATATCGTTTCCTCACTGACTATCACCGGCAGGATGTGTTTTGATCATTTCTTAAACTGCTGGTACACGGATTCGTCACGCCGCACCACACTTTTCAAACAGGATTATGAGGGGTACAAATTCCCTGAGCAGAAAAACCTTGTGCTTGAGCTTATTGAAAAAGGATTACAGAGCGATGAATCCGTTCACATGCATGTGCAAGAAATAATTGGAATGAAAAATTTATAACTTCATATCCAGCTAAAAAAAACCGTTGTTTTCTTAACATTCTCCATAAATTATGCGTCATATTAATGGTGCATATACAACATACTTCAATGTTAAACGAAAACGATCAGGGCACCTGTTTCAGGAAAGATATAAATCAATTCTTATTGATATTGATGAATATGCCAATGACTATCTGCAATCACAGCAAACTTACCCTATTGCCTGAAGAGGCAAGCAGGCTGTTGTGCCGCGTCTGCCATTTGACAATCAAGGCCGATGAACTGGGAGACGGTTTTTGCCCCGAATGCTTTGAGATGCACGGCAAAAAACAGTATGACTTTGAGGAGGTGGAAGCTGAACAGACAGGTATTGCCCGATACAGGTGTGAAGAGTGTGGTATCACTATCGAATGTGAATAATCAGAAACAAAAAAGGTAGCCATCCTCAAGGTCACTTCCAACCATATCATACTGGAGATGGCCTATTTTTAAATAAATACGGATGTATGATTCAATCGATTACTGTTTTTTTTCATATACAAATATTTTGATGACAATGATATAAGAGATGGGACACTGGTGCCATAATCAGAGACCGAATTGAAAATCAATCAATTTATACAAAGCAAGGAATATCTAAATGGAAAATACTGACAATCCAATAATTGGATATAGTGCGTTCATATTATATGACGAATGCTATGAATATAATGGAAATGCCTGTTACATCGCTGATTCACCAGAATCATTGAAAGAATTCCTTAAAGGAGCCACGTTCAATATCAATGATTATAGAATCGACGCAATAAAATTGAGCGATATTTTAGATGATTATGGGTGTTCATACGGTGAATTCGCTATTGAACCGGAAGCTTTAAAGCGATTCAAGCAGGTATCAAAGACAACATATACTGTCGAACCGTATGATAATCCCTTTGATGACGGAGAACCAGACCTGTTTGTTGTTAATATCGATAAAAAAACAAATGAAATGGTTGAAGGATTCACAACACCAAAGATACTTGAATCTTTCAGGATATTTGATGGTGTTTACAAACGGGAACAAATAGATGCAGCCATTAAATTGAAGGATGAAATCACACCCCACCTGATAGAAATACTTAAAAATGTCCTTGCTGCTCCTGAAGAATATGCTGAAGATGACAATTTGAATGATCATATCTATGCAGTAATGCTTCTGGGACATTTTAAAGAACCCAAAGCCCATAAGGTCATTCTTGATCTCTTAAGCCTTCCCGAGGATTTACCGGACAAAATATTCGGTGATATTACCACGTCAAACAGTCCCGTTATTTTATTAAATACCTGTGGTGGCTCCATTGAATTGACCAAGTCCTTAATTTTAAACAAAGAAGCTGATGATTACTGTAGGGTCTCCGCTTGTCAGGCCCTAACATATGCAGTTGCTGAAGGATATGTATCAAGAGAAGATGTTGTAACCTTTTTTGGAACATTATTTACAGGAAAAGAAACAGATGAGGTATCTGATTTCTGGGGTCTTCTGGCTAATTTGGTATGTGATTTATATCCGGAAGAGATCATGGAAGTGATCAAGCAGGCCTATGACGATGGGTTAATAATGCCCGGGATGATTCAATATAGTGAATTTAAAAATACTCTGAAACTCGGTAAGGTTAAATGTCTTGAAAAGTTAAAGATTGATCTTGAACGACACAGCTTGGACGATATTCACGCCGCTATGTCCTGGTGGGCCTGTTTCAATGAAGAATCAAAAACTTTTTCATCATATACCGGTTTAGAGAATGATTCTTTTCCCGCTGATTTTGGACAATCATCCGTTAAATCAAAGAAAAATAAAAAGAAAGCTAAGAAAAATAAACGAAAACAAGCGAAAGCATCAAAGAAGAAAAACCGCCGTTAATTTAAAGGAGACCCATGTACAACAAGAAAAATGTGAATTTTGTAGTGAATACTATGATGTTGTAGTCGCCGTTCATGTATTTACTGGTATGCTCACTAAAGCGCATAGGAACTGTGCGGCTTGTGAGCCCGGCAATGTAAATCAGATAACCATCTTGGTATTCAAAGGTCTGCAGATAAACTCCCGGAATTTTCGGAATGGAGGGCAAGTTATTTTTACCCTCAAATGTTGGCCAACCATAAGGGCCGGACCACGAAACTTCGATTGATGATGCTTTATTGGTCATACGACAATCCTATCCGCCGAACGGCAATTATCACCGGCTGGCCGTGGCATTACCTGCCAACTTGGAGCGTGGCACAATGTTGGAGCTATCTCAGAAAAACGCGCGTGCTTGCCAGTCCGGTGCATAAAATTGTTAGCG
>JAUXDD010000260.1 GCA_030618465.1 Desulfobacteraceae bacterium
AGGTGTGATTGTTTCATGTGGAGGTATGACTGGAGGATATTCAATGTACATTAAAGATGGTAAGCTACACTTTGATTACAACTTCTTAGACGGGGTGCATTATCATTTGACATCTCCAAAACTTCCAAAAGGTTCTACGGATTTGAAATTCGACTTTATTCTGGATAGATCAAAAATTGACGGCACACTTAAACCATGGTCGGGTACGGGTGCATTGTATGTGAATGGAGAAAAAGTTGATGAGGATTATTTCGAAATGATGCATATTTCCACTTACTCACTCGCTGAAACTTTTGATGTGGGCATGGATTCCGGCACACAGGTCGATAAAGATTATGAAGGCAGTCCGTTTGTATTTACAGGAAAATTGGATAAAGTTGTTGTGACCTTGACTGATTGATTTTAATATGGATGTTTGTGGGAAAGCATTATGGATCAGAAAGTAAGAGCGGCGATTTTTTCGGCAGTGGAAAAAGAGCCGCTGGCCCGCACATTTAATATGGAACTGGTTGAACTGGATAAGGGGCATTCTGTTGTTGAAATGGATTATGATCCGGATGCAATGGCAAATATATACGGCAGGGCGCATGGCGGGGTTATTTTTTCCCTGATTGACGAAGCTTTTGAAACAGTGGCCCAGTCAGAAGGTACTATTGCTGTGGCCCTGAACGTAAATGTAACCTATGTATCCAGTCCGGGCTTAAAAACCCGGCTGCGGGCAGAAGCAAAAGAGGTCAACCAGACAAGAAAGACAGCCAACTATGATATAAAAGTTACAGACAGCAGGGACGGGCAACTCATTGCATTCTGCAGTGCCCTTGCGTATCGTACCGGCAAGCCGATTGCGTTTTTATAATTTTAAGTCTCTATTCTACGCTTAGAAAAAAAACCGGATTGAATTATGCCGCAACAGTATCATCTGCCATTGTCCAGATACCCCAAAAATCCCTTAATACTGTTTGCCAGAAAACTTTTTTCTCTTTCCTGAACATCAGTATCCATCTGAAAAAAGCCTGACAGCAGGGAGTCTGCATTCAGAAGCCTTTTCATACAGGATTCAACAATGTCATCTCCCTGGAATTTATCCATTTCATCGGCAATAATCTCTTTCCAGGCATACAGCTGATTTCTGTGTTTTCCCAACATATCCGTGGCATTGCGGGTTATTCCGTGATGTCCGTAGCACAGCGTTGACGGATGGGTGTCCAGAAGGATATCAATGCTGTTTATGCATGTGTCCAGGAAAAAACGTGGCGGTGTGGCCGGGCGCAGATACTCGACGCCTTTTGATGGACAGAGATAAACTCCCCCGGTTTCACCTGCAAACAGATACTCATTTGATAAAAAACTGACATGATGGGGAGAATGGCCGGGCGTAATAACCGGCGTTACTGATTCTGATGAAAAATACTCAGCATCAACCAGCAGATCCAGGGGAACCGGTTTTATAGGGCCATAGGCCCTTCCAATATCGCCCAGCGTTTTGACCGTCCCTTTCCATAATCGACTGGTATCAACAAGATGGGGAATGCCAGCCTTGTGGCAGACTATGGGTGTTTTCGGAAAATGGGCTGAAATGTCACCAACTGCCCCGGCATGGTCAATGTGGATATGGGTAATAAAAATATAATCAAGATGGTGAACATGCAGGTCTTCCAGCGCTTCAAGAAGACAGGTCGCAGTAACGGAAGGGCCCACATCAACGATAAAAGTAGATTCTCCCTTATAGACCCATGCACCGATAAAATTGTTAAATCCGGGTAATGGCGGAACAAGTGTAACCTGGTAAAGATTATTGGCGATCTGCTTTGATTCAGCTTCCGGTTTCATACTATAATCAACAATTGATTTTTAACAGCCGCCCCATAATAACTACACACGACCTACCTCTTTCAGTGACTCCTTGAAGATCCTGTAGAACATTGCATTGTCCGATACACCGCGTCTGAAAATCTTATCTGCATTTGCCACATCTTTTTCATTTATTATAAGGTCAACACTTTTATTCAGAGTAAACATCGTATCCATTGTACGAAGACGTTTGGTGACAAGAATAACAATAATATTTCGCCGTTCAGACATATGAAGGCGTTCAAGATATATCAGCACACCGCTTGTATCAGGATTGCTTGAATCAAATGATTCGTTGACCAGGATCAGATCAAACGACTGGTATCTCATTTTTTTTATGGCATCTCTTCCGTTTTTTACAATCGTGATATGATACTCCATAAATTCAAGAATTTCTATAAACTTTTTTCTAAGTGAAGGATTTGATTCGCAGACCATGGCGGTTTTTCCTTCTTCTTCCACAAAGTCAAAAGGTTTATCAGATGGGGCATAAATGTCATCTGAATCTTCTTCAAAGGAAAATGATTTTTCAGGTTCATCCGGTTCTGTTTTCCCAGGTTTTTTGGGAGAACGTACGGAAATTTTACTTTTGCACTTTGGGCATGTCAGCGTTGCCGTTTTTCCCGCAGCAATTTTATCATCAGGAATAGTAAATTTGCCGTCACAGCTGTTACAAATAACATTCATTTGTAAAAAACCTCCTTGTACTAAGTTGTACTACGAACTGAACTTTCCATAGCTGCCGTCAAGTTCAAGTTTATCAATATCCGTTGTGGCTTCTCCCCTGGAACTTTTAACATTATCAATGCCGCGACCCACGTATGCTTTTCGTGAACAATAGGACATGGCAATTTCCTGGGAAATTAATCCCTGTTCATATAATGTGACGATATAATCATCAAACGTAACCATCCCAAATGGCCTGCTGGCCTCCATGATATCATAAAAAGTTTTACCTTCCGATTCCCCATGAAGGATGGCATCTTTTACTCTCATGTTGGTGCCCAGTATTTCAAAGGCAGCGACACGGCCCCCGATTACTTTTGGAAGGAGCCGCTGACAAACGATCCATCGAACCGTTTCGGACAAACGGACCCTGACCTGGCTTTCTTCTTCGTGGCTGAATAATCCGATGATACGGTTTATAGTCTTGCCTGCATCTGTTGTATGCAGTGTTGTTAAAACAAGGTGGCCGGTTTCTGCGGCACTCAAACCGATTTCGACTGTTTCTCTGTCGCGCATTTCACCGACCAGGATAACTTTTGGCGCCTGCCTGAGTGCTGCTCTGAGGCCTCTTGCAAACGAATCAAAATCGACGCCAAGCTCTCTCTGGTTGAATGTGGCTTTTTTATGGGGATGTCGATATTCGATCGGGTCCTCAAGCGCTACAATATGTACCGGCCTGTTTTCATTAATGTGCTCGAGCATTGCGGCAAGTGAAGTCGTTTTACCGACACCAGTGGCTCCGGTAACAATGATGATCCCGTTTCGTTCTTCAGACATTTTATAAAATATTTCCGGAAGATTGAGGTTTTGAATGGTGGGAACCGTTGATTCCAGACGTCTCAACACGATGGAATAGTTGCCGGATTGCGAAAAAATGTTTACCCTGAAACGGGCCTTGCCTGGCAGGCTATAAGACAGGTCGCAGGATCCTTCGGCAACGAGCATTTCAGTTAAGCGACGATCTCCACCAATCAGGTTCAATGCAAATATTTCACACTGAAACGGAGTCAGTTCCTTGAATGCTGGGTGAATATCGATAGCCATCAGTTCTCCCGAACTTTCAACCTGAAGGGGCTTGCCAACAGTAATGTTAAGGTCGGATACATTTTCATACGAATCAAGCATTTTTGCCAGAATATGGTCAACATCCTGTTTTTTCAAAATATTACCTC
>JAUXDD010000135.1 GCA_030618465.1 Desulfobacteraceae bacterium
GCCTGCTATCCCTCTAATATCATATTCTCTGAAGATTTCAGAATTCATGGCTGTCTCCTAATTTATTATGAAGTGTTGGTGTATGATTTTCAGGATGTATTTGGTTCTGGTGGAAATTACACACATTCTATTTTATAGCATTTTTTTACGGAAAATGTCAAAAATAAATTTTTCGTTAAATCCAGCGTTGTCCGGATTTCCATTTTCACGGGAATGACGCCTGGAAAGCACATCGTCATACCTGCGAAAGCAGGTATCCAGTTACTGCTGATTATCCATTTAAGAAAATTTTTATTTTCACCTGGAATTGCTGTACTTTCCCTACATCCTTGACACACAGCCATTATCCACCTATACTCATTTTAATAAGTTGAATTCACACCAGTATTATTCATCATTATTAAAAAACAATACAATGCAGCTT
The DNA here is from genome assembly GCA_030618465.1 of Desulfobacteraceae bacterium. GTDB lineage: Bacteria > Desulfobacterota > Desulfobacteria > Desulfobacterales > SURF-7 > JAUXDD01. The sequence goes on from JAUXDD010000135.1 coordinate 425, forward strand.
GCATGTGGAACATAATTATAGAGTTGTCCGGAGGCTTGAATGGCGCAGGAATATTCGGTTGAAGTTTGCAAAAAAATTGAAGAAATAATTCATGATGCGGATCTGTACAGGCCGATAGGGGTTGACTGTTATGATCCGGGAGATGAGCTTGTTTATGAGGTAACCGGCGTTGCAGGAGCAAATAAGGGCAGTGTCCGTGTTGCTGTTGAAAAATTTGTGGGCGGTGGATTTGCCGGTCAGGTATACCGGGTCAATGTCACGGAAATACATGCCGAAAACGAGCCCATAGGAGGGCTTGAGGTCGGGGGTGTATATGCAATGAAGATCATGATACCGTCGTCCGGGTTTTCCAGGGTGTTTCGTGATGTGCTGTATTGGATTGGCTTTCAGGGACCGTTTCAACTTCAGGCAAATCCCACAGCAGCAAGGGCAGGGGCATTGTGGCAGAAATTTATCCGACGGGGTGCCGGGATTCGTTTTGGTGATGAAAATACCGTCAATGATATTCATGCCACCTTTGTGGACAGCGCACTGGGAAGCTGTGGTGAGTTCAGTGACTGGGTTGACGGCCGCACATGGCGCCTGGAAGTGGATGATCATCTTGATTATCTGAAAAAATGGAGCAAAGGAAAAAACGTTGATGAATCATATACAGGCTCACCGGAATATCGTGCCAAACATAAATTCATGCATCGATTTGTAGACCTGCTGCACGATATGGGCGGACATGAGTTTGCCAGGCAGTATGAATGGTCCACATGCAAAAGCCAGCCCAATTGTCTTAAACGAAAAGATACGGAAGGTGATCCTTCCGCAGGTCTGGTTGCCGTTGATTTCCGGGCAGGTCTTGCGCTTCTGCCTTTTCTTCCCATGAGCCCTGGGGATTTCAAGCTGATTTTAAATGGCCTTGGCAGGGGCAGTCTGGTTCAGTTTGACCGGGGCAGTTTAAAAAAACTTGAATCATTTATTAACGCTCATGGCGATGATTTTAGAGACATGCAGGGCATGCTTGTGGAATTAAAAGAATCGGAGCGTATCTACAGGGATTCAATACCGGATATAACCCACAACCATGTGCGTCTGCTCTACAGCAAAACGCTATGGTCGACTATACTGGCCAGTGCTGTCACCGGATGGAAGGTGCGAAATATTGTTGATGAAGAAAAAGCCCGGAAGCTGGAAAAAAATACTCTTCCCACCCTGTTGTTTTTTCTGATTGGTCTGATTCCCGTCCTGGGCAGTTTTGTTCGTAAGATTATCGGGCGGGCAGATATGCGGAAACATTACCGGGGCATACTGACAAGCCAGGAGTATTTCAGGCGGGCATTCAGGGCAAAAATGGCTGAAAGGGTTATTGGCTGGCACAGGGCAGGCAGGATTGATGAAACAAAAGCACTGGATGTGGTGGACTCCACATGGCGTTTCTGGGGATATCTGCTTTTATCCTTTCTACCTGTTGGTATTTTCAAGCTTTTAACAGACTGGCAGTATGCAAAAGAGCGCATTGCCAATATCATTATCCGCCCGGTCCGGTTGTACTTTGATGCGGAGCTGAGGGAACAGTGGCTTCGCGATATGGTGTCTGAAGGCAAGAAAAAATATATCCTGAGCAACGAAGATGCCGGGGTTATCCTTTCTCAGATAAAAGAGCCGTTTATTCAGAAATACCTGAAAAGCCTGGCTGTTCATGTCTGTACGCTGCCTGTTTCTCAGGTGGTATCGGTAACTGTCGCGATCATATATGTGTTAATGCATCCTGAAATGCCAAAGACCCAGTCATGGGCAATAGGGCTTGGTATTATTGCGCTGTTCCAGGTTACGCCGATTTCACCGGGGTCTCTGGTTCGTGGGGTTTACGTTTTATACCTTGTGATTAAAGAGAGAAATTTCAAGGATTATAATATCGCCGTGTTTCTGGGATTTTTTAAATATATAGGTTATCTGGCATTTCCAATTCAGATGGCGTACCGCTATCCGGTTCTTGCCAGGTTTATGGCAGCCCACTGGGCAAATGAATCCGTACACATTGTACCTGTGTTCGGAGAAGCCGGGGCATTACTGGAGCACTGGGTGTACTGCCTTTTTTATAACTGGCCACTGACCATCATGAGGCGGATTAAAAAACGTATTGAGAAAAGAGCACAGGAAAAGTCCCGATACTGGCATGTGGGGCTGTGTGCACTGGCTGCAGCAGCTATCTTTGGCACAGCAGATTACATTTTTCTTGAGAGCGCAGGAAAGCTTCCCGGATTAAAGGATATCTGGTATCTGGCCATTTTTATCCCCCTGGTGTGCGGCGCTCTGGTAACACTGGGATGCGGGGGAGCAGTTATGTGGAAGCGGCTTGTGGGGGCAACCCTTTGCGGGGTGTCAACAAGTGTGCTTTATACTGCAATTACGGTCATCATTGGGCGTGAAAACATCACCACCGGTGACATCGTTTCAAATTGTTTGTGGCGGGTATTTATTTTTTCCATATTTACAACAATTGGCGCCATTCTTATGGAGCTTAAAATGGGTGATCCTGATAGTCCTTAAGCCTGTGGGTACAGAATACAAAAAACACTACCCCGGCAAACATGATGACCGATCCCAGTGGAAACGCATGGCGCAGTCCGAAAAAATCCATGGACAGACCCGCGAGTACCGAGCCGGTCAGCATTCCCACGCTGTGCGCCAGGGTGAGAAGTCCCATGACCGATCCCATGGAATGGGTTCGGTTCCCTTTTATTACGGCAAGTGCCATGAGCGGTGGCGTGGAGATTCCGCCCCCGATTCCGTATAAGATTCCGGCCCAGAATACCCCCCAGAATCCGGTGGTTAAAGTGTACGCGTAGATGGCACAGACAACCACAAGTCCCCCGGCAACAACCATAAGCTTTTTGTTGACCCTGTCAGCCACAAACCCCATAGGCACCTGCAGCAGGCCGCTGATAAATACGGCGAGCATTACGAGGATGCCGATTGAGAAACTGGAAAGTCCGAATTCCGTATCAGCAAAAACAGGCAGGAAACACCAGATGATGCCGACGCATGTGATATAGACAAACCTGAAAATAAAAAGCCCGGCAATTTCTTTGTCTTTTAAAAGCGTTTTCCATTCAATCGGTTCGGTATCCCTGTTCACGGCACGTTCGGATGTTTTGGGCGGGAGGAGAAACAGGCTTAATAAAAAGCCGATAAATGACAGGCCCCCCATGACGGCAAAGGATGTATCCAGACTGAAATGATCACTCATGGCACCGCCGATCAACGGTCCTATACTCAGGCTCAAAAACATGGACATATTGAACATTCCCATGCATAAACCTTCTTTACCCGGTGGGGTTATATCACCGATATAAGCCTGGGTTACCGGCATGATCATGGCCGATGCAATACCCTGGAGAAAACGAATCCCGATCAGGGATTCAACACTGTTCGAAAAAATAAAGGCAAGAGAGATGACGGAATACCCGAAAAGCCCTGCCACTATGTATGGTTTGCGGCCCTTTTTGTCAGAAATTTTTCCGAAGTAGGGGACCAGAAACATCCTGGAAAAGGAAAACGCTCCGAATATAAAACTGATGTATAGCCCGCTGGCACCCAGATCATGCGCATATACCGGCAGCAGCGGGACAACAATGCCAATGCCGGTAGCAGCTGAAAAAATGGAAAAAAACAGGGTTCCGAATATTTTTTTGTCGCGTATGTTCATTATTCATCGTTTTTACAAAAAGATCTCATATCATTATGGATAGGAAGGTACAATAAAAAGTTCGGTTTTATTCTGCAATCCTTGACACTTCCCTGCTTTTTAAATATACAAATTACTTTTGAGCAGATACTAAATAAACGAGAATTATTAAGGGAGAAAAAATGGTGGACAGCAGTACAGACGGGCAGATAAAACAGGGGCCGCTTCAGGGTGTAAAAGTTGTTGAGTACGGTGTGTTTCATGCCGGCCCCGGGGCCGGGGCCATACTGGGGGACCTTGGCGCTGATGTTATAAAGATTGAATCAGGGGACGGTGATCCCGAACGTTTCTGGCGAAATGTGGCCGGGATTGATCTGACCCTCAAAAACGGAAACGGTATCCTGTTTGAAATTTCCAACCGGAACAAAAAAGGGATCTGCCTGGATATTGAGAATGACAAAGGACGCGATATTTTCAATAAACTGGTTAAAGAAACAGATGTGTTTCTTACCAACCTGCGAAAAAGCACAAAAGCAAAAATGGGAATCACCTTTGATGATCTGAAAAAAATCAATCCCAAACTTGTCCATATTAATGTGTCCGGTTACGGGCCGGAGGGTCCCATGAGTGATGTGGGGGCATTTGATTCCATGGGGCAGGCGTATTCCGGCATGATGTTTACCACCGGGACAGATGAGCCGACGCTGATACGGCTCGGGGTGCTGGACCAGGCAACCGCCATAACAGCAAGCCATGCGGTCCTGGCAGCGCTTTTTGACAGGGAACGAAGGGGCATCGGCCAGGAGGTGCATGTGTCCCTGTACAGTTCCGCATTGTGGCTCCAGCACATGAATTATATGTTCGGCAGCGTACTGGGTATTGATCCCTGCATGAAGTTGACCCGCACGATGAATTCACCTTTGAGGAACCATTTTAAATGCAGGGATGGTAAATATATTATCTGCACCCATCATCCGGAAAGAAAATACTGGCCCGCGTTTTGTAAGGTTATGGGCAGGCCTGATATTGTTGACGATTCCCGGTATACCGATGAAAAAGGCCGCCCCATCAACTTTGAAAAGACCATTCCGATTTTTGATAAGATCTTTGAGCAGAAAACACGGGATGAGTGGATGAACATCCTGCTGGATAACGGCTTAATGTTCAGTCCGGTGAAATCTATCATGGAAACGGCAACCGATCCGCAGGCCATTGAAAACGGGTATGTGGTCTCCTTTGAAGACGAAATACTGGGGAAAATGAGTATTCCCGGGTATCCGGCACATTTCAGTGAAGGCCGGGCCGGAATCAAAAGCGTTGCGCCCGGACTCGGTGAGCATACCGATGAAATATTGAAAAACCTGGGGTATTCGGAAGATGATATTAGTGAATTAAAAGCGTCTGAAACTGTTAAATAGTGTCTATCCAGAATCAGATGAAAATTTTGTATTTCAGGATCGGATGATTTCCGGCCCGGATGTGGATGCATTATTCAATTAATTCCCACCCACCGCTTCTTTCCAGAACGGGGACATCTCCCTCAACCGTTCAATAATTGGAGGGAGTTTTTCAATAATATAGTCAATTTCGTCATTTGTATTGTACCGGCACAGACTGAACCGGATGGAGCCATGGGCGGCTGTATAGGGTACGCCCATTGCCCTGAGTACGTGGGACGGTTCAAGGGAGCCGGATGTGCATGCTGAACCTGAAGATGCGCAGATGCCAAACTCGTTCATCATCAGAAGAATGGCCTCACCTTCAATATATTCAAAACTGATATTTGTAGTACCGGGGAGGCGATTTTCTCTATCTCCATTTACAATTGATCTGGGAATCCGGGTGGTTAGCTCAATTTCAAGCCTGTCTCTCAGTTTTGCGACTTCAATGCCCTCTTCATTAATATTCTTTTGGGCAAGCTCACATGCCTTTCCAAGTCCGACAATTGACGCCAGATTCTCCGTTCCGCCGCGTCTTCCCCCTTCCTGGTGGCCGCCGATCAGAAATGGTGAAAACCGTGTGCCTTTGCGGACATACAGGGCGCCGATCCCTTTTGGTGCATGAAGTTTATGGCCGGACAGGGACAGCATGTCAATTTGTGTCCGGGATACGTCAATGGGTATTTTGCCCACCGCCTGGACAGCATCGGTGTGAAAAATAATATTTTTTTCAGAGAGGGTTTCCGCGATCTCTTCAACTGGAAAAATCACACCGGTTTCATTGTTCGCCCACATAATGCTGACAACAACAGTATTGTCATCAAGTCTGTCATACAGGTAGTCAAGGTCAAGCCGGCCTCTGCCGTCTACCGGAACAAATGTTACCCGATATCCTTTTTGTGAGAGATGTTCACAGATATTTTTGATGGCAGGATGCTCAACCCGGGTGGTAATGATATGCTTTTTGTCCGGCCGGGAGGCGAGCGCAGACAGAATTGCCGTATTGTCGCTTTCAGTTCCGCAGCTTGTAAATATGATCTCATTGGGCTGTGCATTGATAAGGCCGGCAATTTCAGCACGGGCATCTTCCATTTTACGGCCGAGTTGCCCCCCAAACGAATGCATGCTGGAGGGATTCCCGTAATATTCGGAAAAATAGGGAAGCATGGCTTCCAGAACTTCAGGATCTACTTTTGTGGTGGCATTATTATCAACATATACGGTTTTCATCGATTTTTACCTCTTTCACAGTCAGTTCAGGGGAAACAAGTTCCTGAATTTTACTTTCGATAAAACTTTTTATGGTTACCTGGGATGTTTTGCAGTTTGCGCAGGCGCCCCGAAGTTCCACAAGAACTTGTGTGCCGTCAAGATCGATCAGTTCGATATTTCCGCCGTCTTTTTTCAGAACCGGCTTGATTTCTTTTTCCAGAACATCTTCAATAAGCCTGATTTTTTCAATAATTGTCATCCGCGATTTTTTTTCTTTTTTTGATCTCTTTTTTCCAATAACAGAATCAATGATTTCCTGTATCCTGTCATGGCAGTTGCCGCATCCCCCGCCTGCTTTAACAAAGTCTGTTACATCTTCTATTGAAACCAGCTGATTTTCCGTTACAGCCCGTTTAATTTCAAGATCTGTCACCCCAAAGCATTCACACACAATATCGCCTTCCGCCTTTTCATACGGTACGCCTTTGTAGTATGCGATTGCCTTTTCCAGTGCATCCCGCCCCAGGACGGAACAGTGCATCTTTTCCTTGGGCAGACCGCCGAGATATTCGGCGATATCATCATTCGTAATCCTGCCCGCATCATCGACCGTAAGCCCCTTTATCATTTCAGTCATGGCTGATGATGAGGCGATTGCACTTGCGCAGCCAAAAGTCTGGAATTTTGCATCACTGATAGTTTTATTTTCATCCAGTTTGAACGTGAGCTTCAGGGCATCCCCGCATGCTAAAGAACCGACTTCTCCGATACCGTCGGCATCTTCGATAACTCCCACATTTCGCGGATTCATGAAGTGATCTTTAACTTTATCAGTATATTCCCACATATTTATATCCTCCTAAAATAAAGCTTTACAATATATTATTTTTATACAGATTGCCATATATATAAAAAAAATTATGCGGCAAATTTTTTTATTGACACAGTTATACCACATTGTGGTATAACCTCGTACCACAGTGTGGTATACCAATCAAGTAAAAATACAAAATCTGAATATTGTATAAGCATGGAGGTGGAAGTGGAAAGTAGTGAGTTTGTTTTTTTTCGAAAAAAACTGAAGAAAACTCAAAAACAGATTGCCCAGCTCCTTGGAATATCTGAAAAAGCAGTCCACAGTTATGAACAGGGGTGGAGAGCAGTGCCCGCACATGTTGAAAGACAGATACTGTTTCTTGTGACACGATGTGCCGGCAACAGGGAAAAACAGAAATCCTGCTGGGAAATCAATAAATGCCCGGATGATCGTAAGGAAAAGTGCCCGGCATGGGAATTCCAGGTCGGTGATCTGTGCTGGTTTATCAATGGTACCATTTGCGGTGGTACTGACCGGAAAAGCTGGAATGAAAAAATCAAGGTGTGCAGGTCATGTGATGCCCTGGCTTCCATGTTGGAGTTATAACATGAAATTAAGAGCGAGCCCTAAGTGCCGGGCATTGATGGAGTCAGGAAATATTCAAAAGATATCGTGTTTCATATTTTAAAAGAAGTGGCAATTTCACCGGGACTGGCATCCAGCGGACGGGAAAATTATTGGATGGATGCAAAATTTGTTTGGCACATATGGTATTTTTCTTATAAGTAATGAAAATGAAGAATTTTGATAAAAATACGATTGTCTGTTATAAAGACAATTCATGCCG
>JAUXDD010000154.1 GCA_030618465.1 Desulfobacteraceae bacterium
GATCAGTTGATTTCCCTTGTTTTGAAAAATTCAATCTCCGGCCATTGCTCCATACAGTAGCCGAGCTGCCATTCGCTTGTTGTCAGATAGGCCATTGAACCTTCGGCGTCTCGTGCCATGTTGCTGCTGTTTTTCTTCTCAAATTTCGCCATCATTTTAGGATCATCGCATTCAACCCACCGGGCGACATTAAAATTAACCGGCTCGTAAATCGCATCCACGCCATATTCCGATTTAAGACGTTCCATTGTAATCTCGAACTGCAATATGCCAACAGCCCCCAGGATATAATCATTCCCGTTTACAGGCCTGAAAACCTGGACAGCTCCCTCTTCGGCAAGTTGTATCAGACCTTTTTTAAGGTGTTTTGCTTTCATTGGATTCCTGAGAATGACCTTCCGAAAAAATTCAGGCGCAAAATTGGGAATTCCTGAAAATTTCAACACTTCCTTTTCAGTGAACGTATCCCCTATCTTTATGGTACCATGATTATGAATACCGATTATATCCCCGGGATAGGCCTCGGTCACATTCTCACGCTCATTTGCCATAAATATGGTTGCATTTGAAAATATCACTTCCTTGCCTATCCTGTGGTGGACGGCTTTCATTCCCCGTTCAAATTTACCCGAGCAGATTCGAATAAATGCTATCCTGTCCCTGTGGGCAGGATTCATATTGGCCTGAATTTTAAATGCAAAACCGGAAAACGGCTCCTCATGGGGTGAAACATCCCTGCTCACAGCAGCTCTTACACCCGGGGGCGGCGCCATTTCCACAAATGCATCAAGCATCTCCTTGACACCAAAATTGTTTATGGCGCTCCCGAAAAAAACAGGCGTCTGATTGCCTTTAAGAAAATGATCCAGTTCAAAAGGATCGGCCGCACCCTCGATCAGTTCAATATCCTGTCGCAGTTCATCTGCCTGGCTGCCGAGCATCTCATCCAGCTTCGAATCGGCCAGGTCATTAATCACACCACCTTCCCTGCTGCGTGTCTCTTTGCCAGGTGTAAAAAGATAAAGCTCCTTCCTGTATAGATTGTATACGCCCCTGAATCGTTTTCCCATCCCGATGGGCCAGGAAAGGGGGGTACATTCGATCTGGAGTTTTTCCTCAATATCATCCAGTATATCAAGTGGTTCCATACCTTCCCGATCAAGCTTGTTGATGAAAGTAATGATGGGCGTATTCCTCATGCGGCAGACTTCCATCAGTTTTTCCGTCTGGGGCTCGACACCTTTCGCGCTATCAATCACCATAAGCGCGCTGTCAACAGCTGTAAGTACCCGGTATGTATCTTCAGAAAAATCCTGGTGCCCGGGGGTATCAAGAAGGTTGATTTCATAATCCCTGTAGTTGAATTTCATCACCGATGTGGTGACCGATATCCCCCGCTCCTTTTCTATAGCCATCCAGTCGCTTACTGCATGCCTTTCCGCTTTTCGGGCTTTTACGGCGCCTGCATGCTGAATGGCCCCACCGTAAAGGAGAAGTTTTTCCGTCAATGTAGTCTTTCCTGCATCCGGATGGCTGATGATGCCGAATGTCCGTCGTCTTTCTATCTCTTTCCTGACATTGCCCATGATATATAACTCTACTTCGCAGCATTACCAAAAATGCTTTTTTATTTTCGATTATCCAGTGGCCAGTGATCAGTGATCAGCAAAGTCACTTCAAACTTCAGGCACTTTTATTATTTTTTGGCGACCGCATCATGTACCGTTTCTGTATAGAAAGCACCCTCTTATGCAGCCGTATGGATTTTGGCGTCACTTCCACCATTTCGTCATCTTTAATAAAATTGATCGCCCGCTCAAGCGTCATTGGTTTTACAGGAGAGCAGACGATACTTTCATCTTTTCCTGATGCACGCATGTTTGTCAGCTTCTTCTCCTTGCAGGGATTCACATTGATATCACTGTCCTTGTTGTGCTCCCCCACAACCATTCCCTCATACACAGCCTCCCCGGGTGTAATGAAAAGTCGCCCCCTGGGTTCAAGATGAAAAAGTGCGTAAGCAACCGAATGCCCCTGCCTGTCTGAAACAATGGAACCGGTGAACCGGGTCGGGAAGTCACCCCGGAACGGCTCATAACCTGCAAAAAGGGTATTCATGATGCCGGTCCCCTTGGTGTCTGTGAGAAATTCGTCCCTGTATCCGATAAGGGAGCGTGACGGAATGGAAAATTCAGCCCGAATTCGCCCTCTTCCGTTATTAACAAGGTTTTTCATCCTTCCCTTTTTAAGGGACAGCTTTTCCGTAACCACACCCAGAAAATTCTCATCACAGTCCACAAACAGTTTCTCAATGGGCTCGAGTTTTTCTCCGTTTTCATACCTGTAGATCACATTGGGTCGGCCCACGCTCATCTCGAATCCTTCCCTTCTCATGGTTTCAATGAGAATGGCCATCTGAAACTCACCCCGGCCCTTTACAATAAACCGTTCTCTCTCTTCCATCTGTTCAAATCCAATGGCAACATTCAGCAGTGTCTCCTTGAGAAGTCGTTCCCGTATCTTGCCGGACTGGACGATTTTGCCTTCTGTTCCGTTTAAAGGCGAGGTGTTGAGGGTAAATTCCATGGAGATGGTGGGTTCATCCACCGTTATCCTTTTTAACGGTTTGGGGAACTCCTTTGTACAAATAGTATCCCCGATTTTTACATCCTCAATCCCTGAAAGCACCACAATATCTCCGGGTTCTGCTGATTCCACCTCTTTGAGATTCATCCCGTCATAGACCTGCAGCTTTGAAATCTTGAGGGGCAGATGTTCATCCCTATCATTTATGCAGACCATGGCATCATTAAATTTTGCATCCCCGTTAAATATTTTCCCGATGGCAAGCCTCCCCAGATAATCTGAATACCCCAGATCAGACACCAGCATCTGGAATGGTTCTCTGGGGTCATAACAGGGTCCGGGAATCTCATCCAGGATCGTTTGTAAAAGAATGTTGAGATTGTCTTCCGTACCCTCAAGGGTCTTTTTTACCACGCCATCCCGACCGATCGCATAAAGATAGGGAAAATCGAGCTGTTCATCATCTGCATCAAGGTCGATGAAAAGGTCATAAATCTCATCAAGAACCTCATCCGGCCGTGCATCTTTCCTGTCAATTTTATTTATGACCACAATCACCTTGAGACCTTTCTCAAGGGTCTTTTTCAGTACAAACCGGGTCTGGGGCAGCGGCCCTTCAGAGGCATCAACAAGCAATACAGCACCGTCAGCCATGGAAAGAGCGCGTTCAACCTCTCCGCTGAAATCTGCATGCCCGGGGGTGTCAATGATGTTTATCTTCACGCTTTCCCACTGAACAGAACAATTTTTTGCAGCAATGGTAATGCCTCTTTCACGCTCCAGGTCCATGGTGTCCATAATTCGCTCATCCACCTCAAGACCAGGCCTGAAGAGCCCACTCTGTTTGAACATGGCATCTACCAGGGTTGTTTTGCCATGATCAACATGGGCAATAATCGCTATGTTTCTTATTTTTTCGTTTGTTGCTGTTTTTTTCACAATACACGTCCAATTTTTAATATAAAATCAGAGGCGAATATAACCATCTGAATATTTATTGCAACCTTTTAATACACAATAATCCACATTTCCCGCAAATTTCGCCATTCTCCAATTAATCAACCATCCGGCTGATTAACCGGTCTGGCCTGTCAGTTCCAGCTTTAGCTGCCGCTTATCGTCATTTGCAATGTAAAGGGTCCTGCTTGGAAACGCGAAATCAATACCCTCTTCTCTAAATTCTGTAAGGATTTCCGTACATGTTTTATCTAACCAGGCCTGGTATCCCCAATAATCCGGCGGGTGATACCAGACAATCACCATAATATTCAAGCCCCAATCATTTAAACCGTTGAAATAAACACGCGGAGGGAAATTTTTATTGAGCCCTTCGTGGTTTTCAAGAATATTTTTTATGATGACGACAGCTTTGTTCACTTTATCCAGCGGTGTATCATACGTAATATTAATATTTGTCAGCCAGCGAATATAGGGACGCCTGCCAACATTCTCAACTATTGAATTCACTACCTTTTCATTGGGAATGGACACCAGGTGACCGGTCAACAATCGAATGCGTGTACTTCGAAATCCTACATCTTCCACTACCCCGTCATAATTGTTGACTACAATTCGCTCACCAGCCCGGTACGGTTTATCAAATAGGATTGTCAATGTGCCAAAAAAGTTGGCAATCGAATCCTTTGCAGCAAGTGCAAATGCAAGACCACCGATCCCCAGAGAAGCCATCAGGGGGCCTATCTTAATACCCGTCAGATTCTGAATGAGAAAAATGGTCCCCACCACAACGATAAATATTCGAAGCGTTTTGCCAATCAGCGGGACAAGCATGTCATCCAGCGCACTCTCTGTACCGGCAGTCCATCTTTTTAAACGGAAATCAATGATCTGAACCAGCCGGTAAATGAACCAGATGACCGCTATACAGACACTAATATCTACAATTTTTTGAACGAGCGATAAAATGAAATTCTGTCCTTTTGCATCCTGGAAATGACTGTAAAGAGGGACGAATGAACCATGTAGACCATACACCCATATAAGCAGTGACAGCGGTTTTGAAGCTGCCCTGTAAAAAATCACCGATAGGGGTATGGCTTCACCTTCCACAGGATATTTCCCGGTTTTTCTCTGAAGTATCCACCGGGTCACTCTTTCTACGAAAATAACGCAAAATATAAAGAAAACTACGGAGACCAGTTTTCCCACTGTGATCCCGGAAAAAATGTTAATATTCAGCCATTCACCTCCAATGGAATCAGCTGCCTGCTCACTGAGCGATTCGACCTTGCCGCGGATTTGATTACTCGTCCTGACAAATTGATTTGAATTGCTTTCTATTTCAGTTGTTGGTTGAACCGTTTGAGATCCATACAAAATATCTGAAGGGCTCAAAACACATAGCAATTGAAAGGTAATGATCAAAAATAAATATAAACACTTGTGATTATTAATCCGTTTCATTGTCAGTTGCCTCCATTATGCGTTATAAAATTGTGAGCTTAACAGCTATTTTTTTTGTACTCACTTCTGATTGTCTCGTGGATGGTGAAGCCTTTACTGGACCGCCGTTAGAGACGATGGTCCCATATCATATTTAATAAATTTCTATGGGATCATGGGTTGCACCGGCCTCAGGCAGATTGAATGGAAGAATATATAAAATTTGCACGATACAGGTTTTAATGGAAAAGAAATATCCGTACATCCTGATTGAACAGGTTTCAGGGTGAGCCCCGAAAAAAATGATTTATCCTCATAAATCAGAATTTCTTTTCAGTATCCTTTTTCTCTGTCACCTGACAGGAATTTCTCAGTCAGGTGGAAATCCCCAATTTTGGGAGCACATACAGCTGCATCACAAAATAGAAGGCTATAAATCCGAGTATAATAAGTCCTTCTTTCATATCTTTCTCCTTTTTATGATAGCCGGTTTGCCTGTTAACCTGAAAAAATCATTAATAGGAACCAACTGGTGAACCGGCAAATTGTTTCATATAACTGCTTCCGTCCATCTTTTTTTAAATATAATACACACCAGGCCGGTTATCAACAGGCACATAACAAAAATCAGGTGGGTCAAATCCAGATAAGTTATAAAAAAGGGCGGAAACCGGTAGCCTGCAAAGTTTTTCATTGCCAGCAGGATACCCGTCACAACCAGTACCGCTAAAATCAAACCCCGCAAATAACCGGCTACGGTAATCTTCAATGTTTTACGAGCGATCAGGAAGTAATCAAAGATTCCATAAGCCATCACACCCAACAACAGCGCGGCTGCCAGATAATGGATAAAGTATGTCGCATAAAAGTCTGCCAGCCACCCCAGCCCGGGGATATCGGCGATATAGTAACGCTTGAAAATCGGCATCTGACCAAAACCGGTCAGTGTGAGGAAGAATACTGAAATAAGATAGACATATCGAAACAGTTTACTGTTCCCTGCTAATGAGGCCTGAATGCTATTCTGATTCATTTGATGCCTCTCCTTTTTCATTCTTCGTGTGTTTATAAAATTTTGAGGCAGCTGCCGCCACTCCGGCAAACGGCGCAATGAGCATGGCGACGGCAAGGTTGTTTGCAGTTGCCATGGAATCTTTTGCCGGACCCAGATGCGGCTTGCCCTTCCCTTTTTCAACAGCTTTATCCAGTTGTTCAAAGGGAACCGGTGATACATAGATGGTATTGGTGCCGCCGTTTTCTTTTTCCCCGTAAATATAACCGTTTGTTTCCTTTGCCAGTTTATGTGCCTGTTTAATAATATCATCCCTGGAACCGATGGTTTGAACATCTTCCGGGCATGCTTCTATGCAGGCAGGCAGTTCTCCATGCGCAACCTTCTCATAGCACCGATCGCATTTATACATAACACCGTTTCCTGCCAGCTCCGGAAGGATGTCCAGATACAGACCGACGCCTGTCTGACGTTCCGGTATTTTCCATGGGCACACGGTTTTACATTTGGCACCGCCCAAACAGATACCGGAATTAATCCGGGAAATACCGTTTCGATATTGTCTTGCCGCACCCCACGGACATAATTTAACACAGGGCGGATTTACACAGTGCATGCAGCGCCGAGGTATGGTCAGATCAATTTCTTTGCCGCCCTTTTCCACTGTAGCATGCTGAATATAGAGCCAGTTGTATGGCGTCAACCGATCGGTCACATCCTGTTTGCCCGTCCAGTCCATGACCGGCACTCTTTTGGGAATCATTTTTGGAAACGGTTTTTGGGGATTGGGGAATTTGTCTGCATTTGAATCCATGCAGGCAAAAACACATTCCTCGCAGCCGATACATTTGCTGATGTCGATCAGTGTGGCAAGCTGTTTGTTGTCATCTGTTATAGATGATGCGCAAACAGGTGCACTTGAGGCTGCAATGGTGCATGCAGCAGCCATTCCACCCTTTAAAAAAGCCCTTCTGGATAGTTTCTTTGTCATTTTTAACAGCTCGCAATAAATATATATTTTTTGACAGCATTGACTTGATCTTCATAATTATTAAAAATAATGAAACTGGATGATAGAAAATGTTATACATGATTCTTTTCCATTTATAAATCAATTTCTTTGCCCCTTCTTTTATCCATAAACCATATGGGACAGGATGTACGAAACTTGCATTATCCGTTACCTGAAATTTGTTACGACTTTATTGATTAAGTGACAAAGTGAAACGATACTTTCGTTACATAGCGTTACCATTTAGCAACTTTCCGTTACCCTTAACACTGACCTGCGAATTATTTTTAGTCAACCGGATTTCAAAGCTTCATTAATAAAAACCATGAAAAAGCTAATTACATTATATTTCAATGGGTTTTAAACTTTTTCTCCTGTGGAATCCAAAATATAAAACTTTTTTTAGATTGGCATGATTGTTGGATTACATATTAGCAATGACAGATTGAAAATATATAAAACATTAACTCATTACAAAACAGGAGGTGCAGGATGATTAACAAAAAAACTTA
>JAUXDD010000168.1 GCA_030618465.1 Desulfobacteraceae bacterium
AACATATATCAGATGTTCTCACGGCTGTTGGCGGAAATAAAAGCAAGGCATCTGAAATATTAAAGATTAACAGAAAAACCCTGAGGTTGAAACTCCAGAAGATAAAGGAAGATTTTTGAAGCCGGTTTTTCAAAAAGTATCAACCATGGGAGTTTTTGACCCACCGATACAAAATGTACCGCTTATTTTTTACCAAACTCACAAGATTGTCAAAATCATAGAGAGTCTTGCGGTGACAAATCTATTCCCCCCCTTTTAAACACAACATTGTGAAATAACACTCAATAAATTTGCACTCAAAAATGTATATTTATTTTCCTGCTTCCTGTTTGCAGTTACCCCTTAAAAATAAACCGCTATTTTATTTCAAACAGGTTGAGCCTCCCGACTTTTTATTGTCACCGCTAACCGTTAGAAATGATTTTATTTTTAGATTGCGGGGAAACTATATATTCTAATTTGTAATCAGCTGGCCTGAAATTTGCTGATATATAATAATTTCAGCTGCTAAATGACTGTGTAATATTTTCAGGGGTCGTAATTATAATTATTATAAAAAGGGCAGAATATATTAAATGAAACAGACAAATGGAAGCTACTATTCTACAGTATCGAAAAGAATTTTGCTGACTTTTCTTGGTGCCTCTTTCCTGCCTCTATTGGCAATCACTGTCAGCGCTCTTTATCAGTCCCACACTTTCTATCATGAAAAAGTTCGTTCACAGATTGAGTCCATGGCAAAAATATACACACTGGACATTGACAGTTTCCTTAAAGAACGTTTGAGTAATATTCAGTTTATTGCAGATAATAAAAGTTTTGAGGAGTTGAGCAATGATCTGTTTCTAAAGGCAAAGCTTTACAAACTTCAAAACGAATACGGATCTGTTTTTTCGGATCTCGGTTTTGTGGATGAACTCGGGAACCAGATGGCTTACGCAGGCCCCTTTCAACTGGAAAACGCGATTTATTCTGCTGCAAAATGGTTTAAAAATGCCATGTCCCACGAGACTTCTATCAGTGATGTTTTTCTTGGATTGCGGGGTCACCCGCATTTCATCGTAACTGCGCAAAAGAAATGGGGGGGGAAAACATGGATTTTACGAGCGACTATTAATTTTGAAGCATTTAACGAACTGGTTGGAAATATACGTATCGGTAAGACTGGATTTGCAATTATCATAAACAAAGAGGGTGAATTCCAGACACAAAACATCGCCGGATCAAATCATGAAAAAGCTTTCTATCAAGAGATGTTCGCCAGAACCCTGAATAAAACAAATGAACCAATTCGTTTTTCTGAATACCGTGATATTAACGGGATCAAAACGATTTATGTCACAGCCCTGCTCAAGGATGGTGATTGGCAGATGCTGTTACAACAGACTTCAAGGGATGCGTTTAGAGATTTGAGAAGAATTCAGTTTGCAACTCTTCTAATTTTTTTTTGGGGAGGTATAGGAATTATTGTTGCGGGAATGATTTTATCCAGAAATGTTATTCGCAGGTTGACCATGGCAAACCAGGAGGCGGAACTATTGAATCAGCAGGTTATCGAAAGTGGAAAGCTTGCTTCTTTAGGTGAACTTGCAGCAGGGATTGCTCACGAAGTTAACAACCCTGTGGCAATTATGATTGAAGAAGCCGGGTGGATCGGCGATCTTCTTGAAGAAGAAGAATTTAAGGAAACCGAAAACATGGAAGAATTCGGGAGAGCCCTGAAGCAAATAAAAATTCAGGGACTCCGATGTAGAGACATCACCCAGAAACTTCTCAGCTTTGCCAGGAAATCTGATAACAGGTTGGAAGTAGTTCAGATCAACGAACTAATCAAAGAAGTGGTTGGGCTTTCCAGCCAGCAGGCAAAATACAACAATATCACGATCCGGACAAAATTTGGTCAGGGGCAACCCAAAATCAAAGTGTCCCAGACCGAAGTACAACAGGTAATGCTGAACCTGATAAACAATGCTCTTGACGCCATGAAAAAGACTGGAGGAACTATTGATATCAATACAATATTTGAAAATGACCATATTGTGATCAGTGTTTCAGATACCGGTTCGGGAATTCCGGAAACTAATCTTGGCAGAATATTTGATCCGTTTTTCACCACTAAATCTGTTGGTAAAGGAACGGGATTGGGACTTTCTATTTGCTTTGGCATTATCAACAGACTGGGCGGAAAGATTGACGTAAGCAGCATGGTCGGCAAAGGGACAACTTTTAATATTTATATACCGGTCAGGGAATAAAGGGGTTTTCAACAGATCACAACAATATGGTATGAAACACAGGGTTTTTGATTATCTGAGGAAACCAGCTGATTTGGGCCATTTCCCGACTAAAATAATAGATGATTTTGAGAAAAGAAGGTCGCAGGAAAGAAAAATTATTGAAGCCGGGATGAAAGAAATTACATCCTGGCGATCACAGGAGAAAACATGGCTGTAAAAAATACCGAAGATACAGATTGTATCCGAATACTGCTTGTGGATGATGAAATATATTTTCTTGATGTCCTCACCAAAAGAATGACCAGAAGAGGTTTTAAAGTAACTACTGCAAATAATGGTGATGAAGCGGTTCAGGTACTCCGCAATAATGATTTTGATATAGTTGTTCTGGATTTAAAAATGGAGGGCATGGATGGCATTGAAATTTTAAAGATATTTAAAAAAATGGTTCCGGATCTTCCGGTAATTATGCTGACCGGTCACGGCAGCCAGATAGCGGAGGAAGAAGGCCTGAAATATGGGGTTTCAGACTATCTTTCAAAACCTTATGAATTCGAAAAATTAATCAGGAAAATTTATTCCCTGCTTAATAAAGATAGAATCATAAAAGTATAATCGATAGATAATATTTTTATTTTTTACGGCTAAAAATATTGATTTATATATTAAATTTTAAAGGAGAATAAAATGGCAATAGCAAAATTATTAATCGTTGATGACGAAAAAGGTTTTGTCGATACCATGGCAAAACGGCTGACTAAAAGAGACTTTACTGTTGTATCAGCCAACAGTGGGACTGAGGCCCTGGAGCAGTTGGAAGAAAACGACAATATTGATACCGTTATACTGGATGTTAAAATGCCGGGCATGGATGGGCTTGAAACATTGAAGGAAATTAAAAAAAAATATCCTCTTGTTGAAGTCATCATGCTTACAGGGCATGCCACAGTTGAATCCGCTATTGAAGGAATGAAACAGGGGGCATTTGATTACCTTATGAAACCATGTGAGTTGGAGCAGCTTATTGATAAAACGAAAGAATCTGTTTCAAAAAAGCATAAACATGAAGAAAAAATAGTTGAAGCTCGTATTAAGGAAATCACGGGAAGACGACCTTAGGCGTGATACTGTTGCAACAAACAGTACCTCATATTTATAAAGCCAGTATTTTTTACAGGTAAAAAGCAGAAGCAGTTTGATAGATGCTTTCAATATAATACCAAAGGAGTTGTTTTAAAATGTTTAAATCAAATGGGTTCAAGTTGTTCATAGGCTTATTATTAGGCCTGATTGTCTTTCTGCTGCCCAGACCGGAAGGAACAATTTTTGAGATAAAGGGTGATGTAAACCAGACATTACTTCAGAAATCCGGAGAACATTTTACCCTGGTTTCTGTAGATGATAAAAACCCGGCCAACTATAAGATAGAGGCAAAAAAACCAGAAGAATTAATGATTGAGGGTGATAGGCGAGGAGATTACCTGAAAAAAAATGCCGCTGAATTTTTGATAACAAAAGACAATGAAAAGGTCTTGATCAATGATACAGAAGTCAGCAGGCATTTTGTATTAATAGGGCCGGATAAAAATATTCCTGACGCATATGTCATCGCTGCAAAAAATCCGGATTCAAAACAGGCTACAGTAAAATATCTGCGAGGCAAGTCTATTGATTTAAAGGCACGGGATATTGAAATCAAGTCAAACGGTATAAAAGTTGTTTTCGGCAACGGCCTGTCTCCAAAGGCAAAGAGATTTCTGGCCATGCTTGTTGTTTTGGTTTTTCTTTTTGTTGTTGAACCCATACCCCTTGAAATTACTGCAATCATGATAGGAGTGTTTCTGGTTATAATGGGGGTTACCGATGTTAAAACTGCGTGGGCTCCTTATATGCATGAAGTGGTTGTATTTATCATGTGTTGCCTGATTTTTGCAATTTCCCTGGAAAAAGCAGGCATAACAAAACGGCTCGGATATTTTATCATCAAAAAAGCAGGAAACAGCGTAACCAAATTTACTTTTATCATTGCTATCGGGCTTGGCCTCGCCTCATCATTTATGCATGATGCAGCAGCCTGCGCCATCGGCATTGTTACAATGCTTCCCTTGATGAGGGCTGTGGGGATTGAACCACATACGAAAACAGCAAAGTTCATGATGCTTTCCCTCCCATTTGCCTGTTCGTGCGGAGGCATGGGGACCCTTGTTGGAGGTGGAAGGTGTATGGTTTCGGCAGCCTTCCTTAAAGAATTTACCGGCATTGAAATATCCTTTCTTGACTGGATCATATACTGCATGCCTATTGCTATTATATGTACACCTCTGGCCGTCCTTATTGTCTACTTTGTATATCGACCCGATCCCAAGTTTAAACTTCCTGATTTTGACGAAGACCTTGGCCCCTTCTCAACCACTGAAATTAAAACCGTAGCAGTTATCGGAGTCTGTTTTCTCTTATGGCTCACAAAAGGTATTCACGGTTTTCATTATTCTGTAACCGGCATGCTGGGCATTGCGGCTCTTGTTCTTTTTGGTGTTTTGAAATGGGATGATATCCAGGAACACATGGAATGGGGAACCGCCCTGTTTATTTTCGGCGGGGGTATCTCTCTTGGCCTTGCAATGGATTATTCAGGTGCAGCCAAGTATTTTGCCACTCTTTTTTTCCCGCTCATCAAGGGACAGGGCTGGCTGGTCCTGTTTGCCGGGGTTGCTATTTTCGGTGCTCTTGTTACAAATGCCATGGCAAATGTGGCAGCAGCAGCCCTGATTCTGCCCATCGTTATCCCCATGGCGCAGCTTGAGGGTGTAGATCCAACCGTTCTGGCTCTTTGTCTTGGAACCGCGACTTCCTTTGCCATGCTGCTTGTAATCGGATGTCCGCCTAATGCCATCGCATACAGTTATCGATATTTCAAGTCATCAGATTTGACTAAACTGGGTGTTGTGGCAACACCCGTTCTTCTGCTGACATTAATTCTTGTGGCAATGATCTGGTGGAAATTTCTTGGGCTTGTCTAACAGGTGATAGTATGGGATGGCTATGAAATACGAACTTGAAAACATACGTCTTATGCTTGTGGATGACGAAGAAGATTTTCGAAGTGCCATTGGCAGGCGAATGTCAAAAAGAGGCCTGAATCCCGATTACGCCGGGAGTGGTGAAGAATGCCTTTCTTTCCTTGAAAACCGTGAAATGCATGTCATCGTGATGGATGTCAAAATGCCTGGTATTAACGGACTTGAAACCCTTAATATCGTCAAAGAAAAGTATCCACGAACGGAAGTGATTCTGCTGACCGGCAATTCTGCTACGTGTGACGGTGTCAAAGGGATTAAGGCCGGCGCATTTGATTATCTTGCAAAACCCATAGAACTCGATCATCTCATCAGCAAAATAAAACAGGCCTATGAAAAGACTCTGAGGGAAGAAGAGAAGAAGAAAAATGCTGAATTAAAAGTTCAGATGGAACAGCAGATGATTGTGACGGAAAGACTGGCCTCCCTTGGAACTTTGTCAACAGGTGTTGCCCATGAGATAAACAATCCCCTTGCCATTATCAAAGAGTCTGCGGGTTTTATGAGGCTTGTCCTGAATAAGGAAGAGATGAAGGATATTCCAAGAAAGGAGCATCTGGAAAAAGCCCTTGATAAAATTGAAATCGGTGTGAACAGGGCAAAAAGGATAACCCACCAGCTTCTGGGGTTTGTAAAGAAACAGGAGCCCGTTTGTTCTGAAATAAATATAGAAGAACTTGTGAAGGAGACCATTGAGCTTATTGCAAAAAATGCAAGAGACAAGGGGATTGTTTTTGTCTGTGATATGGAATCATCAGGTATTATATGGAGTGATGCATATCAGATCAGGCAGGTTCTTCTCAATCTTCTCACCAATGCCATCCATGCCATTGATACAAAGGGTGGGGCCATAACCATCTTACTGCAGGATACAGAAACGGGTGTCTGCCTGATAGTAAAGGATACAGGAAAAGGTATACCGAAAGAGAACTACAGCAAAATATTTGAACCTTTTTTTACCACCAAACCCCCTGATATGGGGACAGGGCTCGGGCTCTACGTCACCCGTGGAATCATTGAAAAACTGGGGGGAACCATTGAGGTTGAAAGCAAGGTGGGCCATGGCACAAGCTTTATTATCAAGTTACCCGAATCCAATGAAATAAAAGAAAACAAGGATGAAAATAAAAATATTTTTTCACAAATATTAGATAAAATTAAAGGAGATTAACAAGGATGATTCGAATACCCGCAAGAGTACTTCTCATAGACGATGAAAAAGATTTTGTCGAAATGTTTTCCATGAGGCTTGAAGAAGCCGGGGAAAAAGTATTCACAGCCAACAGCGGCCAGGAAGGACTTGAAAAGCTGGCACAGGAAAAAGTTGATGTGGTCATTTTAGACATCAGAATGCCCGGAATGGATGGCATAGAAACACTCAAAGAGATAAAAAAGAAAAAACCACTGGTTGAAGTGATTCTCCTGACCGGGCACGGTACAACTGAAACAGCTGTCGAAGGACTGAAACTTGGCGCTTATGACTATCTCATGAAACCAGCTGATTTCGATGAGATTACAAAAAAACTGGAAGGGGCCAGAATTCGTAAAGACGAACAGGAAGAACGAATCAGACAGGCTGAATCCAAACTGCTTGTAAGGCGAAGCGG
>JAUXDD010000250.1 GCA_030618465.1 Desulfobacteraceae bacterium
AATATGATGTATGATCTTTATCCGGTGGGTTGCACAAATACAATCATTGTTATATTATCCAACAAATACCATGAATAGAGTTCATCTGTTTTAAAAAGTGGAGTTCCACCCACCCTACAAAATTCGTATTGATGGACATCCCGTTCAGATACAAGCAATCCCCCTGCCTGATATATCCGTATCATACATGTACCCTGCCTGACTGGTTAGGGGAAATGTTATTGAGCATACTTTGTATGATATTCTGATCAGATGATGAACGTCCAACATTCAACTTCCAATATGGTATCCTGCCATTTATAAAATGGTAAAGCGAAGCGTGCATCAAGCCCCGAAGGGTCTCGCCTCTCACGCAGTGATACTCTTTTTCCTTAACCTTTCCGCTATACTGTGCATATCTTCAAGGACCATATAACCACACGGCACTAACAGCAGCGTAATAAGTGTGGCAAACAATACGCCGAATCCAAGGCTTACGGCCATGGGTATGAGAAATTTTGCCTGCATGCTTCGTTCCACAATCATCGGGGCAAGGCCGACAAACGTGGTCAGTGATGTGAGGATAATAGCACGGAATCTCATGGCCCCGGCTTTTTTAACCGCATCACTTGCGCTGAAATTTTTCTCCTTGCGAAGACGGTTGGCCGCATGGATCAGTACCAGGGAGTCGTTGACTACCACGCCGGACAGCCCGACAATACCGAATACGCTGAGCATACTCAGGTTCAGCCCCATGAGAAGATGACCGCCCACAGCGCCGATAATTCCAAAAGGAATGGCACTCATGACAACCAGGGGCTGGGTAAATGATTTGAACGGGATTGCCAGAAGTGCATAAATGGCAAAAATCGCGATAATAAAACCGCGGTACACCTCCCCCATTGTTTCCATCTGTTCCTTGGCCTCACCTTCCATGGCATACCGGAGCCCGGGATAGTTTTGTTTAAGGGTCTGCAGAAATCCGCTGGTAAGATAATCCCTGACTTCATTGGCATTGGCTGTCGTTTCATCCACATCCGCCGTAACTTTGATGACGCGTCTTCGCTGGGCCCGCTCAATGGATGCATATCCCTGTTCCATGGTTACTTCAGCCACCTGGCTGAATGGTACCTCTATACCGGCTGCGGTCCGGATACGCATCCCTTCGATATTGGTAAGGGATTTTCTTTCTGCCTCCGGATATCGTACCTTGACCTTGACTTCATCTTTGTCCCGTTGCAGTCGCATGGCTTCTGCTCCGTAAAATGCGTGTCGAACCTGGATGGCCAGATCGCTTAACGTCAGGCCCAGACTTCTTGCCGCCGGTTTCAGTTTGAGCTGCATTTCCGGTTTTCCGGGCAGAAAACTGTCTGCCACATCAAACACACCCGGATAGCTTTTTAGCTCGTCCTTCAGTTTTTCCGCTGCTTCAATCAATCTTTCATGATCGTCCATTGCCAGGTGTACCTCTACGGGATTGCCTGGCGTAAACAGGACACTGCTGAAGGTAATAGATTCGGCATCCGGAAGCGTACCCACTTCTTCACGCCACATGGCAGCCAGTCTGGCGGCGCTCATGTCCCGCTGTTCGCCTTCCAGTAACTGGATAAAGACCTGGGCAAGATGCCCGGCGAAATCATTTCCGCCTGCCGCAGGCCCGTGACCGCCCACTTGCATTCCCACCAGCGTTATACTCTTTTCAAACAGGGGCAGAGCATCTTTCGGTCGATCCTTTTCTGCCTTGTCAATTGAAGTCCGTGCTGCTTTTTCAACAATTCGTGCGATTTCGGTTGTGTGTTCAAAAGGGGTGCCGGACGGCATGGTTATGGCACAACTCATCACATCACTTTCCACTTCCGGAAGAAACGTAAATTTAATCCATCCGCCTTTAATAATACCAAAGATGATAAGAAGCAGTGCAATGCCAACGCCAAACACAACATATCGCCAGCTCAGACAAAAGCTCACCGCTCTCGCATAGGGACCGTTAATAAAGGACTTTAGCCACATTCCCATACCGTTCTGTTTTTCAGGGGTGGATGAAGAGGATTTATGCAAGGCATGTTTGGATCGGGACAAGTGAGCCGGCAGAATAAACAGGGATTCTACAAGTGATCCGAAAAGGACAAGGATGACTACAGTCGGGATCACCGCCATGACTTTCCCCATGCTGCTGGCCCCCATGGTCAGTGGATAAAAGGCCACCATGGTGGTGAGAACGGAAAAAATGACCGGGATTCCCACTTCCACCGCACCTTCCTTGGCAGCTGCAAGGGGTGCTAACCCCTGTTCCTGTTTGCGGAAGATATTTTCACCGATGATAATGGCATCGTCCACCACGATTCCGAGTACCAGGATAAAGGCAAAGAGCGAGATCATATTTATGGAAATATCGAATTCCGGCAGCAGCCAGAAACCGGTCATAAAAGATATGGGAATTCCCAGGGTGACCCAGAAGGCCAGCCTGATATTTAAAATAAAACCTAAAAGAAGGCCCACTAAAAGCAATCCAATCCCCATATTCTTCAAAAGAAGCGTCAGGCGGCTTTTTAAGATTTTTGTCATGTCATTGTAAAAATCGATTTCAATACCGGCCGGAAGGGCAGGGCGGATTTTTTCTATATAGTCTTTTGTTTTCTTTGCCACGTCCAGGGCGTTCTGGTCTGCCACGCGAAACACCCTGACAACGACAAGCGGTTTGCCCTGGAACTCTGAAATCAGGTCCACATCTTCAAAGCCTTCCTTCAGATCTGCGATTTGTTTCAGAGTAATCATTGTGCCGTCCGGGCGTGTGATCACAGGAATATCTGCATACTCTTTTGCATAATACTCGCGGCCTTTAGTACGGATAAGGATTTCACCGTCTTTTGTCTTCACACTTCCAGCCGGGAGGTCCAGACTGCCCCTGCGCACGGCATTGGCAACTATCTCCAGTGTGAGACCGTATTTTCTAAGGATATGCTCGGAAATTTCAATATAGATTTCACCGGTACGGCTGCCGAAAAGATCTGCCCGTGTAATACCCTGTATATTGGTAAGATCGTCCTTAATCTGTTCCGCATAATATTTCAGGGTTGATTCCGGCGCATCACCATAAACGGCAATATTAATAACTTCGGTTTCATTGATGAGTTCGCGGACAACCGGTTTTTCCATCTCTTTTGGAAATGTGGTAATCCGATCCACCTCGGCTTTGACTTCGTCCAGGAGGTTTTTAATATCCCATCCCTTCATTACTTCCACGATGACAGATGCGAAGCTCTCTCTTGCCGTGGAGTCGATTCGCTTGATACCGGAAAGACCGGCAATGTTTTCTTCAATCCGCCGGATGACTGCCTCT
Organism: Desulfobacteraceae bacterium; assembly: GCA_030618465.1. Taxonomy (GTDB): domain Bacteria; phylum Desulfobacterota; class Desulfobacteria; order Desulfobacterales; family SURF-7; genus JAUXDD01. Next base: position 3,320 of record JAUXDD010000250.1, read on the forward strand.
TCTACTTCAGCAGGCGATGCCCCGGGATAAACGGCTGAAACAGAAATACGATCCATGGATGCTTCGGGGAACACTTCGATTTTCATGGTAAAGGCAGTCACCGCACCGGCCAGGAGCAGGAAGGCCATCAGCAGGTTGGCAGCGACGTGGTTTTCGGCAAACCAGGAGATAATTCCTTTCATCAGTCTTTATCCTCCTCAGCAGATACAGGCTCAACAGTCATACCGTCGGTTACGCCCCTTAACCGTGATATAATAATATGTTCGCTTTCGTTTAATCCGCTTATTATCAGCACATTGTCCTGATAATAGGTTGCCACCCGGACAGGGGTGAATTTCAGCGTACTGCCCGGGCCAACCGTCCAGACAATTTTTCCGGGCTTGAGTGCTGAGCGGGGGATTAAAGCGGCATTGGGCAGGGTATTGCCCTTTATGTCAACACTTACAAACAGTCCGGGAGCAAGCGGGGGTTTTTTTGAAAACGGATCATCAACGCGAACAACGACATTGATCATCCGGGTGCGCTCATCCATTTTTCCTTCCGCCCTGACCACAGTGCCGTTCCAGGTCATGGCTTGCCCGGCAATATGCGAATAGACCGTTACCGGAGTCCCCGGGGAATTTCCCGGAGTAAATCCCGGAACGTGAAACCAGGACAGTTTTTCATCTTCCATGGGAAGAACGATTTCAGCAGCTTCCGATGAATATATGGATGCAACCGGCTGGCCGGATACAACAAACTGACCCCTATCTATGTTTTCCTGGCTGACCCTGCCATCAAACGGGGCTTTAATTTCCGTGCGTTTCAGATTCAACTCAGCTTTTTTCAGATTGGCATGATCTGCTTCCAGTTTTGCCTGGGCGGCAACCAGCTGGGGCTTTTTCA
>JAUXDD010000097.1 GCA_030618465.1 Desulfobacteraceae bacterium
TTGTCTTCTATCTTTGCCGGAACGCCTCTCTTTCCCGCTTCTCCTTTCCGGGATACAGGACGTATAGAAGAATTGGCGCCGATCATCCCCGGCCCGTCTTTCTTCGTTATCACTTATCATCGTTCTTTGCAGGTACTTTCTCATTTTAAAATTCAACCCACTTTTTTCTATAACACGTAAAACCAATTGAATAACAGAGGGTCTGTGTTCCCGAAATTTTATTTTTTTAATTAAATATTTTTTTACGCCCAATTCCCGCAAGCCCCATCAACCCTGTTCCGAACAGAAACATTGTGGCTGGCTCCGGAACGGGGGCTGTAACACCAAGAGTGACATCGTTGGCACACCACGGGGCATATCCAATGGTAAATTCATTTCCAATAAATATCCGGTTTTCACCTGTCAATATACTGAAATCATAGGTCAATAAATTATTTGAATACGTTGGCAAAAAGCCCGCCACCATCATGGACAAATCGTCGTTTTCTATACCGGAGGGATGGCCTATTCTGGCACCCGAGTAATCCGTATATATATATTTATAAGGATCATCCGCACTGTCAATAACACTATATAGACCGGTAACAATAGTTCCTTCACCGCGTAAGTCCTGGCCGGTAGCGTCCCTCACAAAATATTTCCAGCTTTCCCAGTCTTCAGACAACGTACCGTTATCGTTTGCAGCATAATCACTGTTGATAAAAAGAGAATCATATACGCGTCTTTTCTCCATTTCAATGGCAACACTTTTCAGATACCCATTATCATCAACAATTACCACCATATCGCCCACATTCGGTGTGCCATTTTCATCAAAACTGAGACCGTCATGCCCCGGCCAGTTAATATAATTATCAGGAAACGTATATATTGTTGAGGCACCTGCAATGCCCGAACACAAAACCATTGAAAGCAGAAAGGTGGCCAGTATTATCAATTTGTGTTTCATTATTCTCTCCTTTTTTCATTTTAGACAGGTTGTGTAATCCCATCAAATTTAAATTTCTCTGAAAATATAAAATTTGTTAATCTGATATAAATGCAAGTGAGATGCCAACAGAAGACAATACAATTTTTTTCCTATCAATCCATATAGAATTATATGTGATATCCATATATTACATATAATAAAAACAAATAGCATCTATGTACAGCAAAAATAATGATTGGGTAATTTACATACAAATTTCACAAAAACCATGTAGTTTATTTCATAAAGTTTTTCATTTTTAAGAAAATTTCTTGTCACCACATATAATCTATGTTATCAGGATTTCTTGCTGCTTCAGAGGTCAGCGGTTTCGCACGCGATCATAAGTATTTACGTATGTTTTATAACGGCAGCCTGTTTTTTGCAGGATATAAATAAAAAGGATAATAACACATGATTAAGGATAACAAATTCATTCCGTTAGCTATTGTTCTGCTCCTGGGGATTCTGGTGCAGGTCTGGTTTGGCACGATTGAAACAAATGAGGTGCCATCTGTTGCGGCTGTTGAATTTACAAAGGCGCTCTTTACTGCGGACAAGTCAAAAATGGCGGATCGGTTATGCGCTGAAAAAGCAGTAATTGACGGCCTGGATGTTGTGGACATGTATATCCATGAAAGAAAAAAGGCGGCAAGTGACAGGGGCTTCGGCCTGTTTTACCTGAAGGAAAAACTCTATCAGATTAATGCGGAAACCATCAGTAATGACGGCACAAACGCCCGGGTAAAACTCACCTGTAAACGAAAACCACCATTAAAATCTTTTTTTACAAAAGAAAGCTATAAAAAATTTGCCCATACATTTGATTTGAAGATGGAAAGCGGCAAGTGGAAAGTATGTGAAAGTAAGTTTTCCAGTCTCACATAGACATTGTACAGCCTTAAAACACTGATGCAACATATACTTGATGGCCAGGTAAAATATGGTTACAGGCCATTAACCATCCTTGCCATGGCCTCCAAAGCCATTGTGTAGCCTGCTGGCCCAAATCCTGAGATCTGTCCTTCAGCAACATCTGCCACCATGGATTTATGCCTGAAAGCCTCTCTTTTATAAATATTGGAAAGATGAATTTCGATGATGGGTATTTCCAGTACAAGCAGGGCATCTCGAATGGCAATACTTGTGTGTGTATATGCAGCCGGATTTATGATAACGCCATTGTGTTCACCGGCAGCGCATTGAATCTTCTCTACTATGTCCCCTTCATGATTGGACTGAAACGTATCTACTTCAAGCCCCAGCTTTTTCCCCAGTTCTGTTAAACGGGTATTTATATCATCGAGTGTGTCTGTACCGTATTTGTCCGGCTCTCTTGTTCCAAGTAAATTTAAATTCGGGCCATGTATCACCAGAACCTTAAGATTCGTATCCGCTTTTTTCATACCGGTCACCCCTTATTTTTCAATTATACTCCGAAAGATGTCAATGGTTGCCTTATAGTCATTGCTTCTGAATATTGCAGATCCGGCCACAAACGAATCCACGCCTGCCTGAGATATTTCCCCGATTATTTTTTGATTCACTCCCCCGTCAATCTGAATCAGGGTGGAAAGCCCTCTGTCCTGAATCATCTTTTTCAGGCGTCGTGATTTTTCCAGGGAACTGCGGATAAATTTCTGGCCGCCAAACCCTGGATTAACGCTCATTAATAGAACAAAATCCAGATATTCCAGCACCCACTCGATTGAAGACAAATCCGTAGCAGGATTCAGTGCAACACCGGCCTTAATATCCGATTCTTTTATCAGTTGAATGGTTCTGTTTAAGTGAACCGAAGCTTCAGCATGGACTGAAATCAGGTCTGCTCCGGCTTTAATAAAATCCGGGATATATGAATCCGGATTTTCAATCATCAGATGGACATCAATCGGAAGTGATGTTGAGCGTTTGACAGCTTCCACAATAATCGGCCCCATTGTAATGTTCGGCACAAAATGGCCGTCCATGACATCCACATGAATCCAGTTTGCCCCTGATTTTTCCACAAGTTTAATTTCATCTCCCAGTGCTGAAAAATCTGCAGACAGAATAGATGGTGCAATAATCTTCATAGATACATTCCTGTTTGTTAATGTTTGTTGAAAAGATCCTTATTTTGGTGTTTGTGCAAGTATCGGCAATTGCCTGTTACCAGGCACCAAACACCTGTGTCTTCAGCAATTCATCATCTTCATATAAAAAAACGGTTGCATCAATATTTTTTGGAATAAAGACCCATACCTCTTCACCGGGTTTAACAAATTCATCAAAAAAATTATTTAAAACCCCAAAACAGTTTACCATGATCCGGATATTCCTTTTCAATATTCCATTGCCAGCCCGGTATTTAAAAAGCTGTATTCCATTTACCCCATGGAGATACGCCTGATCCTTCCGTCCTTTCCGGTTCACTACAAGATTGATAATGCCGCCGTCAACCACTAAATATCCGGACATGGGTTCCTGACCAATAATCACATTCCGGTGTTTATCTTTATCGAATAATGATTTTATCTCACCCAGTATTAAATTATTTCGTTCTATTAACAGTATGGCATCATCAATTGAAAGGTCCATAAGATCGGGCATTTTGTATGTCCTGGATCGTGGCCCGAGGCTCACAAGAAAATCAGCATGGTCACCTCTTCTTGTCATGGAACCCGGGGAAGGAACCTGGGCAATAATTTCATCTTTTTTATAAACAGCACTGCAGGTTACGGATAGTGATCCCCCGTGCAGGTCATTTTCCTCCAGAAGGATATTTGCCTTCTGTATTGACAGCCCTTTCAAATTAGGCATCATAATGGTTTGGGTGCCTTTTGAAATAATTATTTTAACATCCCTGCCCTTTTTAATTTCAGACCCGGGTTCCGGTTCCTGTACAATAATATGTTTTTTAGGAACATTGGAACTGTACTCGGATCCGCTGACTTTTGTATTCAGCCCCATGTCTGACAACAGTTCCAGCACTTCAACCACGTCCTTTCCCACAAGATCGGGAACAACGACGGTATCTTCACTTTTTATTATCAATGTCAGCACAAAATAGGCAAATATACCTGCAACAAGACAAAACAAAATAAACAACGTCAGTATTTTCAGTATCCGCTTGACCATTTTATCGACAAACCGTCTTTCTCAGGCAGACGGAAAAAAACCCGTCCATATTATTCAAATGGGGAGAGGTTCTTACATATCCACTCTCACTGACAAGTGACCGGGCTTTATCAGCAAATCCCCCTGGATGTGTTTCTATAACAAAATCCGAATGGTTATTCAAAAAGGGTTTTATCACCTCTTGATTTTCCTCAGGTTCAAAACTGCATACCGCATATACCATACAGCCCATTGGCTTGACAAGATGTGCCAGGTTGTCTAAAAATTTCTGCTGCCTTTTTTTACAGTGAGGGATCTTTTCCCGGGTCATGGACCATTTTGTGTCTGGATTTCTTCTTAAGACACCAAGGCCTGAGCATGGTGCATCCAGCAAAATCCGATCAAATGCGTCAACAGGTTTTCTCTCAAACGCTTTATATAAGTCATGATTTAAGGTTGTAACGATGCTAATACCCAGCCGTTCCATTTCCGGCTCCAGTTGAATCAGCTTTCTTTCATCCTTATCCATGGCATACACACGCCCCTGATTTTTCATCATCTGTGCGATATGACCGGTTTTTCCCCCGCGTCCGGCACAGGCATCCAGTATGGTTTCTCCGGGCATGGGATTTAAAAGCTGCGTTACCAGCTGGGCCGCCTCATCCTGAACCTGAAACCCGCCGTTTTTAAATTCCGTTATCTGGTGAATGGGTACAGCCGGATTAAAAAAACGGAGCCCCACCCGGGAATAAGAGGTTCTTTCGATTTGTTCTACTTTTTTTTCAAGACAATTCGACAGATTGTCCCGGGTTGTCTTTAGTGTATTGGCACGAATAGTAATCGGGGGAACCGTATTTATTGAATGACACAATGCTTCTGTTTCCGCATATCCAAAACGGGAACACCATCTTTTTATAAGCCATTCAGGAAAGGATGTTGATACAGCCAGCGCTTTAACGGGATCTTTTGTATGATCAGGAAAAGGAACCTTTTTATAATTTCGCACGGCATTTCTTAAAAGCCCATTCACATACCGTACCACCCAGGCAGAAGCAATTGTTTTTGCCAGTTCAACCGATGTGTTTACAGCTGCTGAAACAGGCACCCGGCTTAAAAAAAGTATCTGGAAAAGCCCGAGCCGAAGAATATTTAAAACCCCGGGATCAATCCCGCCAATGGGTGTCTTTGAAAAATAATCAATGATCCAGTCAAGCCGCCCCCGCCACCTTAACACGCCAAAGACAAGCGCATTTGTAAATCCCCTGTCACGTTTTGAAAGATGATTGTTTTTTTTAAAAATATCTTCAATTACTCTATCTAATGTGTAACGCCCTTTTCCAAGGGTATTGAGAATATGCAGGGCTGTATGGCGTGCATCAAGAGACATGGCGTTATAAAAATTGAGTATGCCTGTATTATTAAATTGCGTTGCTCTAAAATAGAACCGTACCGGATGGAACCTTGCATCCACGCAGAAAATCCCTGATTAAGAGACGTTTTCCGGACGCCCCCTGGATTTCCAGAATGGAAACCGCACCATCTTTCACCGCAACACGAAGTTCATCCGGAAACCCTTTGATTACTGTTCCCGGAGGCATTCGATCATCCGGGGCAGCCGGGGCCACTTTAAAAATTTTTACCCGTTTGTTCTCAAAAAAAGTAAACGCACCCGGCCATGGTGACATGCCGCGTACAAAGGCATCAAGCATTTCAACCGGCAAATCCCAGTTTATCTTACCATCACTTTTTTTTAAAAAAGGCGCGTCAGTTGCCTGATCATGAATCTGTGGAACCGGATGAATCGAGCCGGCTTCAAGCCCCTCAAGGGTTTTTATCAACAGGCTTGCACCAAGCACTGCCAGGCGGTCGTGAAGTGTGGAGGATGTGTCGTCAGGCAGAATATTTTCTTTTGCTGACAAAAGGATATCCCCGGTATCTATTCCTTTGTTCATGCGCATGGTTGTTATACCGGTTTCTTTTTCATTGTTTATCACAGACCACTGGATTGGGGCTGCCCCGCGATACCTGGGAAGCAGAGAGGCGTGGACATTAATTGGACCCAGCCTGGGAACGGCAAGAAGTCTTTCCGATAAAAAATGACCATATGCTGCTACGACAAAAAAATCCGGCGCAAGTGCCTCAATTCTTTCTTCAAAGACACCGGTATGAATGGATTGAGGCTGGACAACGTCAATCCCCAAACGGGTTGCAGCGTCTTTAACCGGAGGGGGACGCATCTTTCGGCCCCGACCCTTTGGGCGATCCGGCTGAGTAACCACCAGGCAGACATCGTACCCATTCTCATGAAGCGCATTCAGAGAAGGCACGGAAAAGTCCGGGGTACCCATAAAAATAATTCGCGATTTCTGTGTCACTTCTTTTTTAATGCCTTTTTAACACGTCGTTTATAAAGATCCCGTTTTAAAGCGCTGATTCTGTCAATAAACAGGATACCGTTTAAATGATCAATTTCATGTTGAAGTATAATTGACAAAACACCCCCGGCCTCAATCTTCAACGGATTGCCGTCCCGGTCCAGCCCTTCTACAATTGCCAGGGCTGACCGTTTCACATCCGCCCTGAAATCCGGCACACTGAGACATCCTTCATTTTCTGAAAGCGTCTCTCCCTCCATCTCCACTATTTCAGGGTTAATCAACACCCGGTACGCCCTTTTTTCCTTGTCAGGTGATTCGTCAAACACAATAATGCTCTTGTCCACACCCACCTGTATGGCGGCCAACCCTACACCCGGTGCCACATACATGGTATCCGCCATGTTGGTGATCAGTTCCTGGATAGACCCGTCAATATTTTCTACCGGTTTTGTCGGTTGTTTTAAAAATGGCTCCGGATATGTGACTATATCAAGAATTGTCACGGCATATGCCTCCTTGAAAAACGATTACAGCTAACTTCAATAATCTTTATTAATCATCAATTCCCAACGCTTCCCTTTTCTTCCGGATAGGGCACCTGCAGAATGTTTACTCCCAGAACCACCGCTGAAATCATTCCCACAATAATTACAGGAAACATCTGAATTGCATGATTGGCCAGAGTAAACCCGGCTGCTTCTTTTGAATAAATCCCAAACAGGGCCAATGCAAATACCCCTCCGGCTTCCCACAATCCCCAGAATCCAGGTGCAGACGGCAGAGCGATAAAAAAGCAGATGATGACCATTACCGCCGTCATTTCGGAAAAAGACAACGATATTCCCGGACACCCCAGCGACATAATATAATAGGATAAAGCACTGAGAATCCAGACCACAAATGAAAGGAAAAGACACAACACCATGTTTTTCGGATGCTTGACCAGCGAAAACCCGGAAGCAAAATTTTCAACGATGCTTACCAGAGGGGTACAGATGTTTTCTATAATTTTTTTTCTGTACTTTAAAGGAATGATTCGGATACGCACCGGAATTTCCATGATCATCCGGTTGATAATTTTTCGTGTGGCATCAAGGCTGACCAGAATAATACCGGTTATCAGAACAATACAGAGGCGAAAGATACCGCTGAATACTTTTTCAAGGGTTTCCCTGTTCAGATGGTAATCACCAAAAACAATATCCAGATTCGGGTCAATCTGTATGGTTGATAATATTACTGCAAAAAAGACAATTAAAAGGATAAAGTCAAACACCCGTTCTGCGGCAACGGTTGCAAGACCGGTTGAAAAAGGTATATTTTCTCTCTTATACAGGATTGCCGGTCTGGCAACTTCACCGGCCCTTGCCGGAAGAATACAGTTCAGCATGAACCCTGTCATCAGGGGATGAAACGCCTGCCAGAAACCAATACGGTAAGCGGATTTCAGTATAAGCTGCCACCGCAATGCTCTTACGGCAAATGCTATTAAAGCCACCAGTACCGACGGTATAACCCAGAAGTAATTAATAGATAAGATATATTCCAGCAGATCATTGAATGGAACATTTCGTAAAGCAAAATAAAGTGCCACTGCAGATATTGCAACCCCTGCAACCATGGAACCGATCATTTTTTGTTTCATAGAGTTAGCCTGCTTCAGGCAGGATATCAGAAAAAATTTCCCGGGCCTTTTTAATATCCGCTTTAATCTGCCCGGACAGCTCATTAATATTTGCAAACTTTTTTTCATCCCTGAGCCGGCTGACAAAATTTACCCGTATTTTCTGGTCATAAATATCATCATCAAAGCCCAGTATGTGAACCTCGACTGTAAATATATGGTCATCAAAAGTAGGGCTGTACCCAATATTGGCCACACCCGGATATTTACCGGAGCCACATTCAACGATAACCGCATAAACACCCATTTTGGGGCACAACTCATCCTGAAGATTGATATTGGCCGTGGGGAAACCCAGAAGTTTTCCGCCCCTGTTTCGTCCGGATACCACCGTTCCCCTGATCTGATAATACCTTCCCAGCAGTTCAACAACATCTTCAACGTTTCCGGCCTGAATAACTTCCCGGATAATCGTACTGCTGATTCGTTCTACAGAACCGGCTTCCTGTTTTTCCCAGTTTACAACGATGACTTCATATCCATGATTCTTTGAATATTCTTTTAAAAAATTAATATCTCCTTCACAGTTTTTGCCGAATGCATAATCCTTTCCCACAACAATTGCTTTTATACCGATCCGTTTAATCAAAATATCCTCAAGAAATGCTTTTGCTGCCTGTGAAGCAAATTCTTTAGTAAACGGGATGCAGATGAGAACATCAATTCCCGCCCGTGAAATCAGTTCAACCTTCTGTTCATAAAGGGTAATCAGATTGGGATGACTGTTCTGCCCTAAAACCCTGGCCGGATGAGGTTCAAAGGTTATGGCAATCGATGTGCCGCTAACCTCTTTTGCCTTTGAAACAACAGCCTTAAGCAGCGCCTGATGTCCCTTGTGCACACCGTCAAAATTGCCTATGGTGACAACGCCGTTTTTATAAGGTGTTTTCACTTTTTCAATGTTATTTACAATATCCATAGTTCGCTTCCTGTTATTCGTTCCGATATTTTAACTTGACATACTTTTTAAATGAATATACTTAGTGAACTTTCCTTGTGAAAGCAATGAATATTTATTGTTTTAAATACAAAGTTTTATCTCAATACTTTGTAATTTTTGTGCCGAAGTGGCGGAATTGGTAGACGCGCTAGGTTCAGGGTCTAGTGGGCGCATGCCTGTGCGAGTTCGAGTCTCGCCTTCGGCACCATTACCTTTTTTCCTGATACCCGGTCATTAATAAGTTTTAGCCTTTTAAATGAATACACAACCCATACAACCATATTTACTTTCGTATTTTTAACCCGTTGTAATCAATAAGCATACAGAAATATGTGATTTGCTTTTATAATTAATTATATTATTTTATTCTTAATTATAATAATATTACACTAATTTAATAGAAATTACTTGACATTTTGGTATCGAACTGTTAGAAATAACTAACCAAATCGGTTTTTATTAATAATCTTAATCATTTACACTAAACGCCTGAATTTATTTTATTCAATAATAACAGTACAATAAAAAGTAACAGTTTTTACGGAATTTATTTGCACGGGTCTGCATCATTTACCTGATTCACGGAAATAAAAATGATGCCTGATACGGCAGATGAATCATACCTGACCAAAAACGCTGGCTGAATTATTGAAAGGGGGTGATAGGCCGGGGGGAGGGCTCCCGGGTGCTAAATTTTTTATTGATGAAATTATCTTACATTAACTAATAATTTGGAGGAAAAAAGATGATGAAGAAAATATTAACTGTTGCCGTTGTTGCGGTGTGCTTTATTGCATTTGCACTTCCGGCATCCGCGCTGGAAAATGAATTTGGCGGATATTGGCGGACACGGGCTTATACCCAGGTAAATTTTACCGGTGAAGACGACACTGAAATGAAGGATGTCCAGATGGTTGACACACGGACACGGCTTTACTACACAGCTATCATCAATGACAACCTGAAGCTGGTAAACAAATTTGAATCTGATGCTGAATGGGGCGATACCGGAAGAGGTAGAATCGGTGCTGATGACATAAGTCTTGAAATTAAAAACATGTATGCCGACTTTACGATTGGCCAGGTAAACACCAAAGTGGGTACCCAGGGATGGAAAGTTGCGCGGGGTTTTCTTTTTGATGATGATTTTTCAGGCCTGGTTGTTGATATTAAGGGCGATTTCTTTAATGTTCCACTTGTATGGGTAAAAGCATATGAAGGATATAATAAAGGGACCACTCCCAACAGAGGGAAAGACCAGAATGACTTTGATGCTGATTATCTTTCTGTAGCGCCTTCCTTCACACTGGATGCTGTTACCCTTACACCATACTATTTTGGAGTTTTTTCAGGTGACGTTTCTAAATTTATAACAGATTTTACAAAAATAGGTGCGCCCCCCGCAACAGGTACCATTGATGCTGAAGAATTATCCTTACATTTCCTGGGTATTGATGTGGATGCAAAAATCGGTGAATCAACCGTATGGTTTACCGGTATTTATCAAATGGGAAAAGTTGACTGGCAAGAAGCATCAGGCGGCGGTGACTCAGATATTTCCGGCTACTGTATAGACATTGGTGCAAGCATAGATCTGGGTATGGCCGGTATCCATGGTGAAGGTTTTTACATGACTGGTGATGACAATGATGATGAAGATATTGATGCCTTCCTTTCACTCCCGGGCCAGACCCACTACTGGGCTGAAATCATGGGTGCAGGCATATTTGACGGCCAGGTATCAAACCATGGTAAAATGTATAATGATGTGACGAATATCATGGCATTGAATCTTGGCGCCACGATTGAACCCATGGACAAGCTCATATTAAAAGGCGATGTGTGGTATGCTGCTACAGCTGAAGATGTAGCTATTGCCGGTGGCGGAGAAGAATCCGACCTGGGTATTGAAATCGACCTGGTTGCCACCTATGAACTGGTTGAAAACATGAGCCTGGATGTGGTTGCAGCTTATCTGATTGCCGGTGATTTAACAACCGAAAAATCAGACAATGATGCCGATCCTTACGAACATGGTTTAAGACTGTC
>JAUXDD010000252.1 GCA_030618465.1 Desulfobacteraceae bacterium
CCCATGGGCAATGTGTGGACAAACAGCGATTTAATGACAAACTGTAATGGCATTTTTGCTGCCGGCGATATGGCAACCGGACAGTCCCTCGTTGTAAAGGCCATCCATTCGGGAAGAAAGGCGGCGATGGGGATTATACAGTATCTTTCGAAAATAAGGAATAAACAGGAATAATTTTTCTTGACATCCCATATTCAATAAATTTATAAATATGTTTTTCGTTCAGGTTCTCTCCGGAGAATAAAAGGGAACCCTGTTAAAATCAGGGACGGGCCCGCCGCTGTAATCGGGGACGAAAATCGCATCTATGTCACTGTTTTGTTTTTGAACAAAACGGGAAGGCGCGGTTGGAGAATAATCCGAAAGTCAGAAGACCTACCTGGACGTGTGGCGCAACCTTTATGGACAAAAGGCCGCTGGTGTGATCCATCTGGATAAAAAGGGACATCCCCGGATCGAATTATTTTCGGTCCGGGGTTTTTTTTTGCTTCGGACCCTGACATTCATTGTTTTATTGAAAAGGAGGAAGATAGTGAAAAAAACAGTTGGTGTATTTTTGTTGGCGGTATTGCTGGTGGTTCCAGGATGGGTCTCTGCTCAGGACAAACAACAGGGGGATGAATCCATTGCAACCATGGAAGAAGTGGTGGTGACAGCCACGCGAACTGAAACCACATTAGATAAGATCGGTGGAAATTCTGTAACTGTAATTACTGCTGAAGAGATTGAGGCAAAAAAACAAAGCAGTGTTCAAGCGATCCTGAAATCCGTTCCCGGCCTTGATGTCACTTCAAATGGAGGGCCAGGAACAAATACCACAGTTTTCATGCGAGGTGCTGATTCAAAAAACACCTTAATCCTTATTGATGGCATAATGATTAATGACCCTGCCCAGGCAAATCGCGGTGCTAATTTAGCCAACATTACCGTAGATAATGTTGAACGAATTGAAGTTGTCAGGGGTGCCATGAGTGTTATGTATGGGAGTAATGCCACTGCAGGAGTCATCAATATTATAACCAAAAAGGGAAAAAAGGAACCGTCGTTTAATGTGGGGACCGAAGGTGGTTCATACGACACATGGAAAGCGTATGGCGGGGCATTGGGTGCAACTGAACAATTTAATTATTCAATTTCAGCATCTTATACAGACACAGGCGGATATTCAATTGCAGATAATGATAATGATAATATCCCTCATGACGGCAATACGGATGAAGATGATGGCTATGAAAATTTAACCTTATCAGGCCAGTTAGGTTTTGACATTACAAAGGATTTCAATATAACGGGAATTGTACGTTATATCGATTCAGAAGCGGATCTTGATGACTATGGTTCCGGATATACCGGTGACAACATCGGATCAGAATGGAATGAAGAGCCTCCAGGATCAGGGAACTGGGTTGAAACGGCTACGCCTTTTCCTGATGGACCAACCAAACGGAGAACAGAAGCAGAGCAGACATTTGCAAAAATCTTTATTGACAACAATTTTTTTAAAAAAATCCTCGAATCCAGGCTTTCATACCAGAAATCCAGGCAAGACCGCCAGAGTTATGACAACAATGGTGCTGAAAGCTACGACTACAAAAGTGATGTAGATGAATATGCATGGCAGGGAAGTTTAAACTTTACTGCCCATACACTATCTTTTGGAGCTAACTATTTTGTGGAAGAAATGGAAAGTACCAGCAGTTCCTTACCTGAAAAGGATGCCAACACCAAAAGTTACTGGATACAGGATCAGTTGTTTGCAATAAACGATCTTGTTGTTGTCGCAGGAGCCCGTCTTGATGATCATGAAGAGTTTGGTAACAAAGTAACTTATAGACTTGCACCTTCATACATTATTGAAAAAACAGGGACGACAGTAAAAGCGAGTTACGGAACGGGATTTCGTTCACCATCGCTGTATGAATTGTATTCATCATACGGGAATCCAGATCTTGAAGCGGAAGAGAGCACCGGATGGGATATCGGATTTGAGCAGGGTATACTAAAAAACAAAATCAACTTCGGCTTAACTTATTTTGATATGAAGTTTAAAGACCGTATTGATTATGATTTTTTAACGAATCAATATGACCAGCTTCCGGGAAAGACAAAAACCAGGGGTGTTGAATCATTTGTTGGATGGGCGCCACTTTCCGACCTCAAATTTATGTTTAATTATACATATACAGATACGGAGGATCCTGATGGGAAGAGTCTTGCACGTCGACCCCACAACAAAATTTTTCTAAATACAATTTACTGTTTCTCCAAAAAAGGAAAACTGAACCTGGATATATACTGGGTTGATGATCGCAAAGCATCAGAATATGCTCAGGATGGAAACGGGAATCCAGTGGATAAGCTAGATGCCTATAGTTTGGTCAATTTGGCTGCGAACTATGATTTGACGAATTATCTACAGATTTACGGTAGAATAGACAATCTTTTTGACAAATATTACGAAGAAAGCTGGAGCTATGCGACCCCTGGTCTTTCAGGTTATGTGGGAATAAAGGTCACATATTAAAACCTGAGTTGAACGTTTTTTACTCGATCTGAACCTATCGTCTGGGCATCAAAGATTTACATAAATCCTCGAAATATTTTCGAGTATGCCTGCGGTTTATGCAAAAGATCCTAAATTGTCTATTCAAAAAAAACGTTCGGCTTAAATAAAAATCAGTCACCACAGGGGAACCGGTCATGTTCTCCTGTGGTGGATAAATTCGTTATCAGGAAAAAATTATGAGAATTAATAAAGACCGGATATATATTGAGCTTATCAAATTTTTTGTGATTCTTTTTTTGTTACAAGGGATTAATTCCTATGCCGTATCCTATCCGCTGGAATTCACCGATTATAATAATACAATCGTCATTGAGAAAAGGCCTGAAAATATCGTCTCCCTCGTACCTTCCATAACGGAAATCCTGTTTGAGATTGATGCCGACGATGCGGTAAAAGGAATAACTCATCACAGTTCATTTCCGCCTGAAACAACGGGCAAAGCAATTATCGGCGGTTTTTTTTCACCGTCCATAAAACATATTAAGGCCATTCAGCCGGATATCATATTTGTTTCCGACCTGCATAAAGAGGTAATAAAAGAATTTTTAAATAGTCCATGTAAAATCATTCATCTCAAAACCGATTCAATAGAATCCGGCTTTGCCACCATACTGCTGCTGGGAAAAATCTTTAACAGGGAAAAACAGGCACAGGAAATAGTAGTAAAGAACAGACAGGAACTGGCCCTGATAGCGAAAAAAACAGCTAAAATTCCTGCAGAAAAACGGAAACGGGTTATCCGTTTAATGGGACGGGATAAAGTAATGACCCCGGGAAGCGACTCCTTCCAGAATGAAATGATCCGGGCTGCCGGCGGCATAGCACATGATTTTGACAGGAACGGCAACGTCATCGGGGTATCACAGGAAGAATGGACGCGGTTCAATCCCCAGGTGATTTACGGCTGCGGGGGGGACAGGAAAACAGCAGAAGCGTTTTTCACCCGGGACGGATGGAAAGATGTGGAGGCCGTTCAAAACAGGCAGATATATTATTTCCCCTGCGACCTGACCTGCCGGGCAGCCACCCATACCGGCTATTTTGTGTCATGGCTTGCCGCACGGATATATGCAGGGGAATTTTCAGAAGAAAAAGATCTGGTATTTGAAGAAAAGGTTATAAACTCCCGACCAATAAAAATTGAACTAGACTATATCAAAGACGCCCGGATTGATTACAGCCATATTTATGATTTTGAAAATAAAACGCTGCTGATTGATTTTAAAAAACCCATGATAGTGGTTTCAACCCTTGAAGGACAGCGAAAAAAGATAATAACCGCGGGCAACCATTTTGCCCCCCTGCCCTGCTGGGGCGTTTCCCATGCGCAGGGCATAAATGAGCTGAGGAAAAAAATTTATAAAGTCATCGGAATTAATAAGACCCGTTCCAGTATTCTTTTTACCGGTGCGGATATGGATCATCTTTCCATCAAAAAGAAAACGTTCAGGGATATGACGGTCTACGCGCTGATAACTGCGGGTGTTAAATCAAATGCCATGCGGATGTCAAAAGACCCGGGAAATTATTATGAACCCGGAACAATTAATACCATCATCCTTGCCAACATGAAACTCACACCAAGGG
>JAUXDD010000244.1 GCA_030618465.1 Desulfobacteraceae bacterium
GTGCAGGCGTCCGATGCCATTAATAAAAAGATAAAAGACCTTTTGGAGGAAAATAACTTTTCATTCCATGAAGGCAATGTGTGGACAACAGATGCCATTTACAGGGAAACCCGTGAAAAGGTTTTGTATTTTCAAAAGCAAGGTGTCCTTGGCGTTGATATGGAGGCGTCTGCATTTTTCAGTATAGGAAAATTCCGTCAGGTTGAAACCGCGGCCATTCTTGTGGTTTCGGATGACATCTC
The DNA here is from genome assembly GCA_030618465.1 of Desulfobacteraceae bacterium. Lineage (GTDB taxonomy): Bacteria > Desulfobacterota > Desulfobacteria > Desulfobacterales > SURF-7 > JAUXDD01. Next base: position 243 of record JAUXDD010000244.1, read on the forward strand.
CACTTTGACGTGGCAGCCCGGATTCAGCAGCAAACGCTTTAAATCCGGCTGCAGGGACGTGGCTGGTGTGATACAGAAACTATGCAGGATGTTATGACTGAAGATATCAATTCCCTGTTTGAAACCCTCAGAAAATATAACGACGCATACAGAAGCGGCACTCCTCTTGTCAGTGATCATACGTATGATCGCCTGGTAGAACAGCTTCGTGAACGTGATCCCGGGCATCCCTACCTGCGCACGGTTGAGCCGGAAGAATTTGCAGCCAGAAAAGAAGTCAGACATCCTGCCCCGATGCTTTCAATTGAAAAGGCATATACAAAGGATGATCTCCATAGATTTATTACAAGGGTTCAAAAGGCGGCAGATGATATCGGCATAAAAAATATTTCTTTTCGTGTGACGCCAAAACTCGACGGCATAGCCGGTAGAGATGACGGTAATGTTTTTGTTTCCCGGGGAAACGGAACCGTTGGATATGAAATAACCAGTGCCTTTCAGAAAGGCGTTGTGCCGGTTGGAGGCAGGGGCCTGGGACTTGGTGAGATTGTTATTGTCAAATCCTATTTTAATCAGCATCTTTCGGATAATTTTGAGCATCCGAGAAACATGGTCGTGGGAATTGTTTCATCAGATACAGTAAATGAATTTGCCGTTAAGGCGCTTCAGGCCGGGGTCGTCCGATTTGTTCCATATGTTAAGCTCCCATACTGGGAAGGGTCTGGTGATGACCTTTCTCAATCGGTTGAACAGATAACAGCTGATATCGTATCACAAACCGATTATCCTTTAGATGGAATGGTGGCCGCCGTTACACATGAAGATGTGATAAATTACATGGGGGCTACGTCTCACCATTATCGATGGCAGATTGCCATTAAAACCCGTGGTGAGACCGCTGTGACAAACGTTGAAAATATTGTCTGGCAGGTTGGAAGAACCGGAAATGTGACACCGGTTCTTGAAGTGGGTCCGGTTTCCCTGTCAGGGGCCACCATCAAACGGGTCACTGCCCATCATGCAGGCCTTGTACGTGAAAAGCGTATTGGGATCGGATCTGAGATTGAAATTATCAGAAGCGGTGAAGTTATTCCAAAGCTGGAAAAGGTAATTACAGAATCTGCTGCGATAATTATACCCTCGGAATGCCCGGTGTGCAGTTCAACTCTTTTTTGGGCCAAGGATTTTTTAAAATGTGGAAACCGTTCCTGCAGGGCCCAGCTCGAACAGGGTGTCAGCCACTGGTTTAAGACGCTGGGTAATGCAGACTGGTTTGGTATCAAAACCATTCAGAAGCTCGTGGAAAACGGATATGACAGCCTTGAAAAAGTGTATGCCCTGAAAGAGAAAGACTTTTTTACCATGGGCTTTGGTCCGGTTCAGTCCAAAAATCTTGAGGATGCCATCAATACAAGTAAGACCAAATTGGTGGAAGACTGGCGTTTTCTGGCTGCATTCGGGATTCCGGATCTTGGAACCGGCGACAGCAGAAAGCTACTTTCTTTTTACAGGCTGGAAGATCTTAGTAATGCTGATGCGGAAGACATTAGAAAAATAGATGGATTTGGAAAAATAACCAGCAAATCAATTACAAAAGGTATCGCTTCCATAAAAGATACTATCCATAATATGCTGTCCATAGGCTTTAACATTGAAACAACGCCGCTTGCAGAAGAACAGGATGCTATGGCAAACCCGATATCAGGGAAAAGCATTGTGTTTACCGGGAAAATGCAGCACGGTTCAAGGGAGGAGATGCAGGCAGGGGCAAGAAGACTCGGGGCAAACGTTCATACATCTGTCAGCGGTAAAACAGATTTTCTTGTGTGCGGAGAGAATGTGGGTACAAAAAAAATTGAAAAGGCTGAAAAATCAGGCACGACGATTTTATCTGAAGCCCGATATCTGGAGATGATGCAAAACACCGGATAAGCTGGCAAAGGAGACAGTCATGCAGGAAAAAGTAAGAGCCCATACTGTCATCAGCGGAAGGGTTCAGGGTGTTTTTTTCAGGATGGAAACAAAGCAGGCCGCAGAACGGTTCGGGGTTTCCGGATGGGTGAAAAACAGACGGGAAGGAACGGTTGAGGCTGTATTTGAGGGGGACAGGGATTGTGTGGAAGACGTGCTGAAATGGTGCCGGCAGGGGCCGCCGCTTTCACGCGTCAGCGATGTGGATCTGCAGTGGGAAACATATACAGGAGAATTTAGCGGATTTAATGTGACCTACTAAGGGCGTGCGCTAAAATACCAATTTATTTTTACGCGCGCCCTAAGCATTATGTAGCGTATAAAAAACGGGGGCGGTTTATCGGATGACATAAACATGTCTGATAAACCGCCCCTCATTTTAATTTCAACAGCAGGTGATGCTATATAGCATCTTTCAGAGATTTGCCCGGTTTGAATTTTACAACATTGCAGGCCTTGATTTTGATTGGGTCACCAGTCTGAGGATTGCGGCCTTTTCGTGCTTTACGACGAATTTTTGCAAACGTACCAAAGCCAACCAGGGTAACTTTACCGTCTTTTTTCTTGAGCGCTTTTGTTACTCCGGCCATGAATGAGGTGAGTGCTGCAGAAGCAGCAACTTTGGAAATGCCAGCGTCCTTTGCCATCTTGTCTACTAATTCTGCCTTTGTCATCGTTTTTCCCCTTTTTGTAGATTAATGTGAAGATAAAAAAATTGTGAAGAATAGCTTTATATATGCTTTTACAGCAATACATTCCTGATGTCAACAGGGAAATCAATATTTTATACATTATTCTAAAAAAAAATGAATGTTAATCGGCTTGGTGACTGTATTTGAACATACGAATGCCCTGGAATACTCTATTACCATATTAGGAGATGTGAAGGGGAATAATAGAAAAACAAAATCATTAAGGATATTTGCTGTTTTATTGAAAAATTGCCGCAATTCATCTTAAAATAGCGCATCCACAAACTGTTTCGGATCAAACTCCTGAAGATCAGTAATCTGTTCACCCACACCGATGTATTTCAATGGAATTTTGAGCGTATTGCAGATGCTGATAACGATACCGCCTTTTGCCGTTCCGTCAAGCTTTGTCAGCGCAATTGTTGAAATATCCATGGCATCGTTGAACAGGCTTGCCTGCTGCAGTGCGTTCTGGCCGGTGGTTGCGTCCAGTACCATGAGAATTTCATGCGGGGCATCGGGGAGTTTTTTGGCGATGGTACGTTTGATTTTTTTCAGCTCTTCCATCAGGTTGATCTTGGTATGAAGTCTTCCGGCCGTGTCGATGAGAACCACATCCGCATTTCTTGCTACTGCCGCCTCAATGGTGTCATATGCAACTGCCGCAGGGTCGGAATTTTCCTTGTGCTTTATAATTTCCGCATTTGCCCTTTCAGCCCAGATCATGAGCTGTTCAATTGCAGCAGCCCTGAATGTGTCGGCAGCACCAATTAAAACCTTTTTTCCCTGCTGGTTGAATTTTGAAGCAAGTTTTCCGATGGTTGTGGTTTTACCGACTCCGTTTACGCCTACTACCAGGATGACATAGGGTTTTGCAGAATCTGTTTGAGAAGTCGGCGGGTGGGAACTGATTAAAGAGAGCATCTCATTTTTTAACGCTTCTTTGAGTTGATTGGCGTCAGATAAATCCGATGCCTTTTCCGTGATACGCTCCATGAGATCCATGGTTGTGTTCACGCCGATATCGGATGTTATGAGAAGTTCTTCAATTTCTTCAAGCAGGTCGTCATCTATCTGTCTGCTGCCGGTTAGAATTCTGTCAAGCCCGCTTGAAAGGTTTTTACGGGTTTTTGTCAGGCCATTTTTCAGACGCTGAAAAAAGCCGGAAGTATCGTCCGGTTCCGGGGTTTCCTTTTTCTCGGGCTTCGGTTCAGGCTCCGGTTCAGGCTTCGGGGGTGATGGTGCCTTCTCCTCCTCAGAAACTTCAATGGCAGTGGCTTTTCCTTCAGCCGGTGTTTCTTTAGTCGGGTCAGGTTCAGCAGCTTCTGGCGGTTCATCAGAGGGGGGCGGTGCCGGGGACGCCTCTGCTTTTTCGGCCGGCGGGAGATGTTCATCCTGCTGATCCTCAGTAACTGAGACTTTTTCTTCTGCCGGGACGATACCGGTTTTTTTTCTGATTTTTATTCTTCTGACAATAAGAAGAAAATAAATAACGACAAGTAAAGCGAGAATCACCCACCACAGTTCCGGGTCTATTGCTTTGTATATTTTTACG
>JAUXDD010000175.1 GCA_030618465.1 Desulfobacteraceae bacterium
AGAACGTAGTTTTCCATACTGGAATAAATCTGAGTCTGTCAGTGGCAAAAAAACATTGTTGTTTTTGGAAAAGTATGTCTATTTGAGTGAACACTAAATAATATTATTCATTTCAATTACCTGGGAGGTGTAATATGTCACGCGGTGATCAGGTTGGACGGCAGTGGATAATACTTCATACATTAATTTCTTCTACAACAGGCAAATCCGTTACAGACCTTGCAAAAGAGTTTGAATGCCATTCAAGGACAATTTACCGGGACCTGGAGGCACTCCAGGTTGCTGGTTTTCCCATCTATACGGAAACAAAAGACGGGAAAAACCTCTGGATGATTCTCGATGCGGCAAAACACCAGAAACCGTTGCCGTTGAACCTGACAGAACTAATGGCGCTCTATTTCAGCAGGGACATGCTTAAAATTCTGAAAAACACGGTATTCTATGATTCTCTGAAATCCTTTTTTCAGAAACTCAAGGCAACACTTCCGCAGGAGTACATCAATTATCTCAAACAGATCGAACAGAATCTCCATGTGGGCCAGCGGCCATACAAACAGTTCGGCGAATTAAAAGAACTCATCGACAGCATAAATGATGCTGTTGTCGAACAAAAACAGATCGAAATCACATATTACACCATGAGCAGAAAGAAGGAGTCCAGGCGCATGGTGGCTCCATACAATCTCTGGTTTTTTGACGGCACGCTCTACCTGATTGGTTTCTGCAATTTGCGAAAAGAGATCCGGATGTTCGCCCTTGACCGGGTTAAGGACCTCAGCCGGACGGATGAATCCTTTGACATGCCGGATGACTTCAATGTCCAGGAATTCATGAAATCAAGTTTTGGCGTATTTCAAGGGGAAACAACAAAAGTCAAAATATGGTTTTCGCCGGATGCTGCGGGCTATATCAAGGAAAAGACCTGGCATGAATCCCAGGCCATCATTGATCAGGATGACGGTTCCATAATATTTGAAGCCGAAGTGGCCGGGACCGACGAGATTAAATTCTGGATCATGAGCTGGGGCGCAAAATCTATGGTGCTTGAGCCGGAATCATTAAAAGAAGAAATCATGTCAGAAGCTGAAGCTGTTCTGGAAAGATATGATAAAGAATAATTTGCCACAGACTGACACAGACAGGCGCAGACAAAAACAAAGACAAATTTTAAACGATAAAATTGTCTTTATCAAAAATTCTAATTGTATTATGCCTTATTATATATAATGGCTCTGGTATAGAAAATCGTGAAATCTTTTTTTTTATTCCATACCTGAAATTCCATCAAAATTTTGTATTCATTCACGGGGGTACGTAATTAATGTCGTTAACTTAAGGATTGCTATCAATCATAAAATCCCCCTCGATCCCCCTTTTCAAAGGGGGAAGTTTTACTCCCCCCTTTTCAAAAAAGGAAGGCTTTACTCCCCCTTTCAAAAGAGGAAAGTTTTGCTCCCCCCTTTGTAAAGGGGGGCCGGGGGGGATTTAGCAGCCTTCAAAATAATGAATAAACTAAAAATCTCATATGATCTTAACGCTGAATATACCCCCTGAATAGGTACAAAATTTTAACTGATTTCCCTTGCTGAAATAGCATTCATCTAAGGAACCTAAACAAATTCCTGTCTACCCTTTTGAAATGATCTGATAGAGAAAAAGTGGAATATCCGCCCGCACAAAAAATTATCGATCTTGCCCAGGCTTTAAACATGAGTATTGACGATCTTTTGGAAATCGATGACAATAGCAGTAGAAGAGAATACCAGGATATAAAACCTAATCTTGCCAAAAAGCTTCGACTGGCTTCCAATCTGCCCCAGCATGACATAAAGGCGCTTACGACCTTTATTGACGCCCTGCTTATTAAAGGTGAAATGTGGACACACGATTTCAAGACAGCAGTTTAATGGATTTCCGGGGAATACGAAACGCCATATTATCGCCCACCATTGGTTTTCTTCTGGTATAATCGTCCGCCGGCATCCGTATGATAAAATAAATTTCCGAGTCAACACCGATCCGTATCTTTCCCCCCTCTTTTGTTATCTGGACGATGTTTCCTCTAAAACAATTTTCACCATGATCTTTTTTTCTGGTTTCAAGGATATCAATCTTTTCAGGATCAATCATCAGGCGGATTTCCCCGTCTCTATCGCCGGGCACCACAAGTTCAACCGTATTTTGAATCTTACATAGTGATGAATTTTCATCCTTCCTGCTGGCGACTGCCGCAAAAAGATTATCATAAGACGTTGTGCCCAGTTTCCCGTGATCCAGGAAAAGTGTATGGTGCGCAAGCATGGATGCCTGGGATTGATTATGGGTCGTAAAAATCAGGGATATCTGCTTTTCATCATTAATCTGCCTGAGAAGATTGATAATGGCCCCCTGATTTTCAGGGTCCACACTGGATGTGGGCTCATCGCACAAAATCACCTGGGGAGAAAGGGCCAGGGCTCTCGCCAGTGCCACCCGTTGCGTTTCTCCTCCTGAAAGCCGGTGGGCCGGTGCCTGGGAAAAATGCCGCATCCCCACCATATCCAGTGCCTCATCAATGATATAGGCACACTTTTTTTTTGAAATTTTCCGTATTCTCAACCCGAATTCAAGGTTCCTGTATACCGTGGTTGTAAAAAGAATGGGGTGCTGGTTAACCATAACAACTTCTTTTCGCAATGGCTGAAGCTGTGATTCCAGAAACCGGACAGGCCGGGTACAATATTGAACATTGCCGGATGTGGGTAAATCAAGAAAACCGAGTATTTTTAAAAACGTTGTTTTGCCGGAACCATTGGGACCAAGAAGGGCATAAATTTTCTTTTCCATAATCTCAAGAGATTCAATATCCAGAACCGTCCTGCTGCCATATACTTTTGTCAAACGGGAAATCAGATAAAGCATCAGGTTTCTGTCCTCCCCTGAAAAAAGTTGAACAGCAGATTCATCCCGAAACTGAGAAAAAGCAAAATAAATCCAAGGGCAATAGCCAGCGTAAATTCGCCTTTATCATATTCCAGGGCCATGGCTGTGGTCATGGTGCGGGTAAAGCCTTTGGCATTCCCCCCCAGCATCATGCTGATGCCCACTTCGGATATGACGCGGCCGAATGCGGCGATAACTGCCGCAACAATTCCGAACCGTGCTTCTCTCATCACTATACAGGCAGCCTGCAACCGGTTTGCCCCAAGTGTCATCGCGGTTTTACGATACCGCTCATCAATCCTGCTGATAGCGGCAATAGTAAATATTGTTACAACGGGTATGATCAACATGGTCTGGCCGATAATAATTGCCTTTTGTGAATACAACAGATCAAAAGGCCCAAAAATTCCCCGCCTGGAGATCAGGGCATACACAAACAGACCAATAACAACCGTAGGAAGGGCCAGCAGGGTATTCAGGCAGGTAATGACCAGCTGTTTGCCCTTAAAAGATTCGAAGGCAATAAAAAAACCCAGCGGAACGCCTATCATGCCGGCAAATAATGTGGACGAACTGCTGACTTTCAAAGAAACCGCTACAATGGAAAGCAGTTCCGTATCCAGTGAAACAGCCAGAAGTATTGCTGAAATTATGCTGTCAAATAAAAAATCCATAGTCAACGGCCGCTCCTGAAAAGATTGAAACAGAACCTATTATTCCCTCTAAAAAAAAACAACCCCTAAATCCTTCCTCGTAAAACCCGGAAGGATTCAGGGGCACACAGGAACCGCAATAAAGAAACTCTTCCATGGTAATGCAAAGAGGCTCTTAAAATTTTTTAAGTCAATGGCTTCCGTATTTGTATGACTGCAATCATTTAATTGCATCCGGGTAGAAAAGCTGTTTCCCCAGAAGCCGGTATTCGGCAATCAGTTTCTGCCCTTTTTGAGAGACCAGCCACCCGGCAAATTGTTTTGCCATATCATATTTCACATGGGGATGCTTCTTCGGATCAACCGGTATAATACCATATGGATTGTTCAGCAACGGATCACCCTCACAAAGGACAACCAGATCGATGCTTTGTTTTCTCCCATGTTTATATTTAATATAGGTGCCCCGATCGGCAAGGGTATACGCCAGTTTTTCATCTGCATAGGTAATTGTTTTCCCCATTCCCTGACCGATGGAATGATACCAGCTTCCTTCAGGATGAAGGGAGTTGATTTCTCCTTCCTGCCCTTTTTTCATAATTTTTGTTGTTGTATTTTTCATAGAGAGACCTGTTTTTTCCCATAAGGCCTGCTCCTTGGTATGGGTGCCGCTGTCATCACCCCGGGAAATAAACCCGGCTTTTGCTCCGGCAATTTTTGATAAAGCGTCTGCTGCATCAGTGGTTCCCTTGATACCGGCCGGATCACCGGCAGGCCCCAGAATTACAAAATCATTATACATCACGGCATACCGTTTTGTCCCGTAACCGTCTTTTACAAATTTTTCTTCCCTTGCTTTGGCGTGAACAAAAATAACATCCACATTCCCGTCCATTCCGTCACGGATGGCAGCGCCGGTGCCTTTAGCAATGACCTTTACAGTTATGCCGGTATCTTTCTGGAATTCGGGCAGAAGAATATCCAGAAGCCCCGAGGCTTGTGTGCTTGTTGTGGTCGACATGGTCAGAACCTTATCCCCGCTGAAAGCGGTTTCCGATGTAAACAGAAATAGCAGGACACCTGTCAGAAAAAAGAATACAATTTGCTTCCTCATTTTTCACTCCTCAATTAAAAAAACTTTAATACCACTGCTGGGTGCTTGCTCCCATTTAGTGCGTTCATGTCACCGTGTCAATACAATAATTTTTAAAATACTTATACTAACCATATATTACTTTTTATAACATGTATGCAATAAATTTCGCCGTGATTTCTTTGGACTTTCCCATTGGAAGACAAAAATTTGAAAAAAACCTGTGAGGATTTTCGGACAAACAACCTGACCCAAAAAATTAAGGGGCGTGGAAAATAAAGATTATCCCAGGGTGGAATAAAAACCGGAATAATTTATTTTTTTTACAGCCCTAACTCCCCGGGTAGACCATTTTCCCTGAAGCGTTAAGTTCATAACCTGAGCCGTCTTCAAACAGTTCCCTGAATGATTTTTCAATAAGCAGACCGAGGAAAAGCTGGATTCCTTTATCAAAAAAACGTTCCTTGGGTATCAGGAGATCAAACCGCTCCCACCGTAACGGGATGAAATCCAGGCCAAGGAGTGCTGCCACTGCCCGTATCCCGGGTCCGGCATCAACCCGGCCTGACAGGACTTCAATTCCCACATCAAGATGCCGGCTTATTTCGCTTTGATATCCGCTGATTTTTTCACCATTGACACCCGCACTGTTGAGTTCCCTGTCAAAAAGAAGTCGGGTTCCCGTACCAAGGGGTCTGTTGACAATCCGTATCCCTTTCTTGCCCAGATCCCCTACGCTTAAAATTTTTTTCGGATTCCCTTTTTGAACGAGAATGCCCTGCTCCCGCCGGCAGAAATTAACCACTGCCGGCATTTTCTCAAGTTCTTTTGTGGCAAAATCAAAATTGTACTCCTCTTCATCATCTGCAAGCAGGTGACTTGACGCCATATGGCAGAGATTCTGCCGCAATGCCCGCAATCCCCCCATGCTGCCCATATTCCCAAAGACAGCCACATTGTCGGAATAAAGACTGTTAAAAAGGGAAATGGTCTTGTCCAGAAGCGGATCATTGCTTCCGGCAATAATAAGCAGCCCGTGATAAGGCGGAAGAACGGCTGACGGTTCCGGGTAATTGATGGTATTGGCTTCAACCCACTGTTCCACAAGATGCAGAGGGAACACCCATTTGCCGGTGATTTTTGTTGCCGGAAGCCCCTTGTCTGAAACCAGGGAGTAAATCATTTTTTCATTTACACCCAGAAACCGGGCCACTTCTTTTGTTGAAAGAAGTTTTTGCATAAGCTGAAAAGCATGTAATTTTATAGATAATAACGGCTAATAAACACCAGGATGGACCGGGGGCACCGGGTAGTATCCTTTGTTAATGTGATCATATATTTTGTCAGCTTCCTGATCAGATACATCAACACCTTTTTTCTGCATCCTTTTAATAGTATCTATTGTAAAGACCCCCTTATTATGAGCATCCATAATTTTATCAAAACCGTGACATTGGAGACACTTATCGGTAAGTACCTGACGACTGGGAGCTGCGAGGAACTCGGCAATGTTTTCCGCTTCTTTGTCAGAAAGATTAACACCTTCCTTTTTTTGCATCCGCATAATTATCTCAAGAAAACTCCTTTTTGATTTATGCATTTTTTTTGCCTGGTCGGGCTTATGACACTGGCTGCACTTCTGTTCCATAAGTTCCGAAACCGTCATTTTTTTATTGTCATCCCTGGTATTTTTATCATCTTCCTTGGCATATAAACTGGATACAAACACCATGAGAACTGCCATAAAAAAAATAAAGAACACGTTTTTAACCATTATTTCCTCCTTTAGATAAGTGACTGGATGTCATTAATTATATATATTTTTTAGCAATGTCAACTATTGACGTTGAATAGAAACCATACCCGTTAAAACGTAATAAAACAAGCATGTAAACAATTTCCCCTTTTTTCGTTTTTTCAGTGTAAGAGAATTCAATC
>JAUXDD010000231.1 GCA_030618465.1 Desulfobacteraceae bacterium
GTTTGCCTGGCCTTAACGTCCCGACTTCATTTTGATGAAAAAATAACGTCCATGCTCCCGGATTCTGATCCGGCAATAAAGGACTTTATATTTGTTTTAGAAAATGTCCCGGCTCTTGAAGTTGTAAATATCCATCTTGAAGCTGACCCAGGTTCACCGGGATCGGTCGGAAAACTTGAAGGAACAGCCGATGCCCTGTATGAAAGTCTGGCAGCTTCCGGCTATTTTTCAACGATCCTTTATAAAATTCCCAATGATCATTTTTTAAACCTGGTCAACCTTTTAAATAACAAAGCACCGTTTCTCCTTACACCGGCAGACCTGTCAGAAATTGATGACTTGCTGACGCCCGCAAATATAAACAGGCGGTTAGCCACGTTAAAACGTCAACTCATTGAGCCGTCCGGTCTGTTTCTGCGTGAAACGATCATGCATGATCCACTTAACATCAATGGCCTGATCTTGAAAAAACTGGCCGCCCTGAAGGATGAAACCTCGGGCATACAGATGAAAAGCGGGCGGATATGGAGTTCTGACGGGAACCATTTGCTGATGATTGCGTCTCCTGTTTTCCCGGCTGTGGATACGGTTCAGGGGAAAAAAATGATAGACTTTTTAAACAGCACCCGGAACAGCCTGTTGAAAAACCGTTCACCCGGTGTTCATATCCGATACTCGGGTGTCCATATTGCAACCCTCCATAACTCATCGGTTATACAAAAAGATGTAAAAAAAACCATTGCCGTATTATCCATTGCCATCGTGGTTGTGGGATTCCTGTTTTTTTCCCGGAAATTGTTCATATGCCTGGTTTTTCTTCCCACCACCTTCAGCCTAACCTTTTCATTGGCCGTTCTTTCACTAATTGATCCCTATGTGTCTGCCATTGCCCTTGGCTGCGGGGCGGTGCTTATCGGGATTACCGTGGACTTTGGTATTCACATCCTTTATCTTGTGGACAATACGGCATCCAATAACAATACACCGGCACACGTTGTCCGGAAGCTTTACAAACCCCTTACCATCGGCGCCGTTACCACGATAACCGCATTCATGTCACTGATGTTTTCATCTTTGCCAGGGCAACGGCAGATGGGATTATATGCCTCCCTGGGCGTCATGACGGCCGCCATTTTTGCCGGATGTGCACTTGTTTACTTTATTCCGGGGAAAGTCGGGAAACATCGATTTCCGGTTGTCCCTCTTTTGCAATTCTGTACACGGCTGAAACAAAAAAAAAGGCAGAACCGGAAAGCGGTCATCATGTTGGGTATTATAATTCTCGCTGTTTCCTGTTATGGAATTACAAAATTCAAATTTGAAGGCGATGTATCAAAGCTCAACCACCTGTCACCGGAACTCCAGGCAGACTTTCATGCATTTGAGCATACCTGGGGAAATTCTTTTCCAACCCTCGCGCTGATAAAAGGAGATACCCTGGAAAGTGCGCTTGATATCAACGACAACCTGAATCAAATACTGGGCACTCTTAAAAATGAAGGCATGATAAAACAGGTCTCGTCCATAGCGCCGATCCTTCCTTCCATGCATGCCCAGAACAGGAACAATGAAAACTGGCAGAAATACTGGTCAGCCGATCGCCGGGAATCCATGAAAGTTTTGCTCGACAGGGCACTGGCAGAAAATGGGTTTTCAAACAATATTTTTGAACCTTTTTATAAACGCATCGAGCCAAAAAACGATCAAAAAAATTATAAAAAATCAAGGGGTATTACCCTGAATGATGTTAAAAACACCGCCCTTGAAAAAATGCTTGATGCAAAAATCATATCCAAAAACAATCAGGTGTTAATATTAACCACGTTTACGGCAACAGACGCGGAAACGAAAACAATAGATAGCCTGTCTGACAGAATAACCAATAAAATTCCCGGGACAATTGTCCTGAACAAAAAGCACTTTGTCGAGCATACCACCCGCCATGTGCGCACTGAATTCGGCAAGCTTGCCCTTATTGCCGGATGTGGTGTTTTTATCTGCCTGTTTGTTTTTTTCCGGAACATAAAAATTGTACTGGGAACGATTTTGCCGATATTATTAAGCATATTCATTACCCTTGGAACATTGGGGATTCTGGGTATTTCCATCAATCTCATCAGCATCCTGTTCATTGTTTTTGTTTTTGGCGTGGGCGTTGATTTCAGTATTTTCCTCATGTGCAGTAAACTCTCCGGCAGTGACGGCACCAGTGATCATGAAGCAATCACATACGGATCTGTCATCATCTGCGCGTTAACAACCACGGGTGCCTTTGTGACCCTTATTTTTGCCGAACACGCTGCCTTGTTTTCCATAGGCGCTGCCGGATTAATCGGAATGATTGCCTGTCTTGTTTCATCCCTGGTTATTGTGCCGGCATTTACGGAAAAATTTATTTTTGCCATAAAGGCACAAAGGCACGAAGATGTTTTTTAAAAATAAATATAATACCATCATTATCGGCTCGGGTATCAGCGGGATGACGGCGGCCATTGTTCTTGCCAGGGAGGGTGAAAAGGTGCTTGTGCTGGAACAGCATACACGACCGGGCGGGCTTATGCAGAGTTATCGGCGCGGTTCATTCCTTTTCCCCACCGGCGTTCACCGGGTGGGCTCACTGGGTGAAGGAGAGGCTCTCCGGCATTATTTTACGTATCTTGATGTTTTTCACCGGTTAACGCTTGTCCCTTTGGATCCGGATGGATTTGAAGCGTTCTGTTTTCCGGGCATGACATTTAAGGTACCCTGCGGGCATGATGCGTTTCGCTTACGCCTTCATGATTATTTTCCTTCTGAAAAAACCGCAATCAACCGGTTTTTTTCAGATATGAAAAAAGCTGTCTCCCGGTATAACCTGTATAATATTAACAGGGTGCCAATAGACGAAAAACTGACTATGAATCCGGTATCCCTGGATACATATCTGGATGAACTGGGGTGCTCCGAAAAGCTGAAAGGAATTTTAACAGGCAACAACCCGCTTTACGGCATCAAACCTGAAGAATGCCCAATGGATACGCATTTCCTCATTATGGATTCGTTTTTAAACAGCTCATGGCGCATAGATGAATATCGCTCCCCGCTTGCCGGGGCGTTTGTTGAAAGCCTGCAAATGCATGGCGGTGAAATTAGATGCGGCAGCCTGGTAAAAACCATACTGTGTGATGACCGGGTTGCCAGGGGGGTAGTTCTTGATACGGATGAACAGATAGCATCGGATCGGGTGATCTTTACCGGTCACCCCAATAAAATACTGGACATGTGCCCCCCAAAAGCATTCAAACCTGCATTTAAAGACAGGCTGAAGGACTCGGAAGACACTCCCGGCGCTTTTGGTGTCGCAATAAAATGGAAGGGGCCTGAATGTCCGTTTTCAACACGGGATGTTTATATCTATTCGTCATGGGACACGACAAACCATTACTCCGAGCAGTTGCTTCCCGACGGCAAGAGACCCGGCATGATATTCTGCAGTGCTTTGCCGGATAATACCTCCGGGAGTTACTCGGTAACAGCCCTGAGCGCGTTAAATAATAAAGATACGGATTATCTTGAAAAAAAGAAACATTTGGGAAATGATGAATACATGGCCGCAAAAAAGCTGATTGGCAATGCTATTTTTGAGGCATTAAAAGAAAAATGGCCTGAAATGGCAGATAAAATGGAAATGGCTGACATTTACACCCCGTGTACGTTTAACAGGTATACGTTAACGCGTGGGGGATCCGCATATGGCATAAAAAAGGCAGCCGACAAATTCATGGGCAGCAGTTTTCATACCAAAACAAAAGTGAAAGGCCTGTTCCTTACGGGCCAGAGTATCCTGTTGCCGGGGATTGCAGGGGCATTGATCAGCAGCATGTATACGTGTTCCGTCATTCTGGGCCGGGATTATCTTATTAAAAAGATTCGGCAACAATTACAATAAAGAGGAAATTTATGAGACGTGTGGCAATTACCGGAATGGGGATTATTTCACCCATTGGTAATGATATTGAAACGGTTTGCAAGGCTCTTCTTGAAGGGCGCTCCGGTATCGTTAAGATGGATGACTGGAAAAATGTAAACGGCTTGAACAGCCTGGTGGCGGGTGTTGTAGATGGGATTGAGCCGGGGAAAATAAGCAGGAAACACCGGCGGACCATGGGGCGTATGGCTGTGATGGCTGCTCTTGCCGCAATGGATGCTACTTCCAGTGCAGATTTATCAGCAGATGATATGGTGTCTCTTCGCACAGGTGTGTCAATGGGGTCCACCACCGGCTCGACCGGCAGCATTGAAGACATGTTTGGGGATTATCTGAAAACAGAAGGCATAACATTGCTTGAAGGCACAACCTTCATGAAAGTCATGAGCCATTCCGTGGCGGCCAATGTGGCGGCCATGTTTGGCGTGAAAGGCCGGACACTGGCTCCATGCAGTGCCTGCGCTTCATCCACGCAGGCCATTGGTCTCGGTTACGAAGCAATTAAGGATGGCTACCAGGATATCATGATCTGTGGCGGAGCCGATGATCTCCACCCCTCAACAGCCGGGGTTTTTGACATTCTGAATGCCGCATCTAGAAATTATAATGACGCTCCGCACAAAACCCCCAGGCCATTTGATAAAAACCGGGACGGACTGGTTGTCAGTGAAGGGGCAGGCGTCGTTGTGCTTGAAGCATACGATCGGGCAACAGCTCGAAATGCAACCATTCATGGCGAAATCATCGGATACGGAACAAGCTGTGACGGCAACCATATGACATCCCCCAGTCCCGAAGGAATGTTTTCATGTATGAAACAGGCCATAGAAATTTCAGGAATAAGCACCGCTGACCTGGACTATATTAATGCCCATGCCACAGGGACCCTGATGGGAGATGTTGCCGAAACCGAAGCAATTCGTAAACTTGTGGGAGACACCGTACCTGTCAGCGGCACCAAAGGATA
>JAUXDD010000245.1 GCA_030618465.1 Desulfobacteraceae bacterium
CACAGTATACTTCAGCTTCTCGAGCATCTGGGAGCAAAGGTTGAATATGACAACCATACGGTAAAAATCAAGGCGAACGGCCTGAATAATCATGAAGCGCCATATGATCTGGTGAGAAAAATGCGGGCATCGGTTCTGGTGTTGTGCCCGCTGATCGCAAGACTAAAAAAGGCCAGGGTGTCTTTGCCCGGTGGATGCGCGATAGGGGCAAGACCCATCAACCTGCATTTGAAAGGCCTGGCAGCATTGGGTGCGTCCATTAATCTGGAAAAAGGATATGTTGAAGCCGAGGTAGAAAAGCTTATTGGAAATGAAATTTACTTTGACGTTCCAACAGTAACCGGCACAGAAAACCTTATGATGGCGGCTGTTCTGGCAGAGGGGCAAACCATTCTTCGAAATGCAGCCAAAGAGCCTGAAATCGTTGCGTTAGCGGATGTGCTCATAAAGATGGGCGCTTTCATCGAAGGCGCCGGTACCTCAATAATCACCATTACAGGCGTCTCTTCATTAAATCCGGTAACTGTCGATGTTATTCCCGACCGGATTGAAACCGGCACGTTCATGATTGCTGCTGCCATGACCCAGGGTGATATATTAATTCGGAATTGTGTACCGGATCATATCGGTGGATTGACGAACAAGTTAAAAATGACAGGCGCTGAAGTAACCATTGAAAATCATTCCATTCATGTAAAAGGTTCGGACGTTATTGAAAGTGTTGATATCAAAACGTTGCCGTATCCCGGCTTTCCCACTGACATGCAGGCCCAGTTCATGGTTCTGATGACAATTGCAGCCGGCACCAGCATTATTTCAGAAACTGTATTTGAAAACCGGTTTATCCATGTGTGCGAACTCAGACGTCTGGGTGCAGATATCTCTATTTCAGGAAATACAGCTGCTGTTAAAGGGGTAAAATTCTTATCCGGTGCACCGGTCATGGCGACCGATTTACGGGCAAGTGCTTCGTTGATACTTGCCGGCCTGGTTGCAAACGGGGAAACCACTGTCAACCGTGTGTACCACATGGACCGCGGGTATGAAGCTATTGAGAAAAAGTTTGAAAAGCTTGGGGCATTTATTAAGAGGGGGAAGGAGTAAAAAGTATGGTGCGTGAGGATTGTTTTATTTAATGAACAGGCTTATGTGTTTACGATTATTTGATATATATGATTACAGCACTTACAATAGCAGGATCAGACCCGTCCGGGGGGGCGGGGATTCAAGCTGATTTAAAAACATTCCATGCGCACGGGGTCTATGGCTTAAGTGTGATTACCGCTGTCACTGCTCAAAACACACAAAAAGTTCATTCGATCGTTGAAATTTCCCCTGAAACTGTACATGATCAGATAGTCTGCCTTTTTGAGGATATACACATTCACGCAGTAAAAATAGGGATGGTTCCTGCTGTATCTTTGATTGAAAGTATTGCCGATGCCCTGAAGAAAGTAAAATCGCCAGTTGTTGTGCTTGATCCGGTAATGGCCTCAACAGACGGTTATAAACTCCAGAATACAGATGCATGTCAGGCTATGGTTGAGAAACTGTTTCCACTGACAGAAATACTTACACCCAACATAAATGAAGCTGAAATTCTGACAGGAATTCGGATAACCAATCTCAAGTCAGCCAGATCCGCCGCTCGCTCACTTATTCAGCTGGGTTTAAGTAAAGTGGTTGTTAAGGGCGGACATATAAAAAATGAAAGTGCTACAGATATTTTATATGACGGGAATGAGTTCTTTGAACTCAGAAAGGACTGGATACAGACAACAAATACCCACGGCACAGGCTGTACGTTTTCTTCTGCTGTTGCCGCAAATCTGGCGAGAGGAAAAGCCTTTTTCCCTGCCGTATCTGATGCCAAAGAATATATTACCGGGGCTTTAAAGAATTCCCTGCCCATTGGAAAGGGACATGGGCCGACCCATCACTTTTTTGATCTTTATGACAGGGCCGGGATTCGGTATGATGAATGATTTATGTTTGCCGGTTTGCCTGTTGTCCTGTTTGCCGGTTTGCCTGTTGTCCTGTTTGCCGGTTAGTTGATTGTATTATTTTTATATTCCTTTTGATACACATCTGAAGTTTAGATAAAATGGGATTATAAAATTGACAGAATTCATTAACTGGCTAACAGGCAAACCGGCTAACTGGCAAACCGTCCAACTGACAATTCCAACTCATTTGCATAATTTCTCCAGCTTGACTACGTATTGCCAAAGGAAAAAAAATGAAATTGTTTGACAGTCACTGCCATCTTGATGACAGGAGATATAAAAAAGATATTGATGAAGTATTAAAGCGTGCTGAAAATGCCGGTGTTGTATCGGCCATGATTGTCGGGGTAACGGAAAATAGTTCGGCAAAAGCTGTTGCCATAGCTGAATCCCATGACGGCCTCTACGCATCCGTTGGTATTCATCCGCATGATGCTGAAGAATGCTCGGAATCAGTCCTGAAATTTCTCAAAGACCTTGCCGGAAATTCAAAAGTCAAAGCCTGGGGAGAAACCGGGCTTGATTTTAACCGAATGTTTTCTCCAAAAGATGTACAGGAAAAATGTTTTATAAGACAATTGGAAGTGGCAGACGAACTGAAACTTCCCATGATTTTTCATGAACGGGATTCAAACGGACGGTTCCTTGACATACTGAAAACATATTCCAGCAGTGTTAGAAAAGGTGTTGTGCACTGTTTCAGCGGAAATAAAACAGAACTTGAAGAATATCTTAAATTGGGTTTTTATATCGGCATTACCGGAATACTGACAATCAAGGGCAGGGGAGACGGATTGAGAAAACTGGCGCAGATTATTCCAGTGGATCGGATTCTTGTAGAAACCGATGCACCTTACCTGACCCCGGCACCTGAAAAGAATAAGATACGGCGAAATGAACCCGCTTTTGTCCGGTCGACACTTCTCAAGCTTGCGGAAGTCAGGGGAGAAGACCCTGATTATCTGGCTGCCAGGGTTTGGGAAAATACGTGCCGTTTGTATGCTGTCAAGCAGTAATCAATATTCAATCCCACACTGTTTCTTCCGCGTCTATTACTTCTTTATGAAAATCAATAAACGAGCAGTCATCCGCAAGAATATAATCAAGCATGGATTGAACGCGATGTTTTGCCTTTGATATAAACATCTGTGCAATTTTTTTCTTCCTGTTTGATTTAAGGGCATCAATGCACAGTAGATAGCTTATAATTGTGTCCGTAACCATTTGAACCAGCCTGGCCGCATGATATTCCTGATATTTGGAATCCCCCTTGTTTTTAATGTGTGAAACAGCCAGTTCAAGGTGGTTCCTTAATTTTTGCGCATCTTCATACTGCCGTGATACAGGCATAAAATCATAGTCACTTTCATATTCGTTTAATCGTTCAAACGCAATGCCACCGATCACACCGCCGATTGCAGCAACAACCTGCAGCTGGGATGTGCCTTCATAAATATTTGTAATACGAACGTCACGGAAAAGTCGTTCAACATTGAATTCGGTGGTATAACCGACTCCGCCGTGAATCTGTATGGCATCCGTGCAGATTGCATTCCCCGTTTCCGCGGCATGTCGCTTGAGCAGCGGAGTAAAGAGTGCCGCCATTTTGGAGTATCGTTTGAAATCATCTTTCAGGTCTTCCCGGCTTTCCGGATGAATCTGCATCCTGTTTTCAATACCATCACTGATATCCACTATTCTGGCGGTTTCATATAAAAGACTGCGGGCGGCTTCAATATTTACCTTCATATCTGTGAGCATTTCGTATATGGCGGAAAAATTACGTATCTGCTTTTTGAATTGAACCCGGTCATTTGCATAGGTGTATGCTTCACGATAGGCCGCCTCCGCCACACCGAGCGCCTGGGCACCAACGCCCAAACGCGCGCCGTTCATCAGGGACATGGTGTATTTAATCAGACCGAATTTTCGCTTTCCCAGGAGTTCGGCTTCTGCATTATTAAACTGGAGTTCACAGGTAGGAGACCCTTTAATGCCGAGTTTGTGCTCAATCCTGCGAATTTTCATATTTTCATCACGCTCATAGATGAAAAGGGATAAGCCGCGTCCGCTGGTTGAACCTTCTTCTGACCGTGCCATGACAAGGGCTATCTGCGCACACCCGTTTGTAATAAAACGTTTGACACCGTTTAATCGCCATTTGCCGTCAGCATCCAGATTCGCTTTCAGCATGGCGGCCTGGAGGTCCGAGCCTGCATCGGGCTCTGTGAGGGCCATGGACCCCATGACTTCGCCGGAAGAAAAACGGGGGAGATAACGTTGTCTCTGGTCTTCCGATCCGAATTTTAATATGGTGCCGGCAATTCCCTGGAGACCGAAAACATTCATCAGCGATGCATCAGCCCGGGATATAATTTCAGTGGCAACCGT
>JAUXDD010000116.1 GCA_030618465.1 Desulfobacteraceae bacterium
AGTAAAAACGGCTTCCCCTTGAAAAGGCGGACGTAAAAACGCTTCCCCCTTTGAAAAGGCGGACGTAAAAACGTTTCCCCCTTTGAAAAGGGGGATTGAGGGGGATTTTAAAAATTGAAAGAATTCCTTAAGCCGGAATGTAAGAACACAATGGCTCTTCCGCCAGATAATCCCCGGTTGCCTCATACGCCCTTGCCCTGCATCCGCCACAGACTTTCTTGAACTCGCATTTGCCGCATTTCCCTTTCATATTGTCATAATTGCGTAAGGACAGAAAAATATCGGAAGTGTCCCAGATGTCTGCAAATGATTGTTTGGTCACATCACCGCAATTCAGGTGAAGAAATCCGCATGGCTGGACAATACCGGTATGTGAGATAAAACAGAACCCGGTACCCCCCAGGCATCCCCGTGTAACCGCATCCAGTCCGTGGGTTTCAAAAGTAACGGATTTTCCATCCTTTTTGGCCCGCTGTCGTAAAATGCGATAATAGTGGGGCGCGCAGGTTGCTTTTAATTGCAGGGAGGTTGTGTCCATCTGTTCGTAGAACCAGTTCAGGGTTTTTTCATACTCTTCGGCCGTGATTTCCTGATCCACAATATATTTTCCGCGGCCTGTGGGCACAAGCAGGAAAATATGGTGGGCAACAGCACCCAGGTTTTCGGCAAGTTTTAAAATATCCGGAATCTGATGCAGATTGGATCGGGTGATGGTCGTATTTATCTGAAAATCAATGCCCGCCTTCTTGGCGTGTTTAATGCCGTTTAACGCGCCCTCATATGCACCGTCAACCCCCCTGAACCGGTCATGACTCTTTTTATCCGCGCCGTCAATGCTGATGCTGATTCGTTTGATTCCCGAATCCACCATCCGGCCGGCGATCTTTTCTGTTATCAATGTACCGTTGGGGGCCATCACCATTCTTAGACCTTTTTGTGTTCCACAGGATGCTATTTCAAAAATATCCGGTCTGAGAAGGGGCTCACCGCCGGTGAGGATGACAATGGGTTTGCCCACCTGATTGATCTGGTCAAGAAGACTAAGGCAGGCATCTGTATCAAGCTCGCCGGTATATGGCCCCCTGGTTGCGGACGCTCTGCAGTGTATGCATGAAAGATTGCAGTTTCGGGTAATTTCCCAGGCCACAAGACGCAGGGAGCTTCCTTTTTTATCACCATGCGGGTGTGATGAATGGTGTATGTCCGATTTCATTAATATCCTCCTCAATCTTCATTTTTTAATACTGACAGAAATGCAGACTGCGGAATCATCACCTGTCCTACCATTTTCATTCGCTTTTTCCCTTTTTTCTGTTTTTCCAGGAGCTTGCGCTTTCGTGAGATATCACCACCATAGCATTTTGCTGTCACATCTTTTCGAAAGGGGCTGATAGTTTTTCGTGAGATAATCTGTGCGCCAATGGCACCCTGAATGGCAATTTTAAACATCTGTCTCGGGATTTCGTCACGAAGCCGGGAGCATGTCATTCGTGCCCGTTCAACAGACCTGTCCCTGTGAACCAGCTGGGAAAGCGCATCCACCCTGTCGCCGTTTATAAGAATATCTGTTTTTACAAGATCAGTTTCCCTGTAGTCAATGATATCATAATCAAATGAGCCATATCCCTGCGTAACGGATTTCAGCTTGTCATAAAAATCATAGACAACTTCGGCAAGGGGAATTTCAAAAATCATTTCAAGGCGGTTGTTTGTAAGGTATTGATAATTTTTGTTAATGCCGCGGCGATCCATGCACAGCTTCATGATCGCGCCCATATACCGTTCCGGTATGATGATGGCGGCGCGGATAAAAGGTTCCCGTGTTGACTCGATGGTTGTGGGGTCCGGATATAATGCTGGATTGTCAATACTTACCACTTCGCCGTCATTCATGACCACTTCATATCGAACGGATGGTGCTGTAATTATCAGGGAGAGGTCGTATTCGCGTTCGAGCCTTTCCTGTACAACCTCCAGATGAAGCAGGCCTAAAAAACCACAGCGAAAACCAAAGCCCAGGGCAGCTGAAGAATCCTTTTCATAAATCAGGGAAGCGTCATTTAATTTTAATTTTTCCATGGCAATGGCCAGTTCTTCATATCCATCTGAAGCAACAGGATAAATAGAAGAAAAGACCACCGGTTTTGCCTCTTTAAACCCAGCCATGGGCTTTTCACAGGGGTTGCTTTTTAACGTAATGGTATCTCCGCACCGGGTATCGCTTACCGTTTTAATTCCTGCGATCATATAGCCGACCTGGCCGGCAGTCACTTCTTTTTGGGGAATTCTTTCAATTTGAAAAATGCCTACTTCTTCAACTTTGTACACCGCGTTGTTTGACATAAAACAGATGGTGTCCCGGGCCTTTATTTTCCCCTGGAAAATACGGAAATGAACGATTGTTCCCCGGTATGGATCATAATGGGAGTCAAAAATCAATGCTTTCAGCGGCGCATCCGGATCTCCTTCAGGCGGGGGAAGGCGGTTGACTGCACCTTCAAGCACATTTTCTATTCCGGTACCTTCCTTGGCTGAAATAAGAATGGCTGATTCCGGATCAAGCCCGAGATCTTGATCAATCTGACTCTTTACCCAGTCAATATCGGCTGACGGAAGATCGATCTTATTTACCACAGGGATGACTTCAAGGTCGTGTTCCATGGCCAGGTAAAGATTGGCCAGTGTCTGGGCTTCAACGCCCTGGGTGGCATCGACCAAAAGAAATGCCCCTTCACATGATGCAAGGACTCTCGACACTTCATAAGTAAAATCAACATGTCCCGGTGTATCGATAAGGTTTAATAAATAAGTTTCACCGTCTTTTGCAATATACGGCAGACATACGGTCTGACTTTTTATGGTAATGCCCCGTTCCCTTTCAATATCCATAGTATCTAAAATCTGATCCTGAAAATCGCGATCAGATATGATATCCGTTGCCTGGATCAGTCGATCAGACAGGGTTGATTTGCCGTGGTCAATATGTGCGATGATACTGAAATTGCGTATATTTTTCATCTTATTCGTCATCTATGATAAAAAGAGAATGGAAGCAAAGCTCCCCACTCTTTCGTGTTTACACTGTTAAATGCGACTAAAAAGCCAGTTGACACAATAATTTTTTTCCATTATATATCAAATAAGTATAAAAGAAAGCGCTTTTTACCAGATAGTATTTGACAATGCAACCATGGTATTTATTCCGTGCAGAAATACTGCTAACCATTACGATTTGACACCGGATTTTTATGAATTCTCGCATTTTAATTGTCGATGATGATTCCGCCATAAGAGAATCAATGAGGGATTTTCTTGAGAATAGCCTGTATACCGTAGTATCTGCTTCCAGTGGGGAGGAGGCCCTGGATTACCTGGCAAAGAATACGATAGATGTTGTCATTACAGATATTATGATGCCGGGGATCAATGGCCTTGAACTTACTGACACAATTAAAAAAACATATGATGATATTGATGTCATGGTCATGACCGGCTACAGCAGCGATCATTCCTATGAAGAGGCTATCAGCAAAGGTGCAAGTGAGTTTGTTTTCAAGCCCATACGGTTTGAAGAACTGCTGCTCAGACTGAAACGTCTGTTAAATGAACGTCAGCTGACAGTGGAACGATACCAGATGCTTGAAAAATTAAAAAAGCTGGCAATAACCGACGGCCTCACAAAACTCTTTAATTCAAGACATTTTTATAATCAGCTGGACCTGGAGGTCGAAAGGTGCAACCGGTATAATCACTCTTTTTCGCTTCTTCTTTTTGATATTGATAATTTCAAGGAATATAATGACACGTATGGGCACCTGGCAGGAGACAAGGTGCTTATCCGACTTGGCCAGATCATCCGGACTTGTCTCAGGAACATGGATTCCGCATACAGATATGGGGGAGAAGAGTTTACCATTTTACTGCCGGAAACAAATCTCAATGAGGCCGGGATTGTTGGAGAAAGAATACGGTCAAAAGTTGAATCCGAAAAATTTGTAAGTAATGCCGGAGAATCTGTAACCATAACAATCAGTGTCGGTGTTACGGGTTACCGTCTTGGAGAGGCTGTTTCTGAACTTGTCCAGAGGGCAGACCAGGCCATGTACGCTTCAAAGGAAAAAGGCCGAAACCTTGTGACTTACATCGTTGCCAAATCGGATGGTAAGAACAAAAAAAAAGATAATTAATTCTACTTTGGCAGATTTTATTTAATCTTCATGCTCAGGTCAATGGATCCTGCCGAATGGGTTAACGCTCCGGCAGAAATAATATCAATTCCGGTAGAAGCCAGTGTCTGGAGGTCGTCCTTTGTAACCATTCCCGATACTTCAACAAGCGCCCTGCCGGCAATCACCTTCACCGCCTCTTTTATTCCGGCAATATCCATGTTGTCGAGCATGATAACATCAGCGCCTGCTTCAAGTGCTTCTTTTGCTTCGAAAATATCAGAAACCTCCACTTCAATTTTAACAAGATGGGATACGTTATTTCTGATATGCGCCACAGCTTTTTTTATGCTGCCGCTTACAGCAATATGATTGTCTTTTATTAAAACACCGTCATACAGTCCCATGCGGTGATTAAACGCACCGCCCATACGGACGGCATATTTTTCCAGAACCCGCCAGCCCGGTGTGGTCTTCCGGGTGTCTACCAGACGGACATCCTTACCTTTCAGTGTCTCAACATAAGTTCGGACGTGTGTGGCAATTCCCGAAAGTCGCTGGAGAAAATTCAACGCTGTTCGCTCTCCTTTTAAAAGCGCATCCAGTTTTCCTTCAACCTCAAGGAGTATTTCACCTTTTTTTAGGGTATCCCCATCTGAAAATCCGGATGTAAACAAAACATTTGGATCAAATGTTTCAAAAACCTGCTTTGCAATATCAAGCCCGGCTACTACAAGGGGTTCTTTTGCAATGATGATACCATTGCCGGTAAGGTCCGGGGCAACCAGATTGTCGGTTGTAATGTCACCGGATCCCACATCTTCACTTATTGCCAGTTCGATTAAATGTTGTATTGAGTGCATGATGGTTTCTTAATTATCAAATTCTTTTATTCTGTCCAGATTGGATTTCAGTTTTTCCATTTTTTCAGAAAGGCTGTTCTGTTTTTCTTTTACCTTTTCCACAACATTTTCAGGTGCTTTACTTAAGAATTCTTCATTGTTCAGTTTTTTTGAAACACTGTCAAGCTCTTTTGTGAGCTTGACGATTTCCTTTTCCAGACGGTTTTTTTCTTTCGAAAAATCAACAATGCCTTCAAGTGAAATAAAAACCGACACACCGTCCACAATAGCAGTGGCGGCAGATTTCGGCCGCTCTCCCGGCAGATCAACGGCAAAAGTCTTAAGCCGTGCCAGGTTGGTGATCAAATCCGTGTGTTTTTTGATGGTATCTCTTTTTTTATCATCAGAAGACTGCACTGTAACATCCAATGCTAATGACGGCGAAATGTTCATCTCTCCGCGAACATTTCTGATGCCGGTGATGATCCCGGTAATCAGATCCATGATAGATTCGGCGTTTGAATCACGGACTATTTTTTGATTTCCCTTGTCGTCTGAAGCATCGGCCGGGAAGGTCGCCTTCATGATGGAACCTTTTGTTCCGGGCAGTTTATGCCAGATCTCTTCAGTCACAAAAGGAATAAACGGGTGCAGCAGGATCACTGAATTTCGCAGCACATGCCAGAGTACACTTTTGGTTGCTTCCTTTTGTTTTTCGCCTTTTTTGCCGTAAAGGGCTGGTTTTACAGCTTCCACATACCAGTCACAAAATTCATGCCATACAAACTGGTAAAGTGCGGCAGCCGCATCATTAAACCGGTATGTATCAATGGTTTCAGACACAGTTTCAGTAACACTGCTGAGCCGGGACAGAATCCACCTGTCCGGGAGTGAAATATTGTCCGTGTCGATATCTTCATATGCGGTGTCAATATGCATCAGGGAAAACCGTGCGGCATTCCAGAGTTTGTTGATAAAGTGGCGATATCCCTCAATCCTGTTTTCAGAAAGTTTTATATCCCGTCCCTGCGCGGCAAAAGCAGCCAGGGTAAACCGGAATGCGTCGGTACCGTATTTGTCGATGACAACCAGGGGATCAATGACATTCCCTTTTGACTTGCTCATTTTTTTGCCGTGTTCATCACGAACCAGTGCATGCACGTATACATCCTTAAACGGCACGTCACCCATGAAATGGGTTCCCATCATCATCATGCGGGCCACCCAGAAAAACAGGATATCAAAGGCCGTAACCAGTACAGATGTGGGATAAAATGTGGCTAAAAGATCTGTTTTTTCAGGCCAGCCCATGGTGGAAAACGGCCACAGGGCGGAACTGAACCAGGTGTCCAGTACGTCGGTTTCCTGAATCAGTTCATTGCCGTTGCATTTGTGGCAGGTTGATGGTGCTTCGATATCAACAATAACCTCCCCGCAACTTATACATGTCCAGGCAGGGATCTGATGTCCCCACCATATCTGGCGGGAAATACACCAGTCCCTGATATTGTACATCCAGTCAAAATAGGTTTTCGTCCATGTTTCCGGAATGATTCGTGTCTTTCCCTCTTTAACAGCGGCAATGGCTTTTTCTGCAAGGGGTTTTACTTTGACAAACCACTGTTTTGACAAATTTGGTTCAACAACTGTTTTGCATCGGTAACAGTGGCCCACACCGTGGTCATGCGGCTCAATTTTTATAAGCAGCCCTTCATCCTGCAGCGCCTTTACAACGGCCTCCCTGCATTCAAACCGGTCGAGATCTTTAAATCTACCGGCTTCTTCAGACATTCTACCATCATCGCCGATTACTTTTATAGTATCAAGGTTGTGACGGGTTCCGATTTCAAAGTCATTGGGATCATGGGCAGGAGTCACTTTTAAGGCGCCGGTTCCAAAAGATGTGTCCACATAATCATCCCTGATTATCGGTATGGCTTTATTGACAAGGGGTAGAATAACTGTGTTGTATTTAATATCAATATATCTTTTATCATCGGGATTGACGGCAACTGCCGTATCGCCCAGCATGGTTTCGGGACGTGTGGTTGCAACGATGAGCCCGCCGGAGTTATCTTCAAACGGGTATTTTATATGGTACAGGTTGCCTTCCAGTTCCTCGTGTTCCACTTCAAGATCGGAAAGGGCGGTATGACAGCGCGGGCACCAGTTTATAATATAATTGCCGCGATATATCAGGCCCTCATTGTAGAGCTGTACAAAAACCTTTCGCACGGCAACAGAGAGACCCTCGTCCATGGTAAACCGTTCCCGTTCCCAGTCACATGAGGCGCCAAGGCGTTTGAGCTGATTAATGATTGCACTGCCTGACTCTTCACGCCACTCCCATACGGCTTCAATGAATTTTTCCCTGCCAAGCTGGTGGCGGGTAATGCCTTCTGCTGCCAGTTTTTTTTCCACAACATTCTGTGTGGCAATTCCGGCATGGTCGGTGCCGGGCATCCATAATACATTATCTCCCCTGTGCCTTCTGTACCGGCAGAGAATATCCTGCATCGTGTTGTTCAGGGCATGGCCCATATGGAGAACCCCCGTTACGTTTGGTGGAGGGATGACAATGGAATAACCTTTTTTATCGTTCTTATCGGCAGCAGAAAAAAGCCGTTCTTTCTGCCAGTAATCATACCACCGTTTTTCTACATCATGGGGTTCATAACCTTTATCAAGCAAATCTGAACTCATGTAAAAAACCTCTTAAAAATATTTTTCAGGCAATCGCGCAAAAATTTGAAACAGGTGCCTGCATTTGCCTTTATATATGAAGCAGCAAAATTTTTTACAGCCGTTTCAAAAACTAAAAAGGGGATTATTAAATAATCCCCTCTCTTTACGCAATACATTTTTTAATTATATTTTGAAACTCTTTTTCGTGTATTTCGGTTTGATCAGTCTTCTTTGGAATATTTTAAAAGAACATCCTTTATCCGTTTAATCTCTTCAGAAACATTTCTTTCGATGACAGTGGAAAGTAAATCTTCAACCTTTTCGGAAACCATATCCTTCACAACCCGCTCCAGAACTTTCTCCAGCTGCTCCTGGGGAATGATTACATCAGCAAGGTCATATTTTTCACCTTGTTCCTCTGTTTGTTTTTCCAGGGCGCTGGTCTTGAAAGTGAAATCAACCGGATTGCCGTTTTCTGTACTGTCATGTACCGGAACGGCAATATTGCCGGGTTCCTTGACTTCATCCTTACTGTCTGGAGGCGTCGGCACTTCAGAAACCTGTAAAGCTGAATTCAGCGCTTCTTTTAATTCATTATCCACGACTGAATGATGAACATCCGGTAAAGCATCATCATCAAGATCGGAAAGGGCAGATGTATTTTCAATTTCATGTGATGGTACTTCCGCGGTTTCTTCAAGAGCGATTGCATCAATATCTTCCAGATTATCCTCATCAGCCACATCGGCCAGATTGATTGTTTCTTCAGCTTCAAAAGATAGTTCGGGGGTTTCTTCAGCCAGATTGATGAGGTCTTCGTTTTCACCGGCAGGGTCTTCAATCAGATTGATGAGGTCTTCGTCTTCATCGGCAGCTTCTTCAACCAGATCGATGAGGTCTTCATCTTCATCGGCAGCGTCTTCAACCAGATCGATGAGGTCTTCGTTTCCTCTTACGGCTTCCTCAACCAGATCAATTATATTCTCATCCTCAACAGCCGCATCACCTGAAACATCAAGGAGATTCAGGATTTCATCATCTTTGTCAACAGTTGCTGAAGCTTCATCCGTAAGCTCAATAATATTTTCTTTGGATGAATCAGAAACCTCGTTGGTAAGCTCCAATATTTTATCGTCTTCGAACAGGCTCCCGTCGTCTGAAGTACTGATGGGTTTATTATTGTCTATCATGTCAGATTCAACCCCCTGTATTGTTACCTCAAGTTTTTTTTTGTTGGAAAGAAAAAGGAATGAATAAAACCTTATAATTTATAATAAAATTTACCATATAGCATGCTATGTGTCAAGTTGTTTGCTTTTTTAATCCACTCAATTGAGGCGGTAGATAGTTTGTGTTAATCAGCGTGTGTCCGCGGTTAATTTAGAACAGGTCTCTCAATGCCATTAACTTATGCCTTTTTCCTAAAATGATGTTGATTTAAGAAAGTCGAAAATCTCCCTCTCCCTTGACGGGAGAGGGCCGGGGTGAGGGTGGATAAAATGGAATTTCAGTCTATTATATCCCCCGCCCCTTAATCCCAATGTTGTTGACTTAAGGAATTCTGTCAATTTTTAAAATCCCCCTCGATCCCCCTTTGAAAAGGGGGGCCGGGGGGGATTTTGCGGCCTTCAAAATAAT
>JAUXDD010000146.1 GCA_030618465.1 Desulfobacteraceae bacterium
ACTTCCAGTTTGTCTGGGTCAGGGATCATATATCTGCCGCCAAACCTTTATTTCTTTTCATGTAGAGATCCTGATAAGGATAAAATTATGGAAAAAAAATCAACCTGGTTGATTGATTATAGATCAAATGTTAATTCTCAAGGTGGTGAAGACGGAATTATTGAAAAAATTCTTGAGATTATTCCTGATAATAGCGGGTGGTGCGTTGAATTTGGCGCTTGGGATGGAATATTTTTAAGTAATATTCGTAACCTGATTCAAAGCAAAGGTTATTCAGCGGTTTTTATAGAAGGAAGCAAATCAAGATTTGATATATTATGCAAAAATTATGAGCCAAACCCAAATGTAGTTTATGTAAACAAATTTGTCGGTTTTGAAAGTAATAATAATTTAGATCAAATACTTACAGAGACACAAATCCCAAAAGATTTTGACCTGCTTTCAATTGATATCGATGGTAACGATTACCATGTGTGGAAATCTGTTTCTGAATATAAACCGAAAGCAATATGTATCGAATTTAATCCGACAATTCCTACAGAGATCAAATTTGTTCAACCTGCAGATACAAGCATTAACCAGGGATGTAGTCTATTGTCGATAGTGGAATTAAGCAGAGAAAAGGGATATGAGCCTGTTGCTGTTTTATCTCTTAACCCAAGTTCGACAAAATTATTAAAAAAACAGTCCAAAATGGGTGTTTTGAATTTGTAAGCTATTGATATAATTAGGTGCGGTATGCAAAATGACGAATGTAGTGACTGAAAATATATTTAATGCTTGACAAGGGCATTTTCAGGCTATATAGTTGCGCCATGTTTATTCGCGAAACTACCAAATCCAAAAAGGGAAAGAAATACAATCAACATCAGTTAGTGGAATCTATTCGCACTCCCAGTGGACCAAGGCAAAGGTTTGTTTTGAATCTTGGATTCCTGGACCTTTCCAGAGATAAATGGAAAGAGCTGGCAAATACCATTGAATGCGAGCTTCACGGGCAGAAACGATTATTTTCTGCAGATCCTGAAATTGAAAAGTTTGCTAAACATTATGCTAAAATTATTATTAAAGAAAGACTTAATAAACAGGCAGAAGCGTCTCAAAATGATCCGGCAACCGATACAACCGAAT
The DNA here is from genome assembly GCA_030618465.1 of Desulfobacteraceae bacterium. Classification (GTDB taxonomy): domain Bacteria; phylum Desulfobacterota; class Desulfobacteria; order Desulfobacterales; family SURF-7; genus JAUXDD01. Next base: position 1,132 of record JAUXDD010000146.1, read on the forward strand.
CTTTATATGAAACAGTTGATGTCAACTCAGTTTCAAACTCTGATAGTCGAACAATAGGAGCTGAACATTTAGTCACAAGCAGTATGCAGCAATACGGGCTTGATAAGATTTTCAAAGAACTCAAATTCAGCGACAGTCAGATAGATTATGCAAAGATGCTTATTGCCGGCAGGCTTGTTCATCCTGCAAGTGAGCGGGAAACAGTCCGGTGGATTAACGAAAGCAGCGCCATATGCGAACTATTAAAAACAAAAGCAAAAGTTTACGATAACGCATTGCACAGGACTGCCTGTCTGTTGATGGGCAATCACAAAAAAATAGAGCAGTGTTTATCCCGGAAAGCCAGAGAGCTTTTTGATTTAAAGGAAACAGTTATTTTATATGATCTTACCAACACCTATTTTGAAGGCAGTAAGCGAAACAGCAAAATAGCCAAACCGGGCAGATCAAAAGAGCGTCGTAATGACAGGCCATTGGTGACATTAGCATTAACCGTTGATGAAAACGGTTTTCCAAAACACAGCAGAATATTGGAAGGTAACGTGTCAGAGCCGGGAACATTAGAAGATATGCTCGATGCGTTATCAACGGTAACGGACGGGTTTAGTCCCCAAAAAACAATAGTAATTGATGCGGGTATAGCATCAGAAGAAAATATAGAACTGATAAAGCGAAAGAAATTTAAATATGTTGCTGTATCAAGGAAAAAATCCTACCCGGAAGATTTTTGGGGTGACGCTGTTGAAAAAAAGCTGGAGATGTCTGACAGTCATTCCGGCCTGAGAGTAAAACTGGTTAAGAAAAACAAAGAGGCCTGGCTTCACTGCCACAGTGGATTAAAAGAGGTCAAAGAAAAAGCCATACTTGCAAAAAAGATTGAGAAATTTGAACAGGAATTAAAAAAGATGCAGGATGGTTTAAGCAAAAAAGCAACGCGAAAGAAATACGAAAATATTATTGAAAGAATTGGCAGACTTAAGGAACGGTATGGTGTCGGCAGCCTGTATAACATAGATATTGAACAAGTTGAAGGGAACGTCATAAAAATTGATTATAGTAGAAACGCAAACGGCAAGGCAAAAGAAAGAAAAGCAGGAGAATATATCCTGCGGACGAATCGTCTTGATCTTACAGAAGAAGAAATATCAAAAATTCACCGTTCACTGACGACCGTTGAAGACAGTTTCAGGAGCATGAAGTCTCATTTGGGCTTGAGGCCTATTCACCATAAAAGAGATGATACAACAACAGCCCATATTTTTATAACTGTAATCGCTTATCATATACTTGCAGGTATATTAAGAGAATTACGAGAAAATGGAATAAATCATAATTGGCAAACGATCAGAAACATATTGTCAACGCATGTAAGAGTAACAACGACTTTTAATACAGAAGATGGATCAACAATGAATATCAGGAACAGTACCAGCCCAACACTAAGACAACAAATGGTTTACAAGGCTTTAGGCTTAAAACAGCAGCCATTGAAAAGAGTAAAAATCAAAATACCTCTGAGAAAGAAAAAAAACAGCATAAATAAAATGTAGTGAGGAAAAAATCAGGCAATTTCATTTAACATTTTGTTTTTATTGGATTTATAAAAAATAGTTGTCGAACTTGGGTTTAATCAAATGTAGGAGGTCGGATAGTTCACTTTAGCCAGGGTTCGAATGGCATTCCATTCCAGATTTTTTACTCTTTCTTCCTTAAATTTATTATTTTTTGTGAAAAAAACATTTTTTGAGGGCCATTTTGTCACCACAACAACTTTTCTATATAAAATAAAGAAGGTTGCAGCAAAATGCCTTCACCGTCCAGTTTCTTTGCTCCTAACACACCAGCGGATAATCAGAAACCGTCTGCACAAATATTGCACCATTGTTGTGCTTCGGCGTAGCTGTCATATCCACCTGAAGGGAAAGAAACCGGTCTTTATGTTTTCTGTGACAGAGTACAATGCCGATGGTCGGCGTTTCATCTTCTGTTTTCACATACCGGTCAAAATAATTGACATACATTTGCATCTGCCCCAGGTCCTGGTGGGTAAGCTTATCCCGTTTCAGATCAATCAGCACATAGCAGCGCAGAAGGCGATTGTAAAAAACCAGATCCACATAAAAATGGTCATCGTCAAAAGTGAAACGTTTTTGTCTGGCCTCAAAAAGGAAGCCTTTGCCCAGCTCCAATAAAAAATGCTCCAGTTTGTCGATGATCGCTGTTTCCAGTTCATGTTCGGAATAATGAGGATGCTCCAACTGTTATCTGATGCTTCAATTTCATAAAATCGCCTTTCTTCAAGAGACCTGATAGTTAAAAGTTCTATATAATGTGACCAGCTGAGACGAAATTCGGCAGACAGTGTCTGCCAAATTTTCACTACTTTTTGCTGTGAATCTGAAAATATCAGTAATTTCCCTGACTCTGTCCGGGATTTTTGTAATTCGTCCGACAGTGTCGGTCGAATTCGGCAGACAGGTTTCAATTGGGTCCGACAGTGTCGGACTTATTTCCTGGTAGTTTTTATAAAAGGAGCGATAAAGCTTCAATCGTGTTACTGAAGTTCCTTTTATTTTTAGTTGTTTCAAACGTTCGGCCAGAGAAAAAATAAACTTGCTGCCATACTCCGCTCGCTCTGTGCCGTTTTGCTCAAATTCCACAATGTACCAGCCAAACAACCAATTACGAACAACCAGGGCAATATCCACGGAACGAGCTGCCTGCGTCTGCATAGCCGTCTGTGTCTGCTCAAATAACCCGACAAGGCTTTCAAAACCCATTTCGTGCTTTTTATGGTTCATACAATAATTCTTTCAATTTGCACTTTGGGATAATGCCCAAAATCAATAATCAGTCCCAGCGTTTTATATTTACCTGCAAAAATATTTTTAACCACAAAACACACGAAAGACACGAAAATTTATTTTTTGCCTCCCTGCTTTTTGGAGGCTTCTATCTGCTTTACCGCCTTATCAAAGTCGCTCAGTGTGTTTTTGTTGTCGGCAAGACGCCTGGCATGAAATTTCTCGTATTCACCTTCCGCTGACTGTTTTGCCATTTCATGGGAAATTTTTCCCGCGTGATTGAGGATATCACGGTCATTTATGGACATAAAGGCATTCAGCTTTTTTACCCAGTCGCTCATATGCATTGGAATACGGTGCATTGCCTGGCCCTGGGCAAAAACAAGATATTGCTCCACAAGGTTATTGAGAGCAGCCAGTTCATCTTCATTCAGATAATTTTTGGCAATAGCCACATCCTGTTTGCGTACTTTGGCCCCACGATAATTAGTCAGCCCCATATTCGATTTTTCAGCATCGACTCTGGAATGAATGATTTCCGCAGCGGTTTTACCGGTGATTGCCCAGTGCATCTTATTCTGAACGGTCTTGAAAAACCCGATACTGATATCCAGTGTCGGATCATAATCAATACTGGTGGCATAAATATCGGTGATTTTCTGGTAGAAACGACGCTCCGAAGTACGGATGTCCTGAATACGCAGGGTCAGTTCTTCAAAATAATCAAACGGAAGGTCTGGGTTTTTCAAACGCTCATCATCAAGTGTAAAACCTTTAACAATATATTCTTTCAGCCGTTTTGTTGCCCAGATACGGAAGCGGGTTGCTATATGGCTTTTCACCCGATAGCCGACGGAAATAATCATATCCAGATTGTAAAAATCAAGGAGTCTCTTAACCTGTCTGTTGCCCTCTAATTGAACTGACAAGTATTTCTTGTGAGTTGCCTCCGGTGGCAGCTCTTCTTCTTCGTAAATATTTAATATGTGCTGACTTATATTCTGTTGGCTTGTCTGAAATAACTCGGCCATCAAGGGTTGTGTCAACCACACCGTCTCATCTTCCAGCCGTACATCCAGCTTTAAGGTTCCGTCTTCAGCCTGATAGATTAAAAATTGAGAATTAACAGTTGATAACTGGCAATTTTTATTATCCATTTCTAATTGTCCATTTTCCATTATCAATTATCCATTGTTTAAACTAGAAAACAGGGAACAGCCCCCAGCATTCTCTTTTTAAAATATTTTCGGATATAAGATTCTATTTTTTATTCATTCCTTTACATAAGTTATTCTCATCTCAGATAACCATTGACATGCCTATTTATGGTATTCATCAAAACCGGCCACCAATTCATTGAAATTCTTTGGCGTATATTTGGTAAAACCCTCTTCATCCACAAAAATAAAATCATATTTAATATCCGATTGAGTATTGTTAATATCGATACACCACTGTTTTAAACGTTCCATTTTCAAAGGCACATCCAGGTCCTCAAGCCCTTTGGTTTCAATGATATACACTTCCTGATCTGACTTTTTTACTATAAAGTCAGGATAATAATTTGAAATATCGCCATCGGCATTGACATAATCAATCTTGAAATGAACCGCCATATAATTTTTTACGTAGGAGATGATATCGTCGCACTGTTCAAGAAATGCGGCAAACTCCAGCTCCAGATGACTGTCTCCGATTATTTTATTAAAAATACTTTTTTTCGGTATAATATACCCCTGCTCTTTAACAACAAATGGCCGTGTCTTTCTTAATTTGATAAAATCCCGAATTTCTGCATTTCCCCTGTCCTGAACAGTCAGGCCATTAATCTGTTTTTTGAACGTCTCCACTATGGTTTTAACAGCTTCCAGTTCGGACAAATTACGCAGGGTATTCAAATCGTCAAGATCAACGGGTTTTTCAAACAGTTCATCCTGGATAAAATATTTTACTTTGCCATACAGCACATCGTATCCGCTGATCAGTCTTAAATCTTTCATGATGGCTTGCGTAAAATATCCCACCACAGAACGGTAATCCGTAACATTCCCCGAATCAAGAATGGTTGTATGATTGATCTCCCCGGTAGTGATGTCTCTAAAAACGATTTCACGTTGTTCATCAATGGTAAACGTTTTATATTCAACTTTCTTATGGCCGAAATGCCCGGTATCCAGACTGTCAAGGTTTTTATATTCCCGGTATACCCTTGATGTTAAAACCGGTATTTCGATATCAAGTTTTTCAATATCCTTGTCGCTGTTTTCATTGTCAATTTCAACAATAATCGGCGTTTTGGGCTGGGTGCCTTCTCCCATGGCCTTCCGTTCCAGTTCAACCCCTTCGGACTGAATGGATTCTACAAAATCCATAAAGGCATCGGTTCCCACAACACTGACATACTCTTCCACATCGTTTCCGGGATACATCTTTCTCAAGCCCCGGCCTAATGTCTGTTCGGGCAAAATATTGCTTTGGGCTGCATAGGGCCGCAATCCCACAATGGTGGTCACATTTTTTACGTCCCAACCCTCCTTAAGCATCAATACCGAAACAATCGCCTTATAAGGACTGTCCCAACCGTCAATTTCATTGGATTGTTTACGCAGCTTTTCAAGTTCTTCTTTTTTCTTGCCGCTGACTGCTTCGCTGATTTCACCGTTGTTTTTGGTATGAATCACAAGCACGGCATCTTTTAAATCAGGATAGGTGGTTTCCAGGTATTCAGCCACATCATCACAGTTTTTGGTATCATCGGCCATCACAAAAAGAATGGCTTTTTTTTCCAGTTTTTTATGTTCGTCATATGCTTTGCGCCACTCTTCAATTCCCAGGTTCAGGTAATCCGCGTATTTTTCCGTATATCTGGAGCTCTTCCGCTCGCTCAACTTTGCCCGGCTGGCGGAATCGGGCAGCACCGGATGTTTGACAACATTCTGCGAAATAGCCTCCACCAGCGGATAGTCAGAAACCGTCTGCACAAATATTGCGCCATTGTTGTGCTTCGGCGTGGCTGTCATATCCACCTGAAGGGAAAGAAACCGGTCTTTATGTTTCAGGCGGTTGTGAATATCCTCAATAGATTTAAACCATGCCAGACGGTTGTCATGAATATGATGCGCTTCATCATTGAGTACCACCAGCTCATCAATGTCACGGACAATGTCCCCCAAGTCAACTTTTGAATCCGTAGTCGCGCCTGTGGGGCGTTTTCCCAGAAAATATTCCATGGTATTGTCATCATCAACGGAAGGTTCAATATTATTGCCTGTATAAATCCGGTGAATATTAGTCAGAAATATATTGCCGGTCTTGCGTGTCACATTCACATCGTCCTGAATATGCAGGGTCAGTTGAAAATCATCGCGCCAGTTGCGTCCCTCAAAACCGTTATCCGGCAGAACCGGATCTTCAAAAAATATCCGCAGGCCGTCAAAGTCGGACCGAATCCGGTCCAAAACAATGATGTTCGGCGTGATTAAAAGAAAATTTCGGGCAAGTTCCGAATCCGGTTCATACAGTTTGTGAAAATATGACCAGGCCAGCACCAGGCTCATCACCTTGGTTTTGCCGGTACCGGTGGCCATTTTGATAACAAAGCGCAGCCAGGATTCATCAAACATCCCGGCAGACACCGCGCCCGATGAGTCAAAACGGAGCATGTCATATTTATCTTTTACATTGATGACATCATATAGGTAAACAATGCTTTCAAGAGCTTCCTGCTGGGCAAAATAGTATTGAAATGTCGTAACAGTGCCGCCTGCCTGTCCGCTGGACGCAGACAAGTCTGTTTTTGGCAGCAAATGTTCACGATGGAACCACCAGTTGAGCAATGAGATGCTGGTGTCTGATGCACCATCATAGCCATTGTCCCGCCATGATTTTACCTTTTTTCGCAATTCATGCACCAGAGGCGGCAGTAGCTTTTCATAGCTTGACTCTCTCAGGGCTTCATC
>JAUXDD010000009.1 GCA_030618465.1 Desulfobacteraceae bacterium
GTTGTTGAAAAAACCGATAAAAAAGGCAAACTATACGGTTATATTTCACGCCAGGTTATTGAAAAAGCACTTTATCACTCCCTGGAGCACGTTCCTGTTCGGGAGTATATGACCACGGAGCTCACTTCCGTTGAGCCGGATGCAGATATTGTCGAGATCCAGGAAAAAATTATTGGAAATAACCAGCGGATCCTGCCTGTTATGGAAAATGGAGTAATTCTGGGCGTTATCACACGTACCGACCTTCTCAACATTCTGGCCCACCAGTCCAGGGACGGTTCGGGCAAATTGCCTGATCCAATACATAAACCAGCCCCGGTGAGGACAAAAAATGTAAAACGATTCATGAAAGAACGGCTTCCGGAAAGTATCCGTGATATACTGGCTGAAATCGGTAATACTGCGGATAAGTTAGGGCTGGATGCCTATGCAGTCGGCGGTTTTGTTCGTGATCTCTTTTTATATACAGGCAATGATGACATAGATATCGTTATTGAAGGTGACGGCATTGCCTTTGCCAAAAAGTATGCACGGACTGTGGGCGCACGGGTTAACTGCTACGAAAAATTTGGAACAGCGGTTATTGTCTTTCCTGACGGTTTTAAAATAGACGTGGCGTCAGCCAGACTTGAGTATTACAAATTTCCTGCGGCCGTGCCTGTCGTTGAGATGAGTTCGATCAAGCTGGATCTGTTTCGAAGGGATTTTACCATCAACACACTGGCAATCCATCTTAATCCTGGCCGGTTCGGCACATTAATCGATTATTTTACCGCGCAAAGAGATATTAAAGACAAAGTCATCCGGGTCCTTCACAATTTAAGCTTTGTTGAAGATCCCACCCGTGTATTCAGGGCTATCCGGTTTGAGCAGCGCTTCGGATTTACGATTGGAAAACTGACTGCCGGTCTGATAAAAAATGCCGTAAAAATGAATTTTTTCAAACGTCTCAGTGGAAGACGGGTTTTTTCTGAACTCCGTCAGATTCTTGAAGAAGAAAATCCCACCCCTTCGATTTTACGTCTGAGGGATTTTGATCTGTTAAAAGTTGTGCATCCTTCGATAAAACTGGATAAGCATCTTATTGAAATACTGAATTCCGTGAAAAAAGTGCTGGCATGGCATGATTTGCTTTTTCTTGAAGAATCCTATATGAAATGGTCCGTATTTTTCCTTGCGCTGACCAGTAATTTTGACAAAAACGCCATTGATGAAATCTGTATACGGTTTGAACTCAAACCGCGAAACCGGAAGCTCTTCAGTACTGAACGATTTGATGCAGACGACTGTGTGGCATGGCTACAAAAGAATCTGCCGGTAAAAAACAGCACTCTTTATGAACGTTTGTCTGTTTTTAAAACAGAATCGATTCTTTATATGATGGCAACAACAAAACAGAAAATGGTAAAAAAATCCATTTCCCATTTTTTTTCAAGGCTCAGGCATATCAGCATTTCAATAAAAGGAAGAGATTTAATAAAAATCGGTATTAAACCAGGCCCCATATACAGGGAAATCCTTACCGCTGTCTTTAATGCCAAACTGAATGGAGATCTTAAAACGCGTAAAGACGAACTTGCTTTTGCACAACATTATGTTTCATTATCTTAATCAATTTGTACTCTTAATCGTACCTCTCATTTTCGCCGTAACCTTCCATGAGGTGGCTCACGGATATGTTGCCTGGAAAATGGGCGACAACACCGCCAGGCTGGCCGGAAGACTGACCTTAAATCCTTTGAGGCACGTTGATTTTTTTGGATCATTTATACTGCCGCTGATTTTAAAATTGTCCGGGGCACCGTTTATCTTTGGTTATGCCAAACCGGTTCCGGTAAATTTTGCCAATCTGCGAGACCTTAAAAAAGGAACCCTGTATGTCTCTTCAGCAGGTGTGTTTGCCAATATTGTGTGCGCCGCTGTTTCAGGTATACTTTTCCAGGCCCTTCTTTTTTTCATGCCTTTATGGAGCGGATCTTTTTTCAGCCCGGTACTGGACGATCTTTTTCATATGCTCGGTTTCAGTGTCATCATCAACGTGGTACTGGGTGTATTTAACATGATACCGATTCCACCGCTGGATGGAAGCCGGATTCTTGCGGTTTTCCTTCCACCGGCCATAAGGCCATATTATGCACGCATGGAACGCTACGGCATGCTGATTATCCTTTTTTTACTTGTTTTTGGAAAAAATTTACTATTTAACGTTGTGGATCTGTTTATTGCCCCGATGCTGTGGTTATTTCTCGGAAGCGAAGGGCTTGCATATATTCTAAGGTAACCTGGAGAATCCAAATGGCAAAAAAAAGAGTATTAAGCGGAATGCGCCCCACCGGCCGGCTTCATCTCGGCAACCTGCATGGTGCACTGGCGAACTGGATAAAGATACAGGACCAGTATGACTGTTTTTTCTTTATAGCAGACTGGCATGCACTGACAAGTGACTATGAAGAAACGGGCGCCATCCAGGATTATGTCAGGGATATGATGGTTGACTGGTTAAGTGCCGGCCTTTCACCTGAAAAAAGTACTCTTTTTGTCCAGTCAAAAATTAAGGAGCATGCCGAACTTTTTCTGATCCTGGCAATGATAACGCCTGTGCCCTGGCTCGAAAGAAACCCCACGTACAAAGACCAGATCGTACAACTCTCGAATAAAGACCTCTCCACGTTTGGCTTTCTTGGCTATCCGGTGCTCCAGGCAGCCGACATCATCATGTACAAGGCAGACAGTGTTCCGGTGGGTGTGGATCAGGTACCTCACATAGAAATAACCCGTGAAATTGCCAGACGGTTTAATTATTTATATAAAAAAAAGGTTTTCCCGGAACCGGAACCCATCCTGACCGAATCATCCAAAATTCTCGGTCTTGACCGTCGGAAAATGAGTAAAAGTTACAATAATGCCATTTACCTGGCGGAAAGCCCCAAAGAGATATCCTCAAAAGCCTCACGGATGATTACCGATCCACAGCGGATGAAAAAAACAGACCCGGGTGATCCGGATGTGTGTAATGTTTTTGAGTTTCACAAGCTGTATTCGGACATTGAAATGGTAACCGAAATCAACGAACAGTGTCGTATTGCAAAAATTGGATGTGTTGAATGCAAAAAGAAAATGTCTGAAAATCTCGTGAAAGCGCTTGAACCGATCCGGGAAAAAAGAGATTATTATGAGTCCCAACCTGAAATGGTTGAAGATATCATTCGTACCGGTACCACAAAAGCGGACAAAGTTGCTAAGCAGACCATGGAAGAGGTGCGGGCTGTCATGAAAATATAAAAACAGATACAGTTATCCTGTTATTTGGTATTTGGTATTTTTTTATGTTCAACCAGGTGTATGAAGTAAAAACAGAAATTTTTGAAGGTCCCATGGATCTTCTTGTTCATCTGATCAAGAAAGCTGAAGTGGATATCTATGATATCCCCATCGCACTGATTACAGATCAGTTTCTTGCATACCTGGAATGGATGAAATCAATGAATATTGACTTTGCAGGGGATTTTCTTTTAATGGCGTCCACCCTGACACACATAAAGTCAAAAATGCTGCTCCCGGTTCACGCAAATGAAGAGAATGATGAAGATCCCCGCATGGAAATTACCCGGCCCCTGCTGGAATATCTTCAGATCAAATCCGCAGCCGATGATCTGATCAACAACAATATCCTGGGCGAGCACACATTCGTACGAAGCCCAAGCAAAGATGACTTTTCAGTAAACGAAGAGGATCAGGTCATCCGGGTGGGCCTGTTTGAACTGATTGCTGCATTCAAAAATATTCTTGATAATATGTCTGAAGATCATAAAATTGATTTTACGCCAGACAGAATTTCAGTAAAAGAAAGAATCACTGAAATTATAGATATCCTTGAAAAGAAACGATCCGTCACCTTCAATGAACTGTTTGCTGAGAATCCAAAAAAAAGTGCCATCATTGTGTCTTTTCTGGCACTGCTGGAAATGAGCAGGCTGAGTCTTATCCAGATTATTCAGCATGTGCAGAGTGGTATAATAAGACTCATGTATATTTAAATGGATAATTTAAAAAATATCATCGAAAGTCTCCTTTTTGTAGCAGACAGTCCTATTCCCATGGACCGCCTCAGAAGTGTCATCCATGAGGCGGATAAAAATAAAATCCTCTCTGCATTGTCCGACCTGAAAGAAGAATACGAAACAAGAAAAGGCGGGTTCTTTTTGGATGAAGTGGCCGGCGGGTTCCAGTTGCGCTCCCGACCGGAATACAGGGAGTGGGTTACACGGCTTGTACAGCCCAGTCCGCTCCGCTTAAGCAAGGCTGCTATTGAGGCCCTGGCGATCATCGCGTATAAGCAGCCCATTATACGGGCTGACATAGAGTATATCAGGGGAGTGGATTCAGGCGGCATCATCCGCACGTTGATGGAAAGAAAACTCGTCCGTGTTCTTGGCCGCAGGGATATCCCGGGACGGCCCCTGATTTATGCAACAACAAAGCGTTTCCTTGAAGTATTTGATCTTAAGGACTTAAAAAACCTTCCCACATTAAAAGAAATTGAAGAGTTCGGGGATTTCTCAGAAAAAAATGAGAGCCATCCGCCTGCGTCAGAAAAAGATTTTTGGGTGAAAAATGCGGATGGATTTCTCTCCGGCAAAGAAGTTGTTCCGTCACCTGTTGCAACAACCCGGTTGCCCCATGCAGAAAAGGCTGCATCTCCACGGTCGGGACAATCAAATCGCCGTAAAAACAAGCCGTCGTGCCTCTCCATTCGGAAACAGTCGATTCTCCGAATACAAAAGAAGTCGGCCTCCCGCCTGCGGAAACAATCCAATCTACGCACCTGGCTGCGCAAATACATCCGCGTCACCCACTGAATATACCGGTATAAGAACTGTGAAAACCCTTTTTCCTGATTGACAAATCTCTTTTTTCCTTTATAATTCAGTACTCTTAATTCGCAAATATTTTTTAAAATTTGATATTACAAGCTATTTTGAGGTTTTAAAAATGATAAAAGTAGGATTTATCGGCTGGCGAGGGATGGTCGGTTCTGTTCTCATGGCTCGAATGAGAGCTGAAAACGATTTTAGCGGCTTTGACCCCGTTTTTGTTACCACATCCCAGGTGGGGCAAAACGGCCCGGATATCGGTATGGACATCCCTCCCCTGCAGGATGCTTATGATACCCGTATTCTTTCAGGCATGGATATTATTGTCACCTGCCAGGGCAGCAGCTATACTCAAAAAGTCTTTCCCCGGCTCAGATCTTCCGGTTGGAGGGGCTACTGGATTGATGCGGCATCTGCACTTCGAATGGAAGATGACAGTATTATCGTTCTGGACCCTGTTAACCGGGATGTTATTGACCGGTCACTGGATTCCGGTATTAAAAATTATATCGGGGGAAACTGTACGGTCAGTCTGATGCTTATGGCTTCAGGCGGACTGTTTCAAAAAGGATATATTGAATGGCTGACATCCATGACATATCAGGCGGCTTCAGGTGCAGGCGCAAAAAACATGCGGGAACTTGTTACCCAGATGGCGAAAATTGGAACCGCCTCTAAGGACCTGCTTGATGATCCGGCATCGGCTATTCAGGATCTGGATAAAAAAGTTCTTGAAACCATGAACAGTGGGAGCTTTCCGGTTGAACATTTTGGTGTACCGCTTGCCGGCAGTGTAATTCCATGGATAGACACCCCAATGGAATCAGGACAGAGCCGGGAAGAATGGAAAGGATATGCGGAAACCAATAAAATTCTTCAGACCAGGCACCCCATCCCCATCGATGGGCTCTGTGTGAGAATCGGTTCCATGCGCTGTCACAGCCAGGCCATGACAATAAAGCTTACAAAGGATTTGCCGGTTGACGAAATACAGCATATTATTGAAGAAGCAAATGATTGGGTTGAAGTTATTCCCAACACAAAGGAAGATTCAGCAACGCGGCTGACGCCTTCGGCTGTGACCGGCAAACTTACGGTACCTGTGGGCAGAATAAGAAAGCTGAATATGGGGCCTGAGTATCTGACGTTGTTTACAGTAGGAGATCAACTTCTCTGGGGAGCTGCAGAACCGATTCGCAGGATACTTAAAATCGTCATGGAGCATTTAAACTAATATAAGTCCTCTGAAAGTAGAATAGCCTCAGCCACTTCCCTCATGGACTTTCGTGAATCCATGCTTCGTTTCTGTATCCATCGGAACGCATCATCCACATTCATTTTACGACGTCGCATGAGAACCTCTTTTGCACGCTCCACCAGCTTTCGTGTTTCGAGTTCTTCCTGTATAACTTTGGCATCCACCATTAACTTTGTATTGTAAATGGCAAGGGCTGCCTGGTTTGCAACAGTTGTAATCAGATTAACTTCGGTTTCAGTAAAATCACGGTGTTCGGCAGTAAAACAATTCAGTACACCAACAACTTCCTCATCCCGTACCATCATCGGTATACCCAGCATGGATACAAGGCCCAGTTTTTTTGCCATGCTCTTTTCCTTGAACCGGGGTTCCTTTAAAACATCCTGAATAACAAGCGGTTGTTTCGTAGTCGCCACATAACCGACCACACCCTCATCCGTATTGAGTGTACGGTCCTTAACATAATCGTGACCAATAGCCTGTGTGGCTTTTAACCGTATCTGCTTCTTATTTTTACTTTCCTCTATCAGCCACAGGGAACAAATTTCCAGGCCGGTAACCTTGGCTGTAACCAGTACGATCAGCTTTAGAATATCTTCAATATACTGGTCAGAAGTGATGGCACGACTGATATCCATGAGGGCTTTTATATATTTGTCATAAACTTCCGGACCGCTTTTTTCCATAATCAGTTTGTCTCAATCCCACCATAATCTTATGGTGAACAGGTATTTAAATACTGTTTAAGCTGTTTCACGTTGAAAATTTTAATTTATATACCTGAACTATACAACTTTTTCAATATACTGCTGGTAAATTTATATCTTCTATTATAATATATAAGGTAAATCGATAAGGTCAACCTGGACATAGTAAATTCGGCTAATCAAAATTTCCATTCTATCTATATGTATTTCGGGTTTTTAAAGAGGCCACTCTGTCAGTGATTAAGCATACTGCATTCCAAATAATCTGGCAAAGTGCAATAATATGTATCATTGCTGCTGCCGCCGGCCTTTTGAGCAATGTGATAAGGCAGGACGCACTCCCTCTTCCTGGAAAATGGACCAGTGAAGCCGGATTGACATCAAACGATGGTACAAGCATTGTTATCTCTCTTGAAGAAGCGCGAAACCTTTTCTTTTCAAAAAATGCGGTGTTTTTTGATGCACGCGCATCAAAAAACTTTCAAGCCGGCCACATAAAAGAAGCAATCAGTTTCCCATGGGATACTTTTGATGAATATGCCGGGCAACTGCTTGGCAAACTCCCGGAAGACCAAATAATTATTACCTATTGCGATGGAGAAACATGCTGTCTAAGCAAGGATCTGGCCTTTGCACTGATTGACCTTGGATTTAACAATACACGTGTTCTAATAAACGGATGGGAAGTCTGGCAAAAGGACAAATTGCCCGTTGAAACCGACTCTGTTACTGATAATTGCGTAAAATCAGGACCAGGACAATAATATATGAAAAATATTTTTATCACATTATTCAGGTTGGTTATAGGGGGGATATTTGTATATGCCAGTATTGATAAAATTTTTCATCCGGCTGCGTTTGCTGAAATCATATACAATTATCAGATTCTGCCGGAACCTTTCATAAATATCACTGCGCTGATACTTCCCTGGCTGGAACTTTTTCTTGGAATAAATATTGTTATCGGATTCTGGCTGCCGGGCTCGCTTATTATTGGTAATTCTCTTTTAACCGTGTTTCTCGCTGCCCTGGTCGTCAATAAAATAAGAGGTATTGATATTAACTGCGGTTGTTTCAGCACAGGTCCGCAGGCATTGGATGGCGGCACGATGATATGGAATATTCTCAGGGATACGGTAATTCTCTTACTGGGAATATATCTTTTCTACACATACACCTGTAAAAAAAGTTTTCCGGCTCAAACGCATTAATCCCCTGGCTTTCATTTGTTCTGTTTTTACCCACCTAAATATTTAATTAAAGATAAATGCTTGATATTTTAAGCAAGTTGTGATATATTTAGAGTCAGATGATTCAGCATCACCCGGCAAAACGTATTCCCATTATGGTCACCTCACCACATAGATTTTAAAAAAAAATAATTAAGGATATGGATGTGAATGGAAAAAAAATTCTTGTTGTCGATGATGAAACATATATTTGTGAAGTACTTAAGATGGCCTTTACAATAAATGATTTCTCTGTCTTAATGGCAACAAGTGCTGAAGAAGCTTTGGAAATCCTCAAACAGGAACACATTTACGTAATTTTCACTGACCTTAATCTGGCGGGGATGAATGGTGTTGAACTTTGTGAGCAAATAAAAAGAGACAATCATAACGCCATTGTTTACGCTATAACAGGCGACTATCTACTTTTTGAAATAGCAAAATGCAACGATCCCTTTGACAATTATTTCACCAAACCATTTAAACTTGAAATACTTATCAAAGCTGCTCAAGACGCTTTTTTCAAAATTGAAGCAATGGATGAAATTTAATCGAAGGGTGCGGGGAACCTGGAAGACCTAAAAAACTTTTGGTACTTTTAGCTTAAACAGTATATTTAAGGATGCAATTGTGCTTTTCCCATCATATTCAACTTAAAAACCGATGATTTCAGGAAAACACCTATGAAGATACTTGAAAAACGACTTAAAAAACCATGCCGGCATCAATAGAAATACTGCTTTCATCAGTATAATCAAGTGAATATGATACAATGTCTTCTTTTATTAATATATCAAAATCCTGTATCGTATGTAGCATTTCGCAGTTTTCAGAACATAAATCTTTAGGCATATTCTTTTTTGGACAATTTCTACAAGGAGAACTAATCATGGGCAACCTCTTCTGTTGACAGTTTATTTTCAAAAAATCAAAACACGGTTTCATAATCAGCAAAAGTAGTGCCAAGTATAATATTTTAGGATAGATACGATACCATGAATAAATATGAAACCCTATGGATATTAGTATTACAAAAAATAATACCTGTATAAAAAACTTAATATACCGACTTAAAAATAATTTTAAGGGCGCCTGAAATCAAAAATAGTGTAACATGTTGCACTTATGTATCGTTACATGCATGTAACAGGTACACTTTTATCAAAAGCAGATAATTATCCAATAAGCATAAAATATGTAGAGGAAAAAGGAAGAATGCTCGGTAAAGCAGATATGGAATCAATGATCTCATTTGTATGACGATCATTACCGGATATTAAAATATGAAAAAACAGTAAAAAAATGAATTTTAAAAAGTGAGGCCCATCATACTATGCTCGATAAAAAAAAAATACTATCTGATTTTTTTTGTGACACTGTTATTGAACTGACACTTGATGGCATCGTACAATCCTGGAATATCCGGGCAGAAAACATGTTTGAAGATTGTCCGGATGAAATTATCGGGCAACCATTTGTTAAGCTCCTGCCAACCGATCATCATCGTGATTTTTATAACATCCTTGAAAAACTTCAGGACAAAGGAGAAATTCAACATTTCGAATCCACGACTGTTAATAAGGATGGAACGTTTAAAAATATTTTTATGGATATATTACCTTCCAGGGATGCCGCTGGCAAATCCCTGTGGATATATGTTGTTTTAAAAGATATTACCAGGATAAACCGGCTTATGACAGAAGCCAGGCTGCTTTCACACATTGCTTCCATAGGACAACTGGCAACAAGTGTTGCCCATCAGATCAACAATCCAATCAACGGCATTATTAATTACGCACAAATACTCAAAGACGAATTCCGGGAACAGGGTATAAGCAATGAAATACCCGAACGAATTATTAAAGAAAGTGACCGTATAGTAAATATAACAAAAAGCCTGCTCACAATTGCCGGAAAAACAGAATACCGAGAGTCCTCCGCCAACATTTCAAATATCATCCATGATGTGATTCTTCTTGTTGAAAACCAATTACTTAAAAGCCGCATAGGTGTTAAACTGGATATTTCTCCGAATATGCCGGATGTCATTGTATGCTACCAGGAAATTCAACATGCATTCTTGAATATTATCAACAATGCTCGAGATGCATTAAATCGTAAATTTTCAGGATCTAATGATGATAAGACTTTGAACATCAGTGTTGAACTGATCTCAAAAGGAAGCCGGCATCATGTCCGTACCCTGTTTCATGACAAAGGAGAAGGAATTCCATGCAATATTCTTGATAAAATAAGCACTCCTTTTTTTACTTCCAGGCCCATTGGACAAGGAATGGGGCTTGGTTTAAGCATGGCCAGTGAAATTATTAACAAACATGGAGGAAAATTATCGGTTGAAAGTGAGGAAGGAATGTTCACAAAAGTTATTGTGGACTTACCAATAGAAAAAATTTAAAGGATTGTTGTACGAAATATGTACCGGTGCAGTTGTTGACCCCATGGGATGGCCATTAATAATAATCTTTGCTGCAGACAGTAAATCCTGATTTCCAAAAAAGATGTTTCATCTTTTCAAATCGTATTATTATGACGTGTTCACAAAAAGTTCAATTTCAACGCGCCGGGTCTCTTTTCTTCCTTTTCCTGTTGAATCATATTCTATTGGTTTTTCTGATCCCATGCCAAAAGCTCTTATCCTTGAAAGATCCACCCCTTTTCCTGCAAGGTAGCTCTTAACGATATTTGCCATGACTCTGGACCGGCTTTTGTTGTAGCTGTAGACACCTGAAGAATCAGCATATCCTACCACATCGATTTTAATTTCATGTTTTTTATCCATCACACCAGCAAGTCGGTCAAGTGATTCGTATGCCTCATCTGACAAGTCATTTGATTTGTACCGAAAATGTATGATGATTTTTGAATTTGGCAGGGGCATTAATGCACCAGTTTTATAGATATCATTATTGTCCGGGGTTCTCCTTACGGGAATAATGTTTTGGTTTATATCCGCTTTTTTTATGAACTGATCCGTTGACCTATTAACAGTGGGAATGCTGTTATCTAACCCTTGCGGAAAATAAAGTCGAATAATAATAATAATTAACAGCACAAATAAAGCAAAATAACCACTCTTCCTGAAACCAAATTGCTTTTCGACTTCCTGAACCACTTCATTTTTTATTTCTCTGACATCAATACGTTCCGCCCCATTCATAATACCCGTGACCATGCCCGCTGATTGTTTTTGTTGGTCGTTGCTTTCCTTGCTGATATGTTCCGCAAGATGGAATTCCGGCAGACGCAGCTCATTCGCACATTCTCTAATAATCTGTGAATTTATTATTCTCACCTCTTTTACAAACCCGGTAAGCATGGCATGATCACAAATAACATTAATCAGACGGGGATAGCCTTTAGAAAACATATAGCTTTCTATAAGGGCATGGGGGTCAAAAATTTCCCTGTCTGCACCGGCGACTTTAAGCCGGAATCGAATATAGTCACCTGTCTCTCTCTCCGTCAAAGGTTCAATGTTATAGTTGATTGTAATTCTTTGCCTTATAGCTCTGTTCTTGGAGTCCAGCAATATATCGTTGAATTCAATCTGTCCGACAAAAAATATGTTAATCAGTTTTGTATTCTGCCTTTCAATATTTGACAGAAGGCGTATCTCTTCCAGGAGTTCCTGATTCAGCCGTTGGGATTCATCAATAATTAATAAAACTTTTTTATTTTTCGCGTATGTATTGTACAAAAAATCACTTAGATGAACAAGAAAATCCCCTTTACTTTTAAAAGTTTTATCCATTTTAAATGCATTTGCTATAAAATTAAAAAAATCCAGCTTTTGCAGACCGGGATCAGATACGGCAGCGACAATAATATTATCGTCAAGACTGTTTGTTAACGCGTTAATGAGTGTTGTCTTCCCTGTTCCCACATCCCCTGTAAGAAGAAGGAATCCTCTGTTGTCTGTTATTCCATACTTTAATGTGGCGAGTGCTTCCTGATGTTTTTCACCCATCCAGAGGAATTGTGGATCCGTACTGATCTGAAACGGTTTTTCTTTTAAGTTGTAATGGGAAAGATACATATTGGTATTTTAAGCACCGGCTTATAAATTATTTATAACCTCAAGATCTTTTACCTGAGTATTCTTTGTTCCAATAACCAGGATGTCAATCCTGTTATCTGATATTTTACGAAAATAGAAGCGTCCTTTATAGGCAAACGCAACTTCAAAAACAGTTGACCTCCCTTTTTTGCCAAAAACTTTTCTTTTTATCTGCACGAGCTTTGAATCATCATTCAATTGATGAATGACTTCTTCACATTTTATTTTCATATCCCCGGGAAGGTCAATAAAACCGCTTATGGCCTTTTCCTGAAAAGACACGTTTTTATAAAGCACCTTGAATCGTTTCTGAACCACCGGAGATCGACTCTTTTGCTTTTTTCCTTTTTGGTTTTCATAGTCGGCAATGGTCTCTTTTAACTTGTCAATTTCCGAGTGCTGTTCATTTTGCAGGCTAAGATTCATATTGATCTCTTTTTCAAGAGTATCGATCTCATCAATCATATCTTCTTCATTTCTGCTGGCCTTGACTTTTTCATCCTTCAGCTCATTTTTGACCCGTTCAATTCCTCTCTGTATTTTTTCTCTCTGCTTACCAAGCGTATTTAACTTGTCCGTATAGTCTTTTTCAAGTTCCAGCAATCTGGAAATTTCATTTCTTTTTTTCAGTTCCTCATCGGCGGCCTTTCTGCTGCCGGACCGGTATCCCATATAAAGCAGGAAAATTGATACAAATACAGGAAAAACAAGTAACACATCCGTAATAGGAGTATTATTGGCAAGTTCAAGATTGACATTTATGATGATGCCCTCATTCATCATTCTGTAGTTCTCAGCAGCAATCTGCATTGGATCATGTTGTGAAAGCGAGTCTTCTCCTGAATAAAATATAGGCGGATATAAAATTGTACCTTTTTTTGTACCAACAATAACTTTTATCTGAACGCCCCATGACAATACTTTTTGGGCCTTAAGGTACGTGGTAATATTATTATTTACAGAATCCTTGAGCCTTATACTTCCATTGAGCAATGCATCTGCATCGCTCGCAACGATCTCCATAATCTCTTTTGCATATCTCCCTTTCAGATATGTCTCCAATAAATACGCAGACAGGTTATAAAATACCGGCGGTAAAAGAATGCATATAATTAGAATTCGAATTGAGATATATTTCATGATATCAATCTGATGCTTGCTGCCCCGTGGAAAAAGCAACTCAAATAATACAACGTTGACCCTTTTTAGGGTACCTATAGTTCTGACAGAATTCTTTTTGCCTCATTCGCCCCATCAAACGTATCATTCAGGCTAATGGCTTTTTTCAATTCTTTTTTGGCAAGGTCTGTTTCCCCTTTTTTATAATATGCCAGACCCAGATGGAAATGGATAATTTCATTTTCTGAGATTTTTTCCAGGCTGTTTACAAATTCACTGATCGCACTGTCGTATAATCCTTTTTTTAAGTAAACCAGTCCGAGAGTATCCATTACCCCGGGATCATCCGGCAGTTTCTCCCTGGCTTTTTGTGCATACTCAAGGGCCTCGTTTAAATTTTTATTCTGATCCGCAAGCAGATAAGCAAGATTATTTGCAGCAGGAGCAAAATCTGGATTTATTTCAAGTGCTTTTCTGTAATGCTGTTCAGCCAGGTCATATTTTTTCTGCATATCGTAAATTGTTCCCAAAAGCATGTGCGGCCCTGCCTGATCAGGTTTTCTTTCAAGAATTTTATTGTATTGATCGATGGCCTTGTCTTCTTCTTTATCCATGATATATATTCTGGCCAATGCATAATATGAACGTAAAAAATCCGGATTCTCTTCCAGCGCTTTTTTAAACGATTCTTCTGCTTCTGTCTTCTTTCCCAGGGCAAGATAAATTCCCCCCTTTAAATTATAAACAACGGCCAGATATACGGGTTCATCTTTCATCCTTTCTATCTGCCTGTCACACTTTACAAGTGCAGTATCATAGTCCTTTTGCTGAACATGCAGCAGAATAACATTGGAAAAAATATCAATGAGTTCAGGATTGATGGAAAGCGCTTTTTCAAAGTTTGCCAGAGCCGAACCATATTTTTGCTGAGATCGTAATAACAGACCCATCTGAAAATATCCGGCCGGATTTTCAGGAGACAGTTTAATCAATGATTGAAAAATACTTTCCGCTTTTTGTTCCTCCCCCTTATACATACTGGCTTTGCCATAGATCAGTCTTGCCTGATAATTATCAGGCTTACTTTCAAGAATACGGTTGCTCTCTTTTTGAGCCAGATCAAAATTCTTTTCTCCCAGATATATTTCAGCTAAAAGCAGTTTCGACCGAATCAATCCGGGATTTAACTCCGCGGCGTTAACAAGCGCTTCTTTTGCCAATTGTGTCTCACCTATTTTATAATGTGAAACACCTTTAAAATAATGGGCAAGCCCGGATTTGGGTTCTTCACTGATTAACTGGTCAAATACTCTGATTGCTTCCGTGAATGATTTTTGAACAACAAGCACTTCTCCCTTCAGCATTTTTGCAGGATAATAGTTTGGTCTTTTCTCCAGAATTTTAACAAGATACACCTCGACTTCATCCATTCGCTTGTTTTTAAAGTAGAATCTGGCTATTGTGGTCATTACCCTGATATTTTCAGGCTGAAGTTCCAATGCCTTTTTGTACATTTTTTCCGCAGTTGCCATATTGCCTGTGGTGTCATAAAATGTGGCGATAACCATATATGGTTTCAAATTCCCGGGATCCATATCTATTGCTTTTAAAAATGCGGATTCGGCCTTATCATTTTCTTTTTTTCTAAAAAAATAATTCCCCTGAACTATTTGTAAATCTATATTTTCAGGATTTGCAGCTATTATTTCTTTTATTTTGGACTCTGCCCTGTGAAATTCTTTTTTGTTTATATACAGGTTGAAAAGTGCCAGATTGACTTTCAGATTTTTCGAATCGATTTGGAGTGACTGGTTTAATACCTTTTCCGCTGCATCAAAATTTTTATTAAACACTAATAAACGAGCCATGCCCAGGTAAGCCCGCGTTTGTGTGTTATCAAGAGCAATGATCTTCTTAAATACAGCTTCCGCTTCATTTATTCGTCCGGTCTGCTGCAGTACCCCGGCATGAAGAAACAATGCCTCAATATTTTCAGGTTCTTTACTTAATACTGCATTAATCTTTTCCATGGCCTCATTGTTTTTTCTCCCGAGCAGTAAAAATGTGGCAAGTTTTATCTTGGCATCTGAATTCTCTGGTTCCAGTTTTTCAATCCTTGTGTAAGTGCTGAAAGCCCCCCGTGGATTCCCCAACTTGAGATATGTTTCACCGAGCTTATTATATGCCTCCACATATTCCGGATCTATCTGAATGGCATTTTTCAACTCAAGTTCTGCGCTTTTGTATTCACCTTTTTCAAAATAGGCATTGCCCTTCTCAAAATGTGCCCTCTTCTTCTCTGCATCTGAAGAACAACCATAAGTTACAAAAATCATAGCAAAAATCAGCGGCAATACTTTTTTCAGAAAATCCATTAAACTACCTCCTGGAATTTTTTTTAAGTATAGTCAGCAGCTTTTCTAAAAAGCTGTTACGAGATACTTTTTATTAATAATATTAAATAGTATTCTATCATTTTCAACAAATTAATGAAAGCCGTTTTCCCAATGCCTTTAAGTATTTTTTAATCCCGGAACGAACACAATCCAATCATAGGCCTGCTATTCTATAGTATACCGGTGATAATCCCAATTAGACAGGCGGGTTTAATTTGAGTTAAAACTGTGCCACCCTTGAATAAACATCACTATCCAGGTCAGATTCTTCCCCTTTTTCCAAATAGTGATAGCCGGTTAAAGCAATCATTGCGGCATTGTCACCGCAGTATTCAATAGAAGGTATATGCACGGTTAATTTCTTTTTTCCAGCCGCTTTTGTCACTTTATCTCTCAGTCTGCTGTTTGCTGCCACGCCGCCCACAACTGCGATATGGGCACATTTTTTTTCCATTGCGGCCTGGATCAGCTTGGATGCCAGTACATCAACAACCGACTCCTGAAATCCTGCTGCAATATCAGAAATCCGGTCTTTATATTCATTTTCATGCGACTGAATATATCGATTGACAGCTGTTTTTAAACCACTGAAACTGAAGTCATTTGGTGATTTCGGGAGAAATGGCCTTGGAAAGAGAATTTTTTTCGGGTCTCCTTTTTCAGCATATCTGCCAATTACCCCCCCTCCCGGATAGCCAAGCCCAAGCATCCTGGAAACTTTGTCGAAAGCTTCTCCTGCAGCATCATCACGGGTTTGTCCCATGCATTCCATTTCCGTGTGAGATGTAACATAATACAGGCTGGTATGTCCGCCGGAAACAAGGAGTGCTACAAATGGAAACGGCGGCGGATCAGGCTCCAGGAATACAGAATTTACATGTCCTTCAAGGTGATTTATGCCAATAAAAGGACGCCTCAGAAAACGGGAATATCCTTTTGCAAAGGTAAAGCCCACAAGAAGGGAACCGATCAGGCCGGGCCCCCGTGTTGCAGCAACCGCATCAAGCTCGGCCAAACAGATACCTGAACGGGTAACCGCTTCATTTACTACCGGAACAATTGCCTCAATATGTTTTCGTGAAGCGAGCTCAGGAACCACGCCCCCATAAGAATGATGAACGTCAATCTGGGACGATACAATTGATGATAAAACAGTGGTCCCGTCAATAACGATTGCAGCAGCGGTCTCATCACAGGAGGTTTCTATACCAAGAATTATCATATACGTTTCAAAACGGGAATATTGGATAATTTCGTTCAATTCATTTCTTTGAGTTGTCAAATTGAATCATTGTAACAAATCAAACAAAAAAAGCCAGGACAGCACATAAAATCGACAGACTTATGTACGGATTCCCGGCCACACAATATACACTTTCTTCAGATTACGTCTTATTTTTTATCCCTGTCACCCTCCGGGTGCCGGTGTGTTTAGAGGCTCAACACATGCAGAAAGACTGAACCTTATGTCCTGATTCAATCCACTTTATCAGGTTTAAGAAAAGGTCTCGCAACCTGTTCATAATGAAAAACTTACATTTCCGCCTTCTTTATTTTACCCATTTTATCTGGGTACTGGATGTTTTCCTTTCAACAATCTCCCCGATTGCAAATGTTTTTTCATTCATTACAGTAAGACGTTCCATAACATCCTGGACAAATTCTTCAGGAACCACAGCTATCATTCCAATGCCGTTATTAAACGTCCGCAGCATTTCAGCATCAGATACCCTGCCCCCTTTTTGAAGGAATGAGAATATAGGTGGGACGTCCCATGACCCTTTATTTATAACGACTTGACAGGCCTTTGGAATTACACGGATTATATTTTCTGAGATACCGCCCCCTGTTATATGGGCAAGTCCATAAACCGGCAGATCTTTAATAACCCGCTGAACCATCTCAGAATAGATTTTTGTTGGAATAAGAAGCTCCTCACCAATCGTTTTTCCCAGTTCGGGCACATGGGAATCAACTTTGAGTCCCAGCGTCTCAAAACAGATTTTCCGGGCAAGGGAATACCCGTTGCTGTGAAGTCCGCTCGATGCAATACCAATAAGTTTATGCCCCACACGAATTTCCGATCCGTCAACGATTTTACTGTTATCAACAAGACCAACAACAAAGCCGGCCAGATCATATTCGCCCGGATTATACATCCCGGGCATTTCAGCTGTTTCACCACCAATTAAAGCGCACCCGGCCTCTTTGCATCCTTCAGCAATCCCTTTTATTACTTCAACAGCTGTATTGTTTTTCAATACCCCCATGGAAAGGTAATCAAGAAAAAAAAGCGGTTTTGCTCCCTGGACAACAATATCATTAATACACATGGCGACAAGATCAATGCCTACCGTATCATGTTTGTCCATCATAAATGCAATTTTAAGTTTTGTGCCCACACCGTCTGTGGAACTCACAAGCACCGGGTCTTTAATATTTGACAGATTTGGCGAAAAAAGCCCTCCAAAACCGCCTATTTCGCCCATAACACCGGATCGGGTTGTCTGTTTTGCAATTTTTTTTATAGATTTAACAAGTTCATTGGCTTTTTCAATATCAACACCGGCATCTGCATACGTCAGAGATTTGCTCATTTATTTTTCCCATCCATCTTTGTTGGTTCAATAGTCTATTGAAATTAAACTGCTTTAATTTAAAAGTCAAAACAATTTTTTTGACATAAACCGCATGATATTGTAATGAAACCTGGATACACTTACTCAGTGGTTATTAATTTTGGATTAATATGAGAATCAACCCGGTTATAGTACGTATAAGAAAAATTCTATGGAAATATTTTTTAATTCCGGTTTTTTCCGGAGCAATTTTAAACAGGAGCAATTTTAAACCGGGGCAGATTTAAAAAGGACATAGCTGTATGAAAAAAATTAATATCGGCATACTTGGCTGCGGAACGGTAGGAACGGGTGTGGCAAAAATGCTGACCGAAAAAAAAGATCTGATCACTTCCAGAGTCGGTGCATATCTGCATTTGAAACAGATTGCGGATATTGATCTCGCCCTCGAAAGAGACTTAAAACTTGATCCCGGTATCCTCATTGATGATGCAGGCAAAATCATAAATGACCCTGAGATTGATATTATTATTGAAACCATCGGGGGAGAAGATATTGCAAAGGAGTTGATATTAAAGGCAATTGACAACGGTAAACATGTTGTTACCGCCAACAAAGCACTTCTGGCAAACCATGGCAATGCTATTTTCAAGGCAGCTTCAGTCAAAGGCATCGACATTGCATTTGAGGCCAGTGTTGGCGGTAGCATACCGATCATAAAATCACTTCGTGAATCCCTGGCGGGGAATCAAATATATTCCATGGCCGGAATTTTAAATGGTACCTGTAACTATATCCTGTCAAAAATATCAAGTGACGGTATCGAGTTTAAAGATGCCCTGGGCCAGGCCCAGGCAAAAGGATTTGCCGAAGCAGATCCCACACTGGATATTAACGGTTTTGATACCGCCCACAAACTGGCCATACTGACCGCCCTTGCCTATGGGATAGAAATAAATCTGAACGACATTTATGTGGAAGGAATCTCAAAAATAACGCCACTAGATATTGAATTCGCCAGGGAATTCGGATATTCAATTAAACTCCTTGCCATTTCCAAAAATAATGGAGACTCAATAGAGGCAAGAATTCATCCAACGATGATACTTTTTGACAATATTCTTTCCAGTGTCAACGGCTCTCTAAATGCCGTGACCATATCCGGTGATGCGGCAGGTGATGTACTCCTTTACGGGCACGGTGCAGGCATGATGCCCACGGCAAGTGCAATCATCAGCGACATCATTGATATTGCCAGAAATCTTATGGCTGGTATCCAGAGAAGGATTCCGCCCCTTTCATACCAGACGGGAAACATCAAAAAAATTCCTGTTCTTCCGATAGATGAAATTAATACCCATTATTATTTCCGGTTTTCCGCTGCCGATCAGCCGGGTGTCCTTTCAAAAATTTCCGGGATATTGGGAAGCTACGGCATCAGCATAAAATCTGTTCACCAGAAAGGACGAAAATCAAAGGGCCCTGTTCCCATTGTGATGCTGACACACAATGCAAAGGAAGCAAATATGAAAAAAGCACTCTCTGAAATTTCATCGCTTGATTTTATAAGTGACATGCCTGTTATCATAAGAATCGAAGAAGAAGACAAAAATGATGAATGATCTGTTGATGAACGGGTAAAAAGTGTAACCGATGGCTAAGTAGTGTCTGAACGAAAATCAGGCGTTTTCGTCAGACACTAAGTAAAAATCTTTATATACAAGGAGCCTCATGGATATTGTATGCTCAGATCTTGAAGGTGTCTTTGTTCCGGAAATCTGGATTAACGTTGCTGAAAAGACAGGTATCAAGGAACTCAGACTGACAACCCGTGATATTTCCGATTATGATGTATTAATGAAAAAACGGCTTTCCATCCTCGATGAACACGGACTTAAAATTAATGACATAACAGATGTTATCGCAACAATGGCCCCCCTTGACGGGGCTGTTGAATTTCTTGACTGGCTCAGATCAAAAACCCAGGTCATTGTTGTATCCGATACATTTGTTCAGTTCGCCGGCCCCCTCATGGAAAAACTCGGCAGACCGACACTTTTCTGCCATTCCCTGTCAATTGATCCTGACGGTAAAATTACCGGATACAATCTTCGTCAGCAGGATGCAAAAAAGAAAACCGCTGCCGCCTTAAAAAGTCTGAACTACAGGGTCATCGCGTTTGGCGATTCATATAATGACATCGCCATGCTCAAAGAGGCAGACAAGGGTATGCTCTTCCGACCGCCGGACAATGTAATTGAAGAGTTCCCCCAGTTTCCGGTTGCCACAGATTATGGGGCATTGAAAGTGATTCTTGAAAAGGAATTTTCATGATTCTCTCACAGAGCCACAGAGAAATACTGGCATAACATACAATGGAATTGAGGGAAACAGGGTTACAACACATGTCGTCATTCATTGAAGAAAAACCAGATGGACTGTTGCTAACTATTTTTGTACTCCCCGGATCATCAAAAAACATGATATCCGGAGTTCATGGAAATGCACTCAAAATTAAGCTCACTGCACCTCCTGTTGAAGGAGCTGCCAACAAATTGTGCCTCAAATTCCTCGCAAAATATCTGAACATTCCAAAATCTTCGCTTGAAATCGTATCCGGTCAAACAAGTCGAACAAAGCGGGTCATTGTGAGATACGGCAGTGATAAAGGAAAAATATATATAAAAAAGTTATTAGAATCCCTATGATATCACTACACCTTTCAATTTATTGCAAATACTGAAACACATCAAAAAACCGAATTTTCAGAAAACCCCTTGACAATCTTCACGGCGTCAGATATCTATACCTGATTCTGATGCGGGGTGGAGCAGTCCGGTAGCTCGTCGGGCTCATAACCCGAAGGTCCCAGGTTCGAATCCTGGCCCCGCTACCAAATAATAAAAACAGGGACTTGGATATTATTCTAAGTTCCTTTTTTTATGCCTGATATTTGACACTACCATATAGTTTCTATAATACTTTCCAGGCGCACAGGCTGAGTTTTTTAAGGAGTTTCCTGTCATATAGAAAATATATTCTAAACCTTTTTAGAACTTTAAAAAAATCCCTTCTCTGATTCAATTGGTAAACGCATAGATATTTTTTAAGTATTATGGTATGTTCGTCTAAATCTGATTAATGCAGTTATTTAACCCGTCTAATATATTATTTATAATTATTGAATCCAGCTCCACAAATCAAAATAGAAACTATATGTCGCTGAAAATCACAGAGAAATTTTATCATGCAACAATTCTTTGATTTTAAAAAAAATAATACAAACTTAAAAACTGAGGTGATAGCCGGTGTTACAACTTTTCTGACCACTATGTACATCATTATCGTAAATCCGGCGATATTACAGAATACCGGCATGCCTTTCAGCGCGTTACTCACGGCAACCATCCTTGTGAGCGCGTTTTCCAGCATAATGATGGGAATATATGCAAAGAATCCAATTGTACTTGCGCCGGGCATGGGGATAAATGCGTTTTTCGCGTTTACGGTTGTTGCCGGCATGGGAATTCCATGGGAAAAGGCTTTAGGCGCTGTGTTTTGGTCGGGCATTGTTTTTTTACTGCTTTCTATTTTTAATATCCGCACACAGATTTTAAAAGCCATCCCCAGGCAGTTACGGTATGGTGTCGCGGCCGGTATCGGCCTGTTTATTACCTTGATTGGATTTAAAAACGCAGGTTTTGTTGTCTCGGATAACGCGACAATGATCAGCCGTGGACCTCTCAATACAATTACGCTGACATTTTTAGTTGGCCTTGGTATTACGTCCATTCTTGTTGCAAAGCGCGTAAAGGGCGCCATGGTACTCGGTATTGCGCTCACAACTCTGCTTGCTATACCGATTGGCAGGTTATGGGGTGACGCAAGCGCGATCAATTTTGGCAATGCCGAACTTGTTACGTTAAAAGGCATTTTTTCCGCTCCGGATTTCAGCATCTTGTTACAACTGGATTTTATCGGATCATTGACTATGGCCATGTTCCCGGTAATATTTACATTTTTGTTTACAGATATGTTTGACAGTATTTCAACATTTGTCGGTGTTGCTGAAGCCGGCAACCTGGTTGATGAATACGGGGACCCGCGTAACATTAAACAGTCCATGATCGTTGATTCTTTTGGGACGGTGATTTCCGGTCTGTTTGGCACGAGTTCAGCCACCAGTTACATTGAATCCGCAACAGGCATAGAAGAGGGGGGCAGGACGGGAATGGTGGCGGTTGTTGCAGGCATACTTTTTTTACCGTTTATGTTTTTGTCGCCGTTACTTTCAATTATTCCGGCTATTGCCACGGCTCCGGCGCTTGTCCTGGTCGGTGTTTTTATGATGAAGCCGGTGGTCCTTATTCACTGGGATAAGTTTGATGATGCAATCCCCGCATTTTTAAGCCTTATTCTCATTCCGTTAACGTTTTCCATCACACAGGGAATCATCTGGGGATTTTTGAGCTGGACGCTTATTAAGCTGTTTACGGGTAAGTATAAAGATATCACCCCCATGCTTATTGTGATTGACTGTTTCGCAATTTTAGCCCTTACATTGGGTAAATAGTGACAAATACATATATTACTTATAAAGAAATTTTTTACTTGACTTTGATTTAGATTTAGATTTAGATTATTCAGATATTTAGTCGGTTTTTTTCGGGAAAAAACAGTGTTTGCTCAAAAACGTTTGGTTTTTCCCGGAAAACCCAATTAAACAAAGTCAGAAAGTTCAAAAGCCTGAAAGTACGTTACAGGCGGTACGACCATTTTGTTCTTATGTGAGGCATCTGGTTTGCCAGAGGGGCAATCCCAGGTAGTCTATAACAACCCATATACAGGCATAAGGAGAGTAAAGATGAGAAAGGTTGTTTTATTACTATTAGCGATGATGTTAGTAGCAGGAACCGCGTTTGGTGCAACATTCAGTTTTGATGGCCCGGGAATAGCATCAAAACATGATTCACTATCGTTTACAGAAGATGGTATTACTCTTACCGCTACTGCTCCTGGTGAAGAAGTAGCCTATTATTGGGAGGGTCTCGGTGTTTCACAAGGGGGTTGGGGTTCGAATACACTTGAAGACAATGAAACGCTGCTGATTAGTTTTGATCAAACCGTAATTCTTAGTGAAATTTGGTTCCGGCAATGGGAAAACAATGGTGATCGGGTTGTATTCTTTAGTGGAAGTGACGGTACTGATGTAACATTTGCCGACTCCGGTCAGGGGGTATTCGAACTTGTGGATTATTTTTATATGGATGATCTTATATTGGATTCTTTTACTATCACCGGAAATGCCAGTGGCACAGCTGCCTGGTTAAAGGGGCTTAACGTTGAAACATATGTACCTGTACCCATACCCGGTGCAATATGGCTTATAGGATCCGGCCTTTTTCTCCTTGCAGGAACAAGAAGGATATTTAGAAAAAACTAATCCTGAAATTTTTTTATAGCAATAAAAAACCGGGTCAAGAGGGTCCGGTTTTGTTTTAACCCCTTGAAGGGGATGAAATTACCTTTGCCCCTGAGAAGGCAAAGGTTGAGTTGCCTGCGGGATTCATTGATTAATTTTCTGGCTTTTCTGCTTTCTTCTCTTTCTTTTCCTGATATTTTACATGCTTTCGTATCATTTCTTCGTCTAATCCAACGGTGTCTACACAATAACCTCTTTCCCAAAAATAATTGCCCCAATAGGACTTTCCCTTCGATTGAGGATATACCTTGAGCATGACAAAAATATTATTCATCTGGAATTGCTGAATTAAAAATCTTTTCTTGACGAGTTATATCAATATTTGTTAGGTAAATAAGATTGTATCAATGGGTAAAATTATTCCTCACAGACAAGGCCTTTTTCAGGCTATTTGTGGGTACGATTCAGGCTTCTGTTTTTACAATGCTGACAATCGTTTATATTTCATTAAGGTAAAATAGATGATGAATTTTGACATTCAGACATGGGTAAAGGTGGCTGCCTTTTCCGGAGGCGGCATTGCAATGGGACTGGGCGCCATTGGCGCGGCAATTGGCGAAGGAAATGCAGCACAGGCAGCAAATGAGGCCACTTCCAGGGCACCTGAAGTATCCGGTGATATCTTCAAGACACTGCTGGTGGGTCAGGCCATAGCAGAGTCAGCTTCGATTTTTGCGCTGGTAGTTGCCATGATACTGCTTTTTTCAGATTTTGCCGCTGATTCCATGTTAATGGTGACGGTGGTGATATCAGCAGGTATTGCCATGGGACTGGGCGCCATTGGTTCAGGTGTGGGCTCGGGGCTTCCCGCTGGCGCAGCCTGTACAGGGATTGCCCGGCAGCCAAAAGCAATCGGCCAGATTACAACCAACATGCTGATCGGTTCAGCGGTCTGCCAGACACCGTCCATATTTGCCCTGGTCACCTCCTTTATCCTGCTGTTTACCAATTTTTCAGCCAGGCCGGTTTCCCCCACCTGGGCGGCTATCCTGGGGGCAGGATTTGCCACAGGCCTGAGCGCCATCGGTTCCGGTTTCGGAGGCGGTCTTATTGCTGAAAAAAGCTGTGAGGGCATTGCCAGAAAACCTCTTTCTGTAGGCCCCATGACAAACGTAATGCTGCTTGGCCAGGCAGTCACACAGACAACAGCCATATACGGCCTGCTGGTATCGTTTATTCTGATATTTAAAGTAGCCCCTGAAAGCAGCTCTCTTGCGGCATCCTTTGCCCTCCTTGGCGCGGGGTTATGCATAGGATTCGGGGCAATCGGACCGGGAATTGGTGAAGGTTACACGGGCAGTCTTGCGGTAAAATGGATTTCCAGGAATGAAGGAGCAACAGCGGATATCACACGTGTAATGCTGGTGGGTCAGGCAGTTGCCGAATCAACCGGTATTTATGCCCTGGTGATATCACTTGTTTTAATATTTGTCATTTAGGGAAAACGACCCGTGCTCCAAAAAACAAGCCGTCTGTCTCATTACGGTTTTGTCTCTCATGATAAAAGAATGGCTTACGGGAACCACAAGCCAATCGGTCATTTCATCAAGCTTAGCCCTTTCAACAGAAACCTTTCCATCATCGTTGCCGGGAATTATGGCTGAATAAATTAGATTTAAACTTTTGTTTCCGGTAATTATTCCAATTTCACTATTTACAGTTTTGAGACTGTTGGGGACACTTTCAGGATCAGTACCCAATTGTTCGCCGGCAGGACCGTTCTGCCATCTGTAGAGAAAGAAGCCTTTAAAAAAATCAGCCAACTCACTCCCCTTATTGGGAGGGCTTAACATAACAACCCGACTGCCTTCCGGCAGGAAGTTTTCCTGAAGATACTGACGTAAAACAATTCCTCCCAGAGAGTGTGTGACAAAATGAATTTTAACTGCACCCTCCTGCCGGCAAGCGTTGACGGCATCTGCCACATGGGTGGATGCAATCGCTTCGATCGTTTCCCTGGTTGACGGATATCCCAGGTTGACTATTTTATACCCCTGTTTCTGAAGATATGTTTCAAGCTTGTTCATGGAACGTTTGGTTCTGCCCATCCCGTGCAGAAGGATAACATATACGTTTCCAACGCTCTTCATATCAGCCTGTTCAGGCAATGCCGAACAGGCTGGAATAATTAATAAAAAAATTAATAATAATGTGACTATTTTATACACGTTCTATCCTGTCTTTGTACTGAAATGACAATCCGTTTCCAGATGTCACCCTTAACCTGTTTGCCCCATATTATAACCCTTACTTTACACTCAGCAACATTCTTTTTTGAATTCTGGCAGGATTCACTTCTCCTGATTCAACAGGATCAACACCCCCCCTTCACAAAATACAACTTGATGTGCCCGTATTTTCAGGATAATATGAATGTATCATTTAAATCTCCATTTGATGCATCTTTTTTCAATCTGAAAAAATCGAGGCCGCACATGACTATTATCTGGCTGGCAATCTATTTTTTTGTACTCATCTGGTCCGGCATCCACCCCAAAGACTATTTTACATGGTTCCTGGAAGTACTGCCCGCTTTAATCGGTTTTGCCGCCATAGCAACAACATACAAAAAATTCAAACTCACAGAGCTGGCCTACTGGCTGATTCTTATCCACTGCATCATCCTGATGGTAGGCGGCCACTACACTTATGCGGAAGTGCCCCTGTTTGACTGGATAAAAGATTATCTGGGTTCAGAGCGGAATAATTACGATAAGGTCGGCCATTTTGCCCAGGGATTTATCCCGGCAATCATTGCCAGGGAAATTCTAATACGAAAATCTGTTGTCAAACAACCCGGCTGGCTGTTTTTTATTATCCTCTGTATTTGTCTTGCCATCAGTGCATTTTACGAACTCATCGAGTGGTGGGTTGCTGTCCTTTCAGGCACATCTGCGGAAGCTTTCCTGGGAACCCAGGGGTATATATGGGACACCCAGTCGGATATGGCGATAGCAATGCTCGGCGCATTGGCAAGCCTTCTCCTTTTAAGTAGATGGCATGACAGACAGTTGCGGTTGAAAAAAAGGACCCCGGACACTAACAAAAATGGATAAACAGACAGAAGGCACACCGCCACTCCCTGCCTTAGATTCAGTGATCAGAGTTATCACTTATTGGTTCATGTCTCACTGATTGCTGATGACGTTCACTTATTACCGATCACTCTGAAGAGCGTAACGCAAACTTTTCTTTCAGCTTCTGATTGACAAACGGCGGAACCATACTCGCAATATCCCCGCCAAAGTGAGCGGCCTCTTTTACAACAGATGAACTGGTGAAAATCCATCGCAGGCCGGTCATCAGGAAAACTGTCTGAACATCCCGATTTAATTTACGGTTCATCAGGGCCAGCTGAAATTCATGTTCAAAATCAGAAGTGGCCCTCATTCCGCGCAATATGGCACCAGCTTTCTTCATGGCCGCATAATCCACAAGCAGGCCGTTAAAATAATCCACTTTCACATTTTCATAATTTTTAAAACAAACCTCAAGCATTTCCGTCCGCTCTTCTACTGAAAAGAGTGATTTTTTTACCGGATTTATCAGTATGGCAACGATAATCTCGTCAAAAATCTTCAGCCCTCTCTCAATAATATCCACATGGCCGTTGGTAACCGGATCAAACGAGCCCGGGTAGATGGCAAGCTTTTTCATAACATTCATTGTCCTTTCTACTATTCGCAATTTATCAATTATTGCAATGCGTTTATTGTATCATAATACTCTTCATGACCTTAACGCTGAGCAATCATTTCATAACACATATTCCAGAAACGAGACAACGGTTTTCCCGTAATTTCTCTGATCCCTGATAATATATTCAGAAAGATCATCCGGGACAGGCTCTGTATCACCGTGTTCAACAATAACAGAAGCCCCCATAGCCAGAGCTCGGCTCTTATGAAGATTCTGCAGCGTTATTTTTACTGTATTTTTGTTATACGGCGGATCCATAAAGACAAGATTAAACGGGGGTGTATATTTCCTGATGCAATTTAAATTGTTTACAACATTCCATCTAATTATTTTTGATCTGTTTTCAATGGCGCATGCCAGAATATTTTTTTTAATCACAGACAATGCGCTGTTTGACATATCAATAAATACGGTTGATTCAGCACCACGGCTCAAAGCCTCTATACCGAGAGCACCGGTTCCGGCATACAGATCAAGCACAACAGCATGTCTCACCTTAAACGACAGGATATTAAAGACAGACTCTCTTGTGCGATCGGCAGTGGGGCGTGTCTCCATCCCCATGACCGTATAAAGCTTCTTCTTCTTTAAGTTACCGCTGATTATTCTCAACGTCATAATCTAAATTCAGGGTCTTTATTTTCTTGTTCAGATAATTCCTGTCAACGCCAATGGCCTCAGCTGTTTTAGATACATTGTTCTCATTCCGGGAAAGCTTTCCCACGATAAATTCTTTTTCAAAGGCTTTTTTTGCTTCTTTTAAATTGCTGATGGAGAGGCATTGGGACTCGATAAGCGTTGATCCCTTTTGAATTTCAGGATTGTACGGTGCAGGAATATCAGCCGCCTCTATCATGTCATGCTGCACCATAATAGCTATACGCTCCACAAGATTCTTAAGTTCCCTCACATTTCCCGGCCATGAATACCCGCATAAAAAATTAATAGCTTCTTTTGAAAATTCTTTCTTTTTGCTTTGATACTGGCTGGCGCATTCTTCAAGAAACATATCAACAAGTTCAGGAATATCTTCACTGCGATTCCTGAGGGGCGGGATCTCTATCGGTATGACATTCAAGCGATAGTAAAGATCTTCCCGAAAATTACCCTTCCCGATCTCTTTTTCAAGATCTTTATTGGTTGCGGCAATCACCCTGACATTCACATCCAGGACCCTGCTTCCGCCAACCCTTTGAAATTTCTGCTCCTGGAGAACTCTTAGAATCTTGGCCTGTATCTTTAAACTCATGTCCCCGACTTCATCAAAAAAAATTGTGCCGTTATTGGCCAGTTCAAATTTACCTCTCTTTTTTACAGATGTCCCTGAAACAGCTCCTTTTTCATGACCGAACAATTCGCTTTCGATCAATTCTTCGGGAATGGCAGCGCAATTCACATCCACAAGAGACTGCTCCGCCCTGGCACTCATCTTGTGTATGGTACGGGCAACCATTTCCTTGCCTGTCCCGTTTTCCCCCGCAATCAGTATCCACGCTTCCGTGGGCGCTACAACAGCTATCTGCTGTTTCAGGGCGACAATCGGCTGACTGTTGCCGGTAATTGAATTTTTTTCCAGTGTTTTCTTACGAAGGAACCTGTTTTCCTCTTCAAGCCGCCTGAAATTCAAGGCATTATTTATTGCAACAATGACCTTGTCTATTGAAAGCGGTTTTTCAATAAAATCAAAAGCACTGAATTTTGTTGCGCTGACAGCCGTTTCAATGGTTCCATGGCCTGTAATCATTATCACCTGGATTTCAGGATTGTTTTTCTTTATCTCTTTAAGGGTTTCAATTCCATCAATCCCAGGCATCCATATATCCAGCAGAACAAGATCCGGTGATTCAACATCAATTATCTTTAACGCTTCATATCCATTGGAGGCGGTTATGACTTCAAAGCCCTCATCAGTCAGTACGCCGCTTAATGACTTGACGATTGAAGGCTCATCATCAACGATTAAAATTGTCGGAAACATAATCATGTTGCTCCTTTTTCAGCATATTATTTATATCCAAATCAGCCATTAAATGCTTCTGGCTGAAATATCACTATCAAACCGGTAGTTCTATGACAAATTTGGCGCCCTGAGGATAGTTGTCCTGAACGCCCACCAGACCGTTATGGTCGGCAATAATCGAATGCACAATTGTAAGCCCCAGCCCCAGCCCTGTTTTTTTGGTAGAAAAATACGGCTCAAAAAGACGCGTCTTTTCTTTGTCAGAAATGCCTTTGCCCGTATCTGCCAATTCAATGCGAACCATTTTCAATATAGAATCATGGGAAAGGTTGATCGTAATTTTTCCCATCCCATTCATTGATGCGATTGCATTGTCTACAAGATTAATCATAGCCTGTTTGATCTGTTGCCTGTCCAGATTCAGTTCGGGTATATTGTCCGAAACATTTATCTCAAATTCTACACTCTGGAGGCCCTCCTTGTATAGAGCAACTGTTTCATGAATGATTGGATACAATTCACAGGGTTTGGGATTCGCATTTGGAAATTTTGCAAAGGCGGAAAATTCATTCACCAGATTGCGTATCAGGTCAACATGATCAATTATCGTGCGGGTGCATTCTTCGAATACAGAATCATCAATCTGTTTTGAATATTTCCGCTGAAGTCTCTGCGC
>JAUXDD010000045.1 GCA_030618465.1 Desulfobacteraceae bacterium
TAAAGCGAACCATGGGAGAAGCCGGTGAAGTGAACATTGTCATGGATTTTGACGAATGAATACAATTTCTGACTTCATTAAGACGCATACAAGAATCAATGGCGCATTATGCGGGAACGCGGTTGCGCTTGAAGACGATTACAGCCGTGTTGAGCTGGTTACCACAGGGGAAATGGCGGTTGATACATCAGGCCTTGTTCACGGCGGTTTTATTTTCGGGCTGGCTGATTACGCGGCCATGATTGCGGTAAACCACCCCAATGTGGTGCTGGGTGCTGCCGATGTAAAGTTTGTAAAACCGGTGAGAGCCGGAGAATTTGTTGTCGCGGAAGCAAAAGTGGAATCAAAGAAAGGAAAAAAACAATCCGTACAGGTGACGGTAAAAAATAATAACGATATATGCTTTGAAGGCGAGTTTACATGCTTTGTTTTAGACAAACATGTGTTGGAGCCTTGAAAAAACTGGAGGCTCTATTATCTGATGTCCTGCACGCGGACAAAATTGAATTGCGCCGCGAAATCAATCGCACCAGACGCTTAATGGCAAAAAACGACTTGACCGGGAAAAAGCTGGAAAACAAACTGTCATATATCAAAAAAAAGATAAATACCTCCATAAAAAAAAAGCAGCGGCGAAATCAACATCTCCCACGAATTACTTATAATAAACGCCTGCCCATAACAGAAAAAAAAGAAGAAATCATTGATACCATTATTCATCACCCGGTTATCATTATATCCGGGGAAACCGGTTCCGGAAAAACCACGCAGATTCCCAAATTCTGTCTGGCGGCAGGTCGGGGAATAGAGGGAAAAATCGGATGCACCCAGCCGAGACGAATTGCCGCCATCACCGTGGCCAGCCGGATAGCTGAAGAGCTCGGCGAGGAAACCGGCAGGTCTGTGGGCTACAAGATTCGATTCCAGGATAAAAGCAGCCCGGATGCATTTATCAAGATCATGACCGACGGCATTCTACTTGCTGAAACCCAGGGAGACCCATGGCTCAATGAGTATGACACCATTATTGTGGATGAGGCCCATGAGCGAAGCCTGAATATCGATTTTATCCTGGGAATACTGAAGACCCTGGTAAAAAAAAGAAAAAACCTGAAACTGATTATCACATCTGCTACCATTGATACGGAGAAGTTTTCAAAAGCCTTCGATAATGCCCCGATAATAGAAGTATCCGGCCGCATGTATCCGGTTGATATCCGATATTTGCCGGAAAACCCTGAATCAAAAAATAAAGATGAAAACGGGGAACTTACCCATGTGGAATCGGCCGTGCACGCAGTGGACAGGATTGTCCGTGAAGACCGAAACGGGGATATTCTTGTTTTTATGCCCACTGAGCAGGATATTCGTGAAACCTGCGAGCTTATTGCCGGAAGAAAACATAAACGCATTCAGATATTTCCCCTGTTTGCAAGACTTTCGGCAAAAGACCAGACACGTGTGTTTAAAATAATATCTGCCCGAAAAATCATTGTCGCCACCAATATTGCCGAAACATCCATAACCATCCCGGGAATCAAATATGTCATTGATACCGGCCTTGCCCGTATTTCCCGGTATAACCCCCGGGTAAGGACCACATCGCTTCCTGTACTCCCTGTTTCAAGAAGCAGTGCCGACCAGAGAAAAGGACGATGCGGCAGGGTGGAAAACGGCGTGTGTATACGACTTTATTCTGAAGAAGATTTTCTTGCCCGCCCTTTTTTCACGCTGCCGGAAATTTTACGGGCAAATCTGGCTGAGGTCATCCTCAGAATGATCGCTTTAAAACTTGGAGACATTGCGGAATTTCCATTCATCGACAGGCCTGCCGCAAAAAGTATAAATGACGGGTTTGATACGCTCATGGAACTTGGCGCCATCCACTTACAACCGGAACGAAAAAGCACACCTGATACCCGGAAACCCCACAGCAGGTACAGGCTTACACAAAACGGCCGGCTGATGGCAAAAATCCCTCTTGATCCCAGGCTGTCAAAAATGCTCATCGAAGCGGAAAAGAACGGATGTCTGAACGAAATGGCTGTTATTACGTCAGCCCTGAGTGTGAGGGACCCCAGGGAACGGCCTGAAGAAAAGGCACATGCTGCGGATCAGGCTCACGCAAAATTCAGTGAGCCGTCATCTGATTTTATTTCGCTGTTAAATATCTGGAACAGCTATCACGATACAAAAAAAAGGCTGAAAAGTACCGGGCAGATAAAGAAATTCTGCAGGGACAGTTTCCTGTCATTGAAAAGAATGAGAGAATGGATTGATATTCATACACAGATCCGTGCCATACTTGAAGAGGCTGATTTCAGCAGTGATACAAAAATCTCTTCTGAACATGAATCCCCTGCACGTCGATCTAATGATGAATCAGGGGAATTCAAGCCCCTTTATACAGCGATTCATAAATCCATTCTCAGCGGATACCTGGCCAATATTGCCGTGAAAAAAGAAAAAAACATTTTCCATGCGGCAAAAGGCAAAGAGGTAATGGTATTCCCCGGTTCTGGCCTGTTTGGTAAAGCCGGCACCTGGATCGTTGCATCAGAAATGATCGAGACATCACGACTTTTTGCACGAACAGCGGCAAACATAGACTGTAACTGGCTGGAAACGCTGGGCGGTTCCCTGTGCCGGTATACCCACCAGAATCCCCGCTGGGAAAGAAACCGGGGCGAAGCGGTTGCCGATGAACAGGTCAGCCTGTTTGGTTTGATTATTGTCCCGCGACGAAAAGTATCGTACGGAAAAATTAATCCGGATGAAGCAACAGACATTTTCATCCGCAGTGCCCTTGTTGAAGGCGATATTAAACAACACCAGCTTGCACACCTTCCATTCCTGCAGCATAATCTTGACCTGATCGACCATGTTAGAGATATGGAGGACAGGATACGGCGCAGGGATATTCTGATCAGCGATGAGGACCTGTTCCACTTTTACAGGAAACAATTTGACAGGATTTACGACATCCGGAGTCTGAATCGGCATGTAAAAAAAAGGGGTGACGTGTCCCTGAAAATGAAACAGGAGGATCTTGTTCGATACGTTCCGGCAGATGATGAAGTGTCGCTTTTCCCGGATCAGATTAAGCTGGGGAATACCCATTTTGAATGTTTATACAATTTCAAACCCGGGGAAAATGATGACGGCATTACTGTTAAAATCCCATCATCCTGTGTTTCATCTGTTTCACCGGATTCCACCGACTGGCTTGTACCGGGGCTTTTTGAGGAAAAGCTCATCGCCCTGATTAAAGCACTTCCCAAAGCATACCGAAAAAAGCTCGTACCTGTCTCCGATACGGTTGATATTATCGTCAAGGAAATGCCCCGAAACCAGGGATCGCTGTTCACCGCCCTTGGAAACTTTCTTTACAAACGATTTGGCGTTGATATCCCTGCTTCCAGATGGACAGACAATAGTCTTCCGGATCACCTGAAAATGCGGATATCCATTTCAGGCGCAAAAGGAGAAGAACTGGCAGTTGATAGAGACAAATCAGTTTTCATCCGGAATTTTTCAAAAAATGGAGGGACAGGAAATTTTAAAACCAGGGAATTTGAAGCAGCCAAAAAAAATTGGGAACTGACGAATATCACCACATGGGACTTTCCGGACCTGCCCGAAACCATATCACTTAACGGAAAAAGTGGAGAAACATGGACTGTCTACCCGGGTCTTAAAAAAGAGGAAAACAGGCTGAGCCTTCGTCTTTTCCAGGACAGGATTCAGGCTTTTGTATCCCATAAAGATGGTGTTGTGGTACTTTTTAACATCATTTTTTCAAAGGAGATTAAATATTTAAATAAAAATATTGCCCTCCCGAAAAATATGGCACCCGGGGCAAAGTATTTTGGTGGTGTTAAATCTGTCCAGCAAAAAATTGTCAATCGCATCATGCATGATATGTTTTCAGAAAATATCCGTACGAAACAATCATTTGGAACACATGCCCGAACAGCATCAACCGGAATGATTCAAAAAGGTCGGGAACTTTTAGAAAGAGTCATAAAAATTTTTGACGCCTGTCATGAAACACGATCATCAATTTACACCCTGGAAACAGGAAACAGGGAAAATATGACAGTACTTCAATTCCTTGAGACAATAAGAAATGAGCTCAGCAGACTGGTGCCGGAGAATTTTATTGAACTATACGACAATTTTCGACTTGACCATTTGCCACGGTACATTAAAGCAATTGAATTGCGGGCGCAAAGGGCCTTAGTCAATTTTGAAAAGGATCAGGCAAAGGCGGACGATATAAAAACATTCAGGAACCGCCTGAACGATTTGCTCCAGGACCTGTCACCTGCATCATCAAATGAAAAAAGAGATGCCATTGAGGCGTTCTTCTGGCTGCTTGAAGAATACAAAGTATCTGTTTTCGCACAGGAACTCAAGACCCCGTTTTCTGTATCCAAAAAGAAGCTGAATACAAAATTGAAAGAAATCCAGAGAATGATTTGAACTCAACCTCAATTAATAATAAAGAACGTGGATTAGCATGACAGGCAAGGCGTTAAGATGACAGCTACAGAATAATCATCTTCAATCTGTTGCAGACAGTTTACAGCTTCATCAACATTACGGCCGGCATCAATCAGAATGTCTGTATCTACAATTACCATATTAACTTGTCCCGCCCCATTCAGCCTCACGAATATTGCGAACCCATGTTCCGCTGTCTTTCATGTCTTCACGATCTTTCCATATTCCGATGAAGGGTTCCTTAGTAAGATTGGACTGCCTGGTTTGCTTTACATTTACCGAGCGTTTGTAACGCTTTCTTAAAAAAGCGATGAAGTCAATAACCTGTTTTTGCGCTTCCGGCGGAAGGTTTGATATGTCGTTAAAAATTTTTTCCTGTTCCATTTTTTACCTCATTTCATTGCCAGTTCCTCAAAGCGATGTTTTTTGATGAATGCTTCAAGAAGTGCCTTCAGGATATGACGGTCTTCATCCGGCAGTGCATCTACCTGAGAGAACTGGTCAATTAATTCTGTATCCAGGATTTTGCCTGCGACCTGATTTTTACAGTTTTTAAGCAAATAATCAAGACTTACGTCCAGAGCAACTGAAAGTTTAACCATAATCTCGGTGGTTGGTATAAGAACCCCTCTTTCATATTTGGAAATACGCTGAATATCTGCACCAATTTTTTTGGAAAGCTGCCCCTGGGAGGGATAAGAACTCACTTTTTTATCAAAAATGTATATGGGGTTCACAGTTGTATGTCAAGCTTAAAGATCACACATCCTGTTGTGGATGTACCAAAATAGGAAAATGAAAGAAGGAGGGAAAAAAGGATAAAACTTTCGGAATGAAGGCGCACCTGTCCTGCTGACTCTCAAACGGGATAATGGCCGGGAAAGAAATTACTGGAGCCAGTAATCTGTTTTAGGAATTTGAGAGAAGGAATCATCATAAAAAAGTTCAGGGATATGTTCAGGCTTTTTTATAGGCGGGTCATTAATCCGGGTATCCCATAAATTCAGATATAAAAACATTCAGGCTACAACAGATGGGGAGCTGCCCGCCCGCAGATCATCGACAGGTCCAGATAAGACCGTATTCCGGGTTGAGCTTTGCAAACGTAAGGAACGGTATTTACACAATGCATCGCCGTAGCCACAATACCCTCATTGCAGAGGAGCCCCGCCTCAACTGTGGCAGGATGAAAACCATGAAAAACAGCATTTATAGTTGGGTCGCCTTTAACCTCAATTTCATAGCGCACACCCTGTGGGCCAAAGCTCCAGGGCTTATCGAAATGCTCTTCGCCCATAAACCAGTTGACAATGGCTTCGATAACAGGTTTCCCATTGACGCAACCTTGAAAGGTGAACCGCTGGGCAGCCACCAATCCAGGCTCGATGGCACCTATTGGTGAATCAATGGGCGAAGTGGCTGCCGCGACTTCATTGATGGTATTAATTTCGCTATCCAGGTTGAAACCCAGCTCATCGGCGATCATATGTATGGACTGGCCAAATCCGTTGGCCAGGAAGTGTACCAGCGGGCTGGCTAAAGCTTCTTCCGGTTTTTTACCAAACAGCATGATCTCGCTAATTACATCGGGAGCCCCGTAAGTCCGAATATCGGAAAATTCTTCTGATCGTACATAGGTTACGTCACGGGTAAAAGACGATATTTGCATGGGGAAGCGTTCGGTCATACCTCCGGGATGGATACCTGTCCCATGCAGTACCGACTTGCCTTTGGAACACGCCTCCTGCAGGCGGTCAATGTTGCCTGACTTGAAGGGGTAGACCCAGCCAACTGTGGTGATGACGTTCTTCCCCGATTCCAGCA
This sequence comes from Desulfobacteraceae bacterium, assembly GCA_030618465.1. GTDB lineage: Bacteria > Desulfobacterota > Desulfobacteria > Desulfobacterales > SURF-7 > JAUXDD01. Next base: position 6,331 of record JAUXDD010000045.1, read on the forward strand.
ACCGCACTACTTCATCTTCATCCGGCAGCAGAGGGGTATAGATCACACAGTCGGCATCAATGGCCAGAATATCATTTACGTTATTGGTGGCGGTTACGCCGATCTCCCCTGTACCCGCTATCACACCGGCATCTTTGCCTGCTTTTTCAGATGAATGTACCCAGCACCCCACCAACTGCAGCTCGGGATGGCTTTGCACACCCTCTATCGCCGCCTTGCCAACTCCCCCGGTTGCCCACTGTACTACTCGATATGTCATTTTAATGTTCTCCTTTTGGTATCAGGATTTTTGAAATAATACACCTGTGTCCAGTTAAGCCATAAGCCCCCGACCGGTAATGAGTGGCAAATCAAGTTCTGAAATGAAACCGGATGCCGCTGAGCAAACCGCTGGGATTGCATTGACGATACGCGTAGCCGTTAGAATGACACCTCCGACCGCATTATCCCCGTGCTCGTCTTCAAAATCGAAAGAACAGGTCATGCGGGGGCGGCCTTCGATGATTAGCCGATAACCTTTGCCCTGCGGCCAGTCTGGTGCGATATTGTCGTGCATACGTGTAACATGTTCTGCTACAAGGACAGGCTGACCTCTGATAATCCCCTGCACCTCAAAGCGTACCGCTGCGCACATGCCCTCTCTGATAATCCCGGCAGGAGTTTCCAGGTCGGCTTGCGCTGGCATCCGTTCATGGACTTCGCGGATTTCTTCAACTTCAACATCAAGCCCTTCAGCCATGAGCTGGACAGCCCCTCCGCAATAGAAAGTGAGCGCACCTGGAGTCAGAAGTGGAGGCAGGGTATCCATCGATTTTCCAAAGCCCATGGTCTCAAAAAGAATTTCGGGTTGATTGTATGTGGCGTAATTGACGATTTCCTGTATTCGAATGCTCTCCCATCGTTCCGACATCCCACTAAGAATAAGAGGAAGCGTAGCATTGGCGAAACCCGGGTCGATACCCGAGACCAGAAGCGACACGCCGCCTTCCCGGCAGGCAGACTCAAACTTATCGTAAATTTCCGGACCGAGCGCCCGTGGGTAAATAAGACTGAGCAGGGAACTTGTAACGACATTCTTGCCCGAACTCAGAATACGACAGATTTCGTCGATCGTCCCCACCATATCTATGCTGACATCAGACGCGTAGCATACGCAATCGGCCTCGGTGGATATTAATGCATCGGAATCCTGTGTAGCCTTTATACCGATCGGCTCAAGTCCGCATAGCACTCCAGCATCCAGGCCTGCTTTATCATCATGATGTACCCACACCCCCGCCAGATCCATTTCCGGATGATTGATAATCGCTCGTAGCGCGCAGGCTCCTACGTTACCGGTACTCCATTGAATGACTTTATATGCCATAAGATGCCCTCCTTTTTATTTCTCCCGGAATCCGGGGGTTAATGGGAAATACTATTCGGATCGAATACTCATCCCGGAAACAATTGCCCGCCATACACGCCGATGATTTGCCCGTAAGTGAAACCTCAATTGAGTGAAAGTTGAAGATGCCCCATCTGTATAAAAAAGGGGCGGCTACCCTGGTTGATAAACATATCTCCCGGTAATAAGTGGCAAATCGGCATATGTCCTGATGCCGGCAGTGGCGTCACAAACAGCCGGAATAGCGTTGATCACAGGCATGGCAGTGACCTGATTTGCCAGATCAGCTCCACCGGCACCGGGATCGTCCGTTTTTAATTCTGAAGGGGAAAAGGTAACTCTGGTACGAATACCGGGGTTGCCTTCAACCTCCATGGTATAACCGTGAAACAGGGGCCAGTCAGGTTCCAGGTTCTTTCCTGCCTTCCACACCACATCAAGCTCAACGGCCGGGTTGTCACCCACCATACCGGTCCAGGTACACTTTTGTCCAGCGACCGTACCTGCAGGTACAGGAAATCCGAAGAACTCACGATCATCGGGAGCGGTAGCATATTCATAATTGAACCGCTTCCCGGTAATGGGTATGTGAAGCAGATCGACGATTAAATCAATACATTCACCATATGTCCCCAGTGCAAGGCGATTGACTTCCGCCCATTTCTCATCCGGCGGCTGCCCCCAGCCCAACCCTGCAAAATTGGCAAAGGCCGCGTAGTGGCTGAGGTCTACGGATTCCAAAAAGCGGATACGACGAAAGTCCCGGCTCACTGTAGCCATAAGACCTGCAATAAATGGCGCAAAGCCGGGAAAAATACCGCTTCCAAACAGGCTGACATTACCCTTTTGAGCAGCCTTGATTAATCGGTTGCGCTGCTCTTCACCCAGCGAGGTACCGTTTACAAAAAAGCTGCATACCATGTTCAGTCCGGCCTCCAGAATACGCACCATCTCATCAACGTTCAGCCAGTTCGGCATATAGCAGACGCAATCGGCACCCATCTTCAGCAGGGCGTCCACGTCATTAGTTGCCTTGATGCCAATGGAATCAATGTCGCAGAGTTCGCCGATGTCTTCTCCCGCTTTGGCCTCGCTCCAGGCATAGGCTCCCACCAGTTCCAAATCCGGATGCGCCAGTATCCCCTTTACCGCCTCCTTGCCGACATGACCGGTGGTCCACTGAATAACTTTGTAGCTCATAGATGATCCTCCAATCCCGTCATACTGTCCCGTTGAAAATAAACAATCATTTCCTGCCTCTCTTTGCTCAGGCCAGCAAACCTCTTCGCTCCAGATCATCTGCAATATCTTCTAATCCGATTTCCGTAAGCTGTTTCCTGGTTTGAAGACCGGTGGCAATATCCCATCGCCTGAACTGATAGTAATCGGCCCTCATCTGTTCAAAGTCCTCCCAATCCACCATGGCTCCTTTTCTGGAGATTATCTCACCATTCTTACCCGGTACAATGCTGTCCGGATCAACGATGTGACCTTCGTATGGAGTGTTGTGCCAGTTATCAGGCAACTTATCATCATCTAAGGCCTTGTGCCCTTCCCTCAGCAAAATAGCTCTTTGCAGGTTGAAAACCCTTTCCCCTATGCGGTTGAGCGAATCCTCATCAAATTCCCTCCCGGTCACAGCTGATAGTATTTTACTTTCCAGAGCAGGGTCGCCCATGTGGTCTTCGCTGTTGCGAATATCGAGCATCGGGTAGAACCAGTCACAAATCATTAGAATTTCTTTCACGTATTGGCGATCCTGTATCATTTTTGCCGCGAGCGCCTTGCCTTCGTAAGTGGAGAAATCGGCTGCTGCCTCGCCTCCCCAGAACTGCCGGGCAATTCCTCGCAGAACATCTGTGGAAATATAAGCTCCCTCCGTGCCTTTTACCCAGCTGGACCACTGAGCCACCGTGAGCCCGACTTCATGAACCTGCTGGATGGGTTCCCTTGGTTCAAATGGAAAAATGAGGGCATTGGTAATATACATCCGGGGATCATAGGCATCAGCATGCTTGATGAGCGCCACTGCTTCAGGGCCGATCTCCCCGGCTGCTTTCTCTCGTCCACCGGCAAGTATCTCACCAAATCCTTCACGCAGCGAAATCATCTTCACTATTGTCTCGATAAACTCAACACTACCAATCTTTGACATGGGGATACCGGTCTGTTCCTCGGTTAAAATACCGGCGTTAAAGCACTCAGACAACCACTCCAGCAGGCTTTGCAGTGTCCACGTATCGAGACCATATTCATCACAAACTTTAGCAGCATGAAACGATGCATCATTGTCCTCACCGTAGTATCCCAGGGCCCATGCGTAATAAAAAAATCGGGACTGGCACATGAATTTGCCGGTTTTTCCATCGTCCGCAGTATACTTAATTCTAAGACAGTTACCGAAACAGCCGTAGCATGGCGCCTTCTTCGTCTTTGGCCCATATACCATAAAATCCATTCCCCATACAGGGATGTTATCTTTTCCCAACCCTTTTATATATGTGGTCAACTCGCGCAAAATGTCAGGGTGGGCTATTTTGGTTTTTTTACTGATTCTCCTGACTGCGATGGCCTTCAGTTTTTTTGACCCCATTACTGCACCCAGTCCGCCGGAGCCACTGGCGTCATCATCTGCCAGCAAAGTTGCCGTGCTTACCATGTTTTCCCCGGCAGGCCCGATAGCTACAACCCGAACTTTATCCCCAAGTTCTTCTTTCAGGACAGTCCTTGTCTGGATGGCACCTTTACCCCATAAAGTGGATGCATCCTTTAATTCGACTTTTCCGTCCGAAATCAGAAGATAAACGGGCCTTTCTGATTTTCCGTGAACGACTATGCCATCGTATCCTGCGAACTTAAGCTCTGCTCCCCAGCGTCCTCCGAGGTTCCCATAGCAGAATTTCTCCGGGGTGGTAAGGGAAGATTTTCCGAAAATTCCCCATCTGGAGGTACCCAGTGCTGAAATTCCAGCCATAGGGCCGAGTGCAAATATCAGGCGGTTTTCTTCATCGAAAGCACCAACTTCAGGTTGTACTTCATCCCAGTAGATTTTTGACGCAATCCCTCGTCCCCCCAAAAACCTGTCGGTGTAATCGAATGTTGAAGTCTCTGTAATTTGCCCGTTCGACAAGTTTACTCTCAGAATTTTACCAGCGTATCCAAAATCAGTCATTACAATGTTTCCTTTCATATCCTGTTATGGCAGCATGTTGAATCCCGTTGGGTGTCCCTCCGATCTCCGCTATAAGCACCGGGACCTTTGAAAATATTTTCATCTATACTCTTTTTCAATATATACCGGGTAAAATCCGCCAGGGTACACGCTTCCGGTATCGCTCCCAGTCCTCACCGTATTTTTTCTTGCACCATCGATCATCACGGCGTTCACGCGTAATCAGTAAAAACGCGAACCACAGGGGCTGCAGGTAAGGAATAAACGACCCCATCAAACAGGGAAGCGCCCAGGAAAGTGCGATCATTGCATCGCCCAGGTAATTGATGTGCCTTGCCTTACCCCAGTAGCCGGAAACAAGCAGCTTGGTCCCGCGTTTTGTATCAAGGTATTCAGGTTTTTTGCCCCAGATCAGAACATTGTCCGGGTCTTTACGAAAACGGTCCTTCTGCATATTTGAGGCCCGGAATATATAAAATCCGGCTATACTGAACAATACAATAAGCACCGCTCCCCATACCGGGAGGTTGTGTACGTGCTCGATCAGGTAAAAAGCACCCAGAGAATACGTCAGGGGCACCCATGCCAGATCCCCGTATACCAGCATCCAACCAAAACGCTCGGTCCGGATATCTATGGTACTCAACACGAAATCCTCCTGCCATAAGTAGTGAAGCACATAGAATGCCTGCAATACACAGACAAGGATCATTGAAATCGACACAAAACCATACCGTTCATATTGAAAGGCGGCCAGTGCCACATCAACCAATATCCAGCCGATCATTCCAGGCCGGCCCTCGCAAAAGAACTTGAAATCAAATCCCTTCACCGGTGGTACCCTGGGATTCAAACTTGTTCCCATAAAAAAATCGACGAAGAACATGCCGGTCACTTTGCCGGGCTGGTTGACCGGCATTTTCCCGTAAAAATAAAGAAAAAAGCTGAACAGGTAGGAAAAAATTGTGATCACTGTCAAAAGCGCACCGAAGTTGTGATAAATCCAGCTCAGCGAGAACCACTCCTGCCATACGGAAATCGCTACCACGGCAGCGGTAATGATAAATGACGAGAAACCGTTTATCCGGTACTTGAGTCGTGACCCGTCTTCCAGCGGGAGTCCATCTACAACCCGGCCGGGTGCAATATAATAGAGAATAGCCTGGAATACAAACCACGCAAGGTAAACACCCGCCGCCTCCCAGGTGGGCATGATGGCATGGAAAAATCCCTGAATGTCTGCCTGCGCCCCGGGAAACATGGCACCGTCATTAAACGCCACGCAAAAGTATACATAGTAGGTATAGAACATGAGAAAAATCATGTTCATCTGTGCAACAGGCAGTTTCTTCCTGCGTGGTTTTTTAACATGTTCGTTCATAGTGATGTTTCCTTCTGATTTTTTATTTATATTCTGATTTTTTATTTATATAGGGAGACTACTTGTTCAAAAACGGAATTGCAATACTTAAAAAAGACCCAAAAATTCATTGAAATGGTGAATTAAATGGCGTCTTTTCCCTTCTCACCGGTACGAACCCGAACGGCCGATTCAACCGGCGTCACGAATATTTTTCCGTCACCCAGTTTGCCGGTATTGGCAGCTTCCTGGATCGTAGTAACGGTTTTATCCACCATGTCTGCGGCAAGTACAATCTCAATTTTTATTTTGGGTATAAAATCAACGACATATTCAGCCCCCCGATAGATCTCCTTGTGACCTTTCTGACGACCGTATCCTTTTACTTCTGTTATTGTCATTCCCTGTATCCCTATTTCATTCAGGGCCTCTTTTACATCATCCAGCTTAAACGGCTTGATAATTGCTTCGATTTTTTTCATTTGCGTCCTCCTGTTTAACCAGTTATATTTTATGTATTAATCAATTTCAAATGCGCGTTCCCCATGAATGGAATTATCAAGCCCTTCAATTTCAATTTCTTTTTCCACTCTCAATCCGCCGGTAATAAACTTTGTAATTAATACGACGATAACCGTTCCGATTGCTGAAAACACAATGGTTGCAATAACGGATACGAACTGCACCCATAACTGACCGGGATTTCCGTAAAATAATCCTCTGGCCCCTTCTGTAATCGCCGGCGATGCGAATAAACCCGTGGCCAGTGCCCCCCATATCCCGCACATACCATGCACACCAAAAGCATCCAGGGAATCGTCATATCCCAGTTTATGCTTCAATATGGTCACACTGTAGAAGCCAAAAACACCGGCCACAAGACCGATAATCAGAGATGCCTGCAAATTGACAAAACCGGCCGCTGGTGTAATCGCAACAAGTCCCGCGACAACGCCTGATGCAATTCCCAGAACCGTCGGTTTTTTGCTGACAATCCACTCTGCAAACATCCAGGACAGAGCACCCATGGCAGCAGATGTATTGGTCACGAGAAAAGCCGAAGCAGCAACACCGTCAGCTGCAAGCTGACTTCCTGCATTAAAACCGAACCACCCGAACCAGAGGAGTGCCGCACCGAGGGCTGTCAGGGAAACACTGGACGGAAACATGGATTCCCTTCCGTAGCCGATTCGTTTACCAAGAAATAATGAAAGTACCAGTCCGGCCACACCGGCATTAATATGAACAACATTACCGCCGGCAAAATCAAGGGCACCCATTGAGCCCATCCAGCCACCACCCCATACCCAGTGAGCAACCGGGCAATAAATAAAGGTAATCCATAAAACAGTAAACACCACCCATGATGAAAATTTCATCCGGTCCACAACCGAACCCAGTACCAGTGCTACCGTGATACCGGCAAACGTCATTTGAAAAAGAACAAACACAAATGTGGGTATAGTTCCGGACAGACTGCCCGTGGTAATACCATTTAATAAGAGATTATCCAATCCACCGATCATACCCCCTTTGTCCGGTCCAAAAGCGAGGGTATAACCATAGACGACCCAGATGATACTTGCCAGACAATAGGAAACAAATATCATGGCATAGGTATTCAGGTGATTTTTATAGCGGGACATTCCCCCGTAAAACATGGCCAGCCCGGCGGGTGTCATCATCATAACAAGGGCTGTTGCCACGATCATCCACGCCGTATCACCTGAGTTTAACGTATCTTCACCGGCAAATGCCGATGCCGCAAATAAGAGAGAAAAAAAAGCGATCAAAATGATATATTTTGATTTCATTATGTATACCTCCGTTGTATTTTTTGTTTTTTGGGTAAGGGATCACAACGGAAGCGAACCTGTTTTCAGAGTCTTTCTCTCAATAACAGGGCAATTGCTTTCACAGCCTGTTTATTTCTCTTCTTTTACCACCTCCTCCAGATCTGTTTTAATTTGACCGAGTCTGTCCGGCGATTCAACCTTTCCGCCGCCGATATTCCTTACATAAAAAACGTCCACGACCTGGTCAACCTTGGTTGCAATTTTGGACACCCAGACATCCAGATCATTTTTAAACAATGAATGGGTGATACTGAAGAGAAGCCCAGGGTAGTCATAGGTAAACACTTCAATAATCGTAAAAAAGCTGGAACTCTCATTATCAATTTCCACACGATGCGGTCTCTTTGTAGTATGAATTTTTGCCGCTTTGTAGTACCGCATCTTTTCTTTCAATTCCAGTTCCAGGTCCAGTTGATCATTTAATGCGGCGTTTAAATGCTTTTCCGCCCTTGCCCACCGGTTGTCTTCCATGAGTCTGTCAGACGGCGGTTTAACCTTGAAAATATCGAGCGCAATATTGTTTTTCCATGTAAAAATCCGGGCATCAAGTATATCCAGATCATTCAGCGCCAACACACCGGAAATCATGGAAAACAGTCCTGGCCGATCTTTTGCGCATATGGTCACTGTCCTTATGTCAGAAGTGCCGTCTTTCAACACTTCCCATACAAATTCACGATCGCTCATCTGCTGATACAAACGGATATGCTCAAGAATTTTAGTGCTGTCTGAATACAACAGGTATCGTGGCGACATGACACTGACCAGGGCATCCATATCTTCTTTATCAAGATTATCATGGGCGGCATCCAGAACTTCCTGCTGTTTTTTTTCAATAACCTTCACGGCCTTTTTACTTGCCAGCTCACCTTTTTCAAGCGTATTGAGCACTTTGAAAAAAAGATCCCTGAACAACGTTTCTGTCCAGCTGTTCCAGGCCTTGGGGCCGGTAGACATGGTATCAGCTACCGTTATCAGGTAAAGCATTTTCAACCGTCCGATATCTTTTATCTGCCTTGCACAAAACACGGCGGTTTCTTCGTCATTGATATCTCTCCGTGTGGCAATCTTTGCCAGGAAAAGGTGTTCCTTTATCAGAAACACGACCATATCAATCTCTTTCGAACTGTATCCCATGCGGCTGAGAATTTTTTCAGCTATCTTTGCGCCTCTCTTCGCATGTCCGCCACCATGGTCTCCTTTACCGATATCGTGGAGCAGGGCCGCCCATAGCAACAACTTCCTGTGCCTCGCCAGTTCTTTATACAGTTTATTGTACAAATGTTTCTTATCGTCTTTTTTCCGTATGCCTATTTCCTTTAAGGTACGAACTGTCCTCAGGGAATGTCTGTCCACCGGGTATAAATGATACTCGTCATATTGAATACAATTCACTATGGTTGCAAATTCAGGTATAAGATGTTCAAGGAAGCCTGTATTCAGCATTTCATTAAGCACATTGAATTCATGGGCCGGTGCGGTCAGGATATATTCAAATGCACGGACAACAATGTCCGATGACCGGTACCGGTTATTCACCAGGTGAGAAAAGTCTTTGACAATGCGCTTTGCTTCCGCGCTAAGGGGTATAGAAAATTCGGCACTTTCTTTAAATATTTCGATTAACAGTGGGGGGGTTTGAACAACAGCTTCAGGAGAAGAAAAAGTCAGCATGTTCCGAACAATTTTAAGTCCCTTGATTTTACTTTTTAATGTAACAATCCGCTTTTTGGCCCCGGGTGTATGCAAATACCCCAATTCAGCCAGAAACATCAGATGGTGATATTTTATGTATTCCATCTCCTTATGGAGCTTCCCAAGAAACCGTTCAACAGGCTGCTGCCCGTTGCGCTTGTGATACCCCAGGGTGCTCGCCATCTGTGTCTGATATTCAAAGTATAATTGATCACATTTTCTCCCGGCAAGGATATGAAGACGGTTTCTGACCTCCCATATGAATGAAAGTGCCTGGGAAAAGGATTTATACTCGTCAGTGGATAAATATCCTTCATATTCCAGGTCCCTGCACTGTTTTATGTTTGATTTGATCCGGGCAATCCAGAGCATGGTATGATAGTCCCTCAGGCCCCCCTGCCCCTGCTTGAGGTTGGGTTCCAGCAGATAAGTCGAGTCACCGAATCGACTATGCCGGTCCCGGTTGTTCTCTACAAGCATGGAGATAATTTTTTTCACACGGGAACGGATCGTTTTTTTCTGAATAGTGTCCATCAGATCCGAATACAGGTTGGACATCCCGCAGATAAAACGGCTGTCAAGCATGGATGTGAGTACTTCAAAATCATCTCCGGCCAGTTTGACACATTCTGAAAGGGAGAGAGTCTGGTGCCCCACATCCAGTCCGATATCCCACAGGGGATAGACAATCTCCCTGACAAGTTCCCCGGTTTCATCCGGCACCTTTTTTTTAAACAGAAAAAGAAGATCCACATCTGAAAAAACACACTGCTCCGCCCTGCCATAGCCCCCGAGGGCAACGATGGCATAGGGATTTTTTGTAATACCGATTTGAGGGCCTACGACACTTTTTTCAAAACGGTCACAAAAATAATCATCCAGCAACCGGGTATGCTGAAACAGAAAATTCCCGGCTTTTCCCTTGATGAAGCGTGAGATGAGGTTCTCTCTCTTTTGCTGAAGTGATGTTGCTGCAGGTTCAGTCATAATTTCAAATATTTTTTACACGTTTTAGGGCCTCGGAAAAAAAGATTTGTTGTAAAATCCGACCCCAAAGGGGCCGGATTTGAATAAACCCCTCTTCCATCTATTCAGGGGGTATATTCAGCGTTAAGATCATATGAAAATAATGACTATTAAGTCAATGTCATTAACTCATGCCCTTTTTTCCAGAAATGATATGTCGAAAATCTCCCTCTCCCTTGACGGGAGAGGGCCGGGGTGAGGGTGAATAAAATGGACTTTCAGTCTGTTATATCCCCCTCCCCTTAATCC
>JAUXDD010000121.1 GCA_030618465.1 Desulfobacteraceae bacterium
ATATTGAAATAAATGAAAATAATGTTGTCGAACTCGTCAAAGGCGGTCGAGCCAGATGGAAAGTTGAAAACGAGACCTTCAACACGCTTAAAAATCAACTGAGTATATAATTTCTCTGAAAAACGCTCATTATTGCCTTGGTGCTTTCTTAATTGTATGGCTCCGAGAATTGCTGATACTGATACATCTCTTTTTCCTTCAGTCAAAGTGTGATATAAACTGAACAGGGAATATTTACCTATGGAATTAATAAAAATTGACAACTATCGATGGGAAGTGCCAAAAACTGGTTCCATGCGTGTTTCCGGCATCATCTATTCCAGCGATTCCCTGATTAAGAATATTAAAAAAGACGACGCGTTCAAACAGGTTGCCAATGTCGCCACCCTGCCGGGTATCATAAAATCGTCATTCGCCATGCCGGACATCCACTGGGGATATGGATTCCCCATCGGGGGTGTAGCGGCATTTGACTGGGAAAACGGTATCATCTCTCCTGGCGGTGTTGGATATGATATTAACTGCGGCGTCCGGCTTGCAACAACATCCCTTGAGGAAAAAGAAATTCGGTACAGGCTTGAAGGCCTTGCAAACGCCCTTTATCGGAATATCCCTTCCGGTGTGGGTTCAACCGGATCAATCAGGCTGTCAACAAAAGACGAAAAAAAGGTCTTACGACAGGGAAGCCTGTGGGCTATCAACCAGGGGATGGGGGAAGACGCAGATATTGAGCACACGGAAGACAGCGGATGCATGAAAAATGCCGACCCGGATACGGTAAGTGATCGTGCCCTTGAAAGAGGGAAAAAACAGCTGGGAACCCTTGGGGCCGGGAACCATTTTGTTGAAGTGGGCGTGGTTGAGACTGTCTATGATAATGAAACAGCAGCACATTACGGAATATTTGAAGGGCAGGTTACGGTAATGATCCATTCAGGCTCACGCGGCCTTGGCTACCAGGTCTGTGATGATTACCTTGCATTCATGACACGGCATGTAAAAAAGCTCGGTTTTGAACTACCGGACAAACAGCTTTCATACGCCATGATCCAGTCAAAAGAAGGCCGGCAGTATTACAATGCCATGGCATGTGCGGCCAATTACGCCTGGGCGAATCGACAGGTTCTGATGCACCGGACCCGGTCGATATTTTTAAAAGAACTTGGCATCAGCCCGAGAGACCTGAACATGAATCTCGTGTATGATGTGTGTCACAATATTGCAAAAAAAGAAACACATGTCATAGACGGCAGGGAAAAAGCCGTATGTGTCCATCGAAAAGGCGCCACCCGCTCGTTTGCCCCCGGTCACAAAGCCATCTGTGAATCCTATCGTGATGTGGGGCAACCGGTTATCATACCGGGAGATATGGGCACCTGTTCATACATTCTTTCCGGAACACAAAAAGCAATGGAGGAAACATTCGGTTCAACCTGCCATGGTGCCGGCAGGGTGTTGAGTAGAAAAGCCGCTAAGAAAGCAAGTAAAGGACGATCCATCCACCGTGAACTCGAAGACAAGGGGATACTGGTCAGATGGACGGGCAGGTCCACACTTGCCGAAGAGATGCCCGATGCTTACAAGGATGTCTCCCAGGTGGTTGATGTGGTTCATGGAGCGGGGATATCAAAAAAGGTGGCAAAGCTCAGACCGATTGTTGTGGTTAAGGGATAGGACTAATCCCCAAACACATTCCTTACCATTATGCAAATCACAGTTCCTCAGGTGTAAACGCCACAACAGCATCAATACATACAGCATCTGCTAAAAGCATAACAAGCCTGTCAACGCCTAACGCATTGCCGGTTGCTTCCGGCATATATTTTAACGATTCAAGAAATTTTTCAGGAACTGGATATTCGGTTTTTCCTGACAGTCTGCGCAGCTGCTGTTCTTCTTCAAACCGTTTTCTCTGCTCATACGGATTCGTCAGTTCGGTAAAGGCGTTGCACAACTCAATCCCGCTGATATACAGTTCAAAGCGTTCGGCTAATGATTTATCTCCTGATTTGAGTTTTGCCAGTACCCCCTTGCAAGCAGGGTAGTCATATAAGAAAAGCGGTTTTTTAAAACCAAGGTTGGGTTCAATTTCAAAGGCGATCATTTCGTCAAACCTGTCTTCTGCCACAGCCCTCTCCACGGATATGGGTGAATACCTGTGAAATGCATCTGAAACTGTCATCCTGTCCCACGGACGGTTCAGGTCAATTTCCTTTCCCTGATACGAAATGGAATCGCCATTACCCGTCTTCGCTGCAACAAACCGAACCAGTTCCTCACACTGATCCATCATATCCAGATAGATGTTTTCAGCCGTATACCATTCAAGAAGGGTAAATTCCGGAATATGCCGTTCGCCTCTTTCATTTTTTCTAAAACACTTGCAGATCTGGAATATTCGCGGATAACCGGCGGATAGCATCCGTTTCATGCACAGTTCCGGGGAAGTGTGCAGATACCAGCTTTCTGAAGAAGGCGCATCAATGTGGGCTTCGGGTGCGGGGGCAGGAATTCTGTACGGGGTCTCTACTTCAAGATAGTTACGGTTTATGAAAAACTCCCGGATGGCCTGAATTATCCCGGCCCTAAGGTGAAGATTCTTATGGTTTCCGCTCATGAAATTGATCCGTCGTCCGATCCTGCAGGAGAATCATGTCAAATCCTTTGTTTTTTTCATCATACCACTGATACCCGGTTTCCCGGCAGGCTTTGCATGCATGCGCAGGGATATGTACCGCAAGGATATGATATCCCCTGTCGGATGAAGAATCTATCCGGATGGCACCGCCGCATTCGGCACAAATCCGTATTTTTTCTGCCTGGCGTTCGCTGATATTGTCCGTGTCATAATAGATGTTCCGGGTCCGTTCTTCAAACCCGTTTGATTCACAGGTCTGTTTTTTGAGTCTTTCTCTCTGCTGCCAGCAAGTCAGGACCTTTTCCCCGGTTTGCTTGATACAATCAGTCACATCGGCTGTCTGACGAATTTTCACAGGGTCATAATCCGGTTCTTTCACCTTGCTGTAGTCTATACCGGCCATGGCAAGAATAATACCCACGTTTACATAGGGCAGTGCCCCTTCAATGGAATATCCGCCTTCAAGCACAGCAATGTCAGGTTTTAACAGCGATGTCAGCTCCGCATAGCCCTGTGCTGAAAAATTCATATTGGTAATGGGATCGGTGTAATGGTTGTCCTGGCCGGCTGAATTTATGATGAGATCAGGTTTGAAATCGTCAAGCACCGGCAGGACAATCTCTTTTATGGCATATAAAAAACCCTCTTCCGACGTATTGGGAGGAAGGGGAATGTTCAGGGTTTTTCCAACTGCATTGGGACCACCCAACTCATTGATAAAGCCGGAACCCGGATACAACGTCCTGCCGTCCTGATGCATGGAGATAAACAGGGTATCCGGATCATGCCAGTAGATATCCTGAGTGCCGTCACCATGATGGCAGTCCGTATCCACAATGGCAACTTTTTTAATGTTATATGTTGCCCGCAAATATTCAAGCATGATGGCTTCAATATTTACATTGCAGAACCCCCTCGCGCCGTGAACCACACGCATGGCATGATGCCCGGGCGGCCGAACCAGGGCAAAGCCGTTATCCACCTGCTTTTCAAGAACAACGGTACCAATTTTTTTTGCACCGCCGGCACTGATAAAATGAGACTCTGTCATGACAGATTGAACGTCAGGGACACAGAAATGAATACGCTGAACATCTTCAACCGTAACCAGCTCCGGTTTGAATTCCTCGATTCCTTCAATATCAAGGATACCCTCTTCAAGCACCTGGTCCTGGGTGTATAATAACCGCTCCTCCCGTTCAGGATGGGTCGGATCTATTGCCCAGTCAAAGGCAGGAAAAAAAACAAGCCCTGTTTTATTTTTTGTCTGCAGCATTATTTACCCTGTTTAATGGATATGGAACCGTACCCGTGAATAATCCCGGGCTTCACCTGCACCTTTACGCGAATATTTTTTCCGGTTGTACTGAATCCACGAACCATGTTGAACTGTATGTGCTCAACCACTTCCATCTCAAAATCTTCAGCGCTTGCCCCTATTTGAAGAGCTTTTTTATTCAACAGGTCGCCGGCGTCTTTAACCGCTTCCGTCTTGTTGTAATTCCTGTTGACTTTATTGCTGAACTTTTCTTCCGGCGATACGGCAAGCCCTTTTCCCGTATCTGCAAAAAGGGAAACTTCACATGTCGTCCTTGCCAGGGCGGCCCCGATGGCATTTGCCACATGCCATGCCGGGACTACATCCACACGGAAATCAGACATCTCATCCAGTCGTTTGGCAAAATAGGGTGCCGGCCCCCCGAGTACCAGAATTTTTTCAGGTTTCACCTGATATCCTTCCATGAGTTCATGAACCGTATACACGGGCTTGCTGTTTATATTAGCAACAATATCCTGAACCTGGTTCAATATCTCCCTGCAGCTGTCGTCAAATATCATGGATGCAGTTTTTTCAACCGATTCCCCGAAGGCTTCAGCAATGGGCGTTATCCCTTGAACCGCCTTTTCCCTGTCGCTGTTTTGAATCAGGCCAAGAACAGAAAGTGCGTCTGTGGAGGTTGGGGAAGGTCCGCCAAAAGCCATTGCCGGCCCGAGCCGTTCCGGGCCGATTTCCAGTTTTCCGTCATTTACTTTGACGGCGCTATCGCCTCCCAGTCCAATGGAACGGGTTTTTAACGCCCGTATCAATGTCTTATACCCGCTGATTTCAATGCCCAGCGGTTCCAGCACCGGCACACGATTAATAAGGACAGCAATATCCGTCGTGGTCCCGCCGATATCAATTACAACAACATCTTCATTTTCAGGGGCAAATACGGTTGCGCCCATTACACTGGCTGCAGGACCGGATAGTATGGTCTGCCCGGGGTAATCTATGGATGCTTCAAAACTGATTGTGCCGCCGTCGGCTTTAAGTATATAGATTGGAATTTCAAATCCTTTTTTATCCAGCGATTTTTTAACTGATTCGAAAAATGCTTTATGTGCAGAATAGGCTGCAGCTTTAAAAAAGGTGGTTGCAATCCGTCGGGGAAAATTCAGATTACCGGAAACCTGATGCCCTAAAAATATTTTTTCAAAGGAATCTTCAAGGATGCTTCCAATGGTTGTTTCATGGTCCGGATTACGGGTCGAAAATTTACCCACAACACCCACATGACGAATGCCGGCATCCATGAGGCGCTCAACAACACCTTGAATTTCAACCGGATTCACCGGTTGAATTTCCCGGCCCCGGTGATCGATAGAACCGGAAACCGTGTAATAATTCCCGTTTGTTCGATAATTTTCAGGATCGATTCCCGGCCCCCCGGAAACAATCATTCCCACCCTGGTCATTTTTTTCTGGGCAATAGCATTTGTCGTTAGCGTGGTACTGAGAACAACGCGGGTTATTTCCCTGTGGTGAATATCTTCAGTGATTTTTTCCAGCCCGGTCAGAACCGTGTTGAACAGGTCAGACGGGTCTGTGGGCACCTTCACATCCTTCACAAGCCCTTTTTTATCCAGAAGAACCACATCCGTATGGGTGCCCCCCACATCGAGACCGATTATCATTGAATCATCCTGGTACTTTATTGGTTGAGTATCAATATGTATTTACTATGCGAAATTGAATAAATGAACGTACATGATGCATGAATTGTTGTCAATAATTCTAATTATCCCGGTTTCATTCAAACGTATCGGTATAATGCAGTCAACCGTCTAACACGTAAAATGGCTAACCGGCTTTATTCAAAAGATATTGAAAAACCTCCAGGGTCTGCTCCCTTGTTTTTTCCAGGGTAGAGCTGTTATCAATTATTATATCAGCAATTTTCTTCTTTTCCTCGATTGACATCTGGGAACGTATCCGTGCCATGGCATCTTCTTCACAAAGGTTGTTTCTTGCCATAAGCCGTTCAAGCTGTATGGTTTCAGGGGTATATACCAGGATGATATCAGACATGTCCATGTGCATGCCTCCTTCTATAAGCAAGGGGACATCTAAAATTATCACTGAATCAGGATAACTTTCAGCCGCTTTATTAATCTTCACGCCCATCTCTTCAAATACAAAAGGATGCACAATCCTGTTGAGTGCCTTTTTCTGGTCTGAATTTTTAAATATAATATCGCCAAGTGCATCCCTGTCAATTTCACCATCAGGCAGCAGGATTTCTCGGCCAAAGTATTTCACAATCCCATGCCATGCCGGCAGATCCTTTTTCACAACATCATGCGCAACCTGGTCTGCATCAACAATAACCGCCCCGGCATCTTTAAAAAATCCTGAAACGGTTGACTTTCCTGTAGCTATACTGCCTGTAAGTCCGGCGATAATCATAGGCTCTCCACAATAAAAATTGCATCTTCATCGCAAAATAAAAAAAGAGAGCATAATCAACCAGCTTAGCGGTAGCATACTCTCTTTTATTAATAAATGGCAGGACAACACATGAGCAGTTTCGCTCACTGATAATTAATGTTTTGGATGGCATTCATTACATCCTGTTGGACCGGTTTTTTGAATTTCCACATTTGCGACTGCTTTTGCAATTTTCTTGTTTGTTACTTTTATTTCCTGGTGACAATCTCTGCAAAGTACGTGATATGCATATTTATAATACTTGATGGATGCTTCTGTATATTCTCCTTTTTTCAAAGGTCTCTTGGGCGGTGTCACCTGATCATGGCACCCGGCTGTCATACAGCTCTTAATTTCCGCACCGCCATCCCATGTGTGGTGGCAGTCCTGACATTTATAGCCGAAATGTACGGAATGGGGGAAATCAACATCCGCTCGTTGTGCCTTGGCCTGCGCAGGGGCCTTTAATGCTATCGATCCAAGTGGTATACATAATAATTTGTCTTCGGAAAACGCCACGGTGCTCCATGTAACAGCCACAACCAGCAAACATGATAGAACTATACATTTTTTCTGCATCCTCATTCCTCCCAATTTTATATTTCAGGGTATTATTACCAGAAATTTGATTCAGTTTAAATTTTTACCAGATTTTTCACCCCGCCAGTTTAGCATGGTAAAAACTAAATAATAAAAAAAGGTTATTTGACATAATATGTTATTTGATGTCAATAGCAAATTTCAATAAACCAGTATGATTAGACATAATGATTGAAGTCTTCATTTTTTTTTATTATATTCTATTTTATTCTACATAAATAACAGGAGGGGAAAGCCCGGGTTGCCAGCATAGAAAAAAGAAAGGCACATGTCCAATGTTGCTGACTTGATGGATTCTGTCAATTTTAAAATCCCCCTCAATCTCTTTTCAAAACAGGGAGGTTTTGCTCCCCCCTTTCGTAAGGGGAATCGCAGGGGATTTAACGGCTTTCATAAAACATTCAATGACGATCAAAAAGAACGGGTCTGAACGGTATCTGAAACGCAATTTTCCTGAAGTAAAAAAATATGCATTCGCCGTTATCTCCCTCTTTATCGCACTCATCATCATTTATAGTAACAGCTTCAAGGGCCAGTGGCATTATGATGATTATGCGAATATTGTAAACAACACCAATGTTCACCTCAAAACCCTGTCATGGGAAAATATTAATAAAACCTTCTACGGAATAAGCATCCGGGGAAAACGTATTTCACGCCCTGTCTCGTATCTGACCTTTGGGCTGAATTATTATTTTGGCAAAACCAGTGTTACGGGATTTCATATTGTTAATTTCATAATCCATTTTGTCTCATCTGTTTTTCTATTTCTCTTTGTATACCGGACACTCAGGCTTCCCCTGTTAAAGCCGTCATATGGCTCCGGTGCTTATCATATTGCTCTTTTATCTGCTTTTTTGTGGGCCACACATCCTGTTCATGTGACAGCCGTCACATACATTGTTCAACGAATAGCGAGTCTTGCCGCCATGTTTTATATCATGTCCATGTATTTTTATCTCAGGGCTCGAACTGCGGCCGGGCACGGCAAACAGGCAGCATACGGTGCCATTTGCATCAGTACGGCAATACTTGCATTTGCCTGCAAAGAGAACACGGCCATGCTTCCGGTGAGCATCCTTCTGTTTGACCTGTTTTTGATCAAGGGGGCAAATCATTTGACACTTAAAAGAAGTCTGAAGACGGCCGTGATCCCGGTGTTGATCTTTTTCATGATTGCTTTTATTTACATTGACATGTCATCCGTATTAAACGGATACAGGAACCGGTCGTTTACGCTTTTTGAAAGACTGCTGACTGAACCGCGTATCATTCTTTTTTATATCAGCCTCCTTTTCTATCCGCTGCCTTCAAGAATGACGCTTCTGCATGATGTTCACATTTCAAAATCTTTTTTTACTCCATGGACAACACTCCCGGCAATTTTTACCATTATTTTTCTGGTTGGGATGTCCCTGTATCTGTTAAAAAGAAAGCCACTGATCGCCTATTGTGTATTATTTTTTTTTATCAACCACATTATCGAAGGAACCGTCATACCTCTTGAACTTGTTTATGAACATCGGAACTACCTGCCGTCCATGCTTGTGTTTGTACCTGTTGCCATCTTTTTTATCCATGTATGCGACTATTTTTCATACAGACGGTTCATACGGTTTTCTGTGTGTCTTGGAATGATTTTTGTTATGGCCGGTCATTCCCACACCACATATGCCCGGAACCAGTTGTTTTTCGACGATCTCATCCTATGGAAAGACAATGCCGCCAAAGCGCCCAATCTCAGTACGGTTCATATTAACTTTGGGAGATCTCTATGGAACAGAGGTTTTACAGAAGAGGGCAATAAAGAGTTTAAAAAAGCCTTCGCCCTTAACACGTATAATAACAAAAAACAGAAAGGCTCTGTTTTCTATAATCTTGGACTTTATCAATCATATGTAATAAAAAACCACCACCTCAGCCTGGAATACTTTAATAAAGCTATTAAAATATCATCTGGCTCCCCGGAAATCTGGCTTGAAACAGCCCGCGCGCATCAACTTGTCGGGAACACCAATAAAGCCCTGTGGCATTTAAAAAAAGCGCTTGCCTACTGGCCGGATAATTCAGCGCTGCATAGTTATTTCAGTATTGTGTTGTTTAAATGTGGAAAAACAGAAATGGCATTCCAGGAAGCACTTACAGCTAGAAAACTTAATCCTGCTGGTGCGCTTCCCCGTTGGCCATTG
>JAUXDD010000158.1 GCA_030618465.1 Desulfobacteraceae bacterium
GGGCTGTATGCCACCGGTGGTTGCTGGCATGTAGGTTCCAACGCCGGTTCAAGCGAGTCGTATAACTGTTACAAAATTATAGCAAAGGATATGGGTCTTGACGGGCCATGGGACAGGGACGGCAAGGAAGATCCGGAGTCACTGGTTGAGCAGCTGCAAAAGGTAAGAAAACGCGTGCAGGAGAGTGCGACCGATACGGATAAGTACCGTAAATAATAGTCGAGAGTCCATTTTTATAAAACACAAGGAAGCGGGAAGGAGGAAAAAATGGCTGACAGGGTAGCGATATGTTCGGCAGGTCAGACGAAGTACAGTCCGGACAGGTGCGATGTGCGGGAAGGCGATCTTGCCTATGAAGCGATCAGGCAGGTATTGGACGAGACAGGTCTCACCCTGTCGGATGTGGATTCGGCAGTGACAACTTCCCAGGATTTCTGGGACGGCAGGACTATCTCCAGCATGAACATCCAGGCGGTCGTGGGCGCGCATCTGTCCCATGAGGACAAGGTGGCCGAAGATGGATTGAACGCGGTTTTTGCGGCAACCGCCCAGATTTTATCCGGTCACGTGGACGTGGTGCTGGTTGTGTCTCACATGAAAGAATCCCAGGCGGAAAAAGCATTGATCGAAAATGCCGCCATGGAAGCCACGTATTTAAGAGAGCTCGGCCTGGACTTTTTGTCCACAGCCGCATTACAGGCCAAACGATATATGTACAAGTATGGCATTACTGCCGAGCAGTGCGCGAAAGTGGCCGTACAGAACCGTGCCAACGCAAAGAACAATCCCCTGGCACAGGCTCCCATGGACATCACCGTAGAAGACGTATTAAGCTCAAAGATACTGTCCACGCCGATTCGTGCACTGGACGCCAAACCCGTATCCGACGGAGCGTGTGCCATGATTCTGACCAGCGGGAAACGGGCTAAAAAAATTACTAAAAAGCCCGTATACGTGATGGGCATATCCAACTGCTATGAAGCCCATTCCCCCGGGGAGCGTGAACTGGCAGACTGTAATGCCCTGACAATTGCAGCGAATAAAGCATATAAAATGGCCGGCATAAAGAACCCCTTAAAAGACATTGATGTGGTTGAACTGTCGGAAGAATACAGCTACCAGCAGCTGATGTGGCTTGAAGGCCTTGGCTTCTGCGGCAAGGGGGAAGGCGGCGCATTCATGGATTCGGGCAGGACAAAGATGGGCGGGAAAATACCCGTGAACCCGTCGGGCGGCATGCTTTCCGGTAAACCGAACCAGGTGTCCGGTCTTGCAGCCGCCGCCGAATGTGTACTGCAGATAAGAGGACAAGCCGGAGACCGTCAGGTAAAAGGTGCCAAAGTCGGACTGGCCCACGGCATGACCGGCATGTGCGGTCAGCATCAATGTGTTATGATATTGGGGAAATAGGAGGGAACAAATGGCGAACAGAGTAGCAATCGTTGGCGTTGGCCAGACGAATCATGCAAGCAACCGCAAAGATGTGACACAGGCGGAAATGATTAATGAGGCGGTAAGGGCAGCCCTTATAGATGCCGGTTTGAAGATGAAAGACGTGGAAGCCGTGTTCACCAGCAATATGGAAACCTTTGAAGGCATCTACCTGCCGGATCACGGTGCTTCAGCCGAACTGGGGATGATCGGAAAACCCGGATTCAAGGTAGCCACGGGCGGGACCAGTGGCGCATCTGTGATATGTGAAGGGTTTTACATGGTGTCATCGGGCATGTTCGATATCACCATGGTGGTTGGGTTTGAAAAGCAGGACAGCGGCGACACCACCGCCGCCATCACCGCCGCCACGACTCCCGTATGGGGCAAGGGAGCCGTAACAGGGGCCATAGGCGAATTTGCCAAACAGGCCCTTTCCTATATGAACAGCACCGGGGCAACCGAAGAGCATGCGTCTCTGGTCCGCTTGAAAGCAGACCGTGCGGCCTGCAGGAACCCCCATGCCCATTTAAGGCTGGGTTTAAGCAGCACAGACGAAGTGATGAATTCCGGCTACCTGGTATGGCCGCTGAAGATGCTGGATTTTTGTCCGCAGTCCTGCGGGGCCTGCGCGATCATTCTTGCAACCGGGAAGAAAGCCAAAAAGATCACCAACAAACCCGTATGGCTGGTAGATGCGGAGACCGTTCACCAGGAAGCCTTTCGTGCAGGGACATTTGGAGACCCCACCGGTACCGAGACTTACACCCAGCATGTGGCCTGCGAGAATCTGTACAAACGAAACGGGATTACCAACCCGCGCAAACAGATCCACCTGGCCGAATTATACGAGCCGTCCAGCTGGGAAGAGATGAACCTGTATGAGCATTTTCATCTGGCAGAACCCAATCAAGGGTGGAAGCTGGTGGAAGAGGGGGTCACGGACATCGACGGCGAACTGCCGGTGAACATGTCTGGCGGTGTTCTATCCACCAACCCGATTGGTGCCACCCCAACGATCCGTGTGGCCGAAGCGGCATTGCAGATACGCGGTGATGCGGGTGACCGTCAGGCACATCGCGATGTGGATGTTGCGCTTGCCAGCGCACTTGGCGGACCGAACTGGACAGTACTGTTTCTGTTAAAACGATTTACCTGAGGAGGCAACCATGGCGGAAAAAAAGAAAAAGAGCGAACCTGAATATATATTTGTAGAGTTTAACACCCCCCGAAAATACAGATGGTCCACGGGTCCGTATGTGGGCAAAATGTATCATGAAGCCCGCATGAACAAGAAGCTCTATGCCAACCAGTGCCCCAAATGCAAAAAGATGCTGTGGGAGCCGCAGGTGGTATGCGGGCGGTGCAAAGTGGAAACCGGCTGGAAATGGAAGGAGCTTCCCCAGCGGGGCACAGTCATGCAGTATACGTTTATCGTCTATCCCATGTGGGACCCGCATTATGGTGAGAAGTTTGCAAATCCCCTTCCCAATGCCATGATCGAAATGGATGACGGCACCGTCATCAGGCATTTTCTGGAAGAAACAGACGAAAAGAAACTCAAAGAAGGGATGCGCGTGGAAGCGGTGTGGAAAGAAAATGAGGAAGACCGGGGAGAAGGCACCGCAGATATAAAATTTTTCAGGACAATAGACAAATAGCAGGAGGCAACCATGTCACAGGTAACAATCAAACTTGAGGACAAAGAGATATATGTCTATGAAGGCCAGATATATATACCGAACAAATATGCGGCAGGGACGATCGGGAGTAAAGTCCTGATAAATATAAGAGACAAAAAGAAGCTGCTGGGGATGCGGTGCCCGGAATGCAACAAAGTATATTTTCCGGCCAGGCAGACCTGCGTGGAGTGTTTCGGCCTGTTGGATGAGTATGTGGAAGTCAGTGATAAAGGTACGGTAATGACGTATACCATGTGCAATGAGAGTACCATCGCGCAGCCTGTGGACACGCCGATATATGCAGTGATCCAGTTGGACGGGGCAGACACTGGCTTTGTACACATGCTGGGCGGCGTGGAACCGGAAAAGATCAGCATTGGTATGCGCGTGAAGGCGTTATTCAGGGAGAAGGAAGACCGCCGGGGCAGTGTGCTGGATATCCGGTATTTTAAACCGCTGTGAAACAGTTAGCCGGTTGGCCAGTTAACCAGTGTGCCGGTTGTTTTCTTGAGAACCGGCCAACCGGCTAACCGGCAAACAGTTTTACATCGCATGCTTATTTTTATTGTGTTTCAGGTTTAATATGTAGTATTCAATCTTTTGGCGTTTGAATGAAAACGTCAGATATGTTAAGTAGCATATAGAAAAACAATTCAATACGCAATAAAAACAATATCTGTTTGAAACGGAACCACCTTAAATAATTAGGTATGAAGATATTCAACCGTTTTTTGTAATGATATGTTTTTTTATGGCTCTATATATTCAGCCTTCTAAATCCGACTTTGGCTGAATATGATTGATGTAAAGGAATTCTAAAAAAGAAGGAGATTAAAATGGCATCACACACAGGGAAAATTTTGGAAGTTGATTTAAGTACCGGCACCATTTCAACTACCCAGCTTGAAGATGATGTGATCCGGAATTACATTGGTGGCAGCGGCCTGGCTGCCAAGCTGTTTCTGGATCGTGTTTCACCGGATGTGGACCCGCTGTCAGGAGACAATATTTTTTTTATCATGGGCGGTCCTCTTGCCGGGACATTGCTTCCGGGTTCATCACGATTTACAGTTTCATTCAAGTCACCTCAAACCGGTATCTGGGGTGAAGCATGCGGCGGCGGTGATTTTGCACCAACATTAAAAAAAGCAGGATATGACGGAATCGCCGTGACCGGTAAATCTGACAAACCGGTTTATCTGTCTATTGTGGATGATCAGGTTGAAATAAAAGACGCTTCCGATCTCTGGGGGAAAAACGTTTATGAGACGGTTGATATTCTTAAAGACCGTGCTGAAAAGAAATCCAGTATTGTATGTATTGGTCAGGGCGGTGAAAATCTTGTGAAATACGCTGCTGTTGCCAATGGCAAAGATGCGTTTGCCGGACGTACAGGCGGCGGAGCTGTTATGGGTTGCAAAAAGCTGAAAGCCATATCGGTTACTGGAACAAAGAAAGTAGAAGGCGCTTCACATGATGAATTAAAAGAACTTCGTAAAGAACTGATTGCTAAAATCAATGAGAACATCATTGCCCAGTCATTACAAGCTATGGGGACCAACATGGGGATGGATGTGGGATGTTATATGGGCGATGTTCCTGCAAAAAATTATACCATGGGCGATCCCACCGAGATGGCGTTAAAGATCGGCGGCGGCGCATTGACCGAAAAATACCTGACGTCAAACCATGCCTGCCAGTCATGTCCGATCGGATGCAAACGTGTGGTAAAAGTTGATGACGGTCCGTATAAAATGGACGAAGGTCCGGGTCCGGAATACGAGACGGCAGCAACATTTGGAACACTTGTTATGAATGACAACCTGGCCGCTGTTCTCAAACTGAGTGAAAAGGTCAACCAGTACGGTATAGACGGCATCAGCAGCGGATGTTCCATTGCATTTGGTATGGAGTGTTTTGAAAAAGGCCTGATTACATCTGATGATCTTGGCGGCGGACAATTACGATGGGGCAACATTGACGATATTTTTGAAATGCTGGACAAAATAGTTTTCAGGAAAGATATGGGTGATACCCTTGCAGAAGGTGTCAGAGCTGCAGCCAAAAAGATCGGGAAAGGTTCAGAAGATTTTACTGCCGAGGTCAAAGGCCTTGAGCAGCCCATGCATGACGGAAGGGCGCTTCACGGTCTGGGTCTGGCTTATGCCATGGGAAACAGGGGGGCATGCCATGTTCAGCAGATGACACTGCAGATTGAATCAAACTGGTGTGCATACCCTGAAGTCGGGCTGGAAGGCGGATATGCCGGTATGGACAGCAAAGGCAAAGCAGCCATGAACATTCCGTGTGAAGACATTGGCATGCTGACCAATGCCTGTGTCATCTGCCAGTTTAACCTGGTTGCCCTCAGTATTGACGACCTGGTGAAGATGATGAATGTATCAACCGGATTTGATTATACAATTGATGAACTAATGAAATGCGGTGCCAGGATCTGGATCTTAAAGAGAGGGCTGAACAATCTCATGGGCGTAACAGCAGAAGATGACCGGCTGACCAAGAGAATGCTGACACCTTTTACAGACGGTGGTGCTGTAGGTTCTGTTCCTGATATTGAAATGATGAAAAAGGAATACTATACGCTGAGAGGTCTTGAAGCAGACGGCAAGCCGTCAAAGGCAAAGCTGGATGAGCTGGGTCTTTCCGACCTTGCTGCCAGATTGTAATTTCTGATTGTGTTTATGATTACCTCTTCTACAATGGAAGAGGTAATCATGATAGTTCAGTAAATCGTTTGTTTTACAGTACATGGGATTTGCTGAGGATAAAATGTGAAGAACTGTCCGTTTCACTTACGGATAAATTCGAAGGGGGGAAAGTTAATGAAAGCAGCTGTTTTGTATGAACCAAATACACCTTTAAAGATTGAAGAAGTAGAACTCGATGAGCCGCAGGCCAATGAAATTCTGGTTAAACTTGAAGCAGTGGGTGTCTGCCATACGGATTTGAGCTTTATGAAAGGCGAGATGCCGGTTGGCATGCCGATTGTTATCGGTCATGAAGGATGCGGTATTGTTGAAAAAATCGGTCCCGGGGTTACATCTGTTAAACCCGGCGACAAGGTAATTTCCATGGTTTCATTCTCATGCGGGCAATGTCGTTTCTGCGCTGAAGGCCGACCGACCAGGTGTACAGAGAATGTGAACATCATGATGATGGCAGAACTTCCGTTTTTTGCAGGAAAACGTGTGCACAAGGGCGACCAGTATATGCATCAGCTTTTCGGGCTGGGGTCTTTTGCAGAAAAATGTGTTGTTCATGAACGTGCTGTTGTCAAAGTTCGGGATGATGCACCGTCTGATGTTGTTTGTCTGCTGGGTTGCGGTGTGACAACAGGAATCGGAGCAGCAACAAATACGGCAAAAGTAAGGCCGGGTCAAAGTGTTGTTGTATACGGCGTTGGCGGCGTTGGCCTCAGTGCTGTAATGGGCGCGAAAATGGCCGGTGCCGGTAATCTTATTGCCGTGGCAAGATCACAGAACAAACTGGACATGGCAAAAGAACTGGGCGCTGATCATGTGATCAATCCCAATGATGAAGATCCGGTGGCAAAAGTAAAAGAACTTACCGGCGGTATGGGCGCGGATGTGGCCATTGAAGCAGCCGGTGTCGCATCAGTAATGGAGCAGTCATTTGCATCCATCCATAATGGCGGAATATGTGTCCTGGCCGGTATGGCTCCGATGACCGCAATTACATCCTTTGCGCCGTTTGAATTTCTGCTTGGAAAAACCATTACCGGAACCGTCCAGGGTGATATCATTGCATCAATTGATATTCCCAGACTGGTTGACAGGTATATGGAAGGCAATTTGCCGGTTGACAAGCTGATAACAAAGACATTCAGCCTGGATCAGGTGAATGAGGCGTTTGAAGCAATGGAAAACAAAGAAGTGCTTCGCAGTGTAATCAAAATTTAGGCATTTGTTGGGTTGCTCCGCTTAACCCAACCTACGATGCTAAATTATCTAATAAGCTTTTATGCGGGTAAGCTGACAAGATAAGTAAATTTAGATAGTTTTATGTATTGAACGATTATTGATTATATCTCAAATTTTTAATATTAAAAGGCAGGGCCGTTTTTTTCGGTTCTGCCTTTTTTATTTTATCATCATTTCCACGGAATAATTGAAATTATCATTGTGGACCAATACGTAGGGGCGCC
>JAUXDD010000059.1 GCA_030618465.1 Desulfobacteraceae bacterium
AATATGAGTATATAAAGGATAAAAGATACAGTTCCACTTTGGAATCCCACAATTACGGCGGCAGCCTGTTTTCACAATACCGCTTTATCCCTGAACTATACGTCCATACTGAATTTAAATTGATGAATTATGAGATATACTACACCCTCACAGATTCAAAAAGGGAGGTCGTTCCTTTCATTTTTCTCGGGGTCGGATATAGCAAGCCTATAAGTAAAAATACATGGTTTAATGTCCAGGTACTGTTTGATGTATTGCAGGATGACGATTCACCCTATGATGACTGGGAACCGTTTATCAGTATTGGTGTGGGTGTAGGTTTTTAGGCTATTTTCTTAACTCCAGTGCATGCTGTTCGGCTTTTTTCGGGGCACCTTCCTGTTTCAGACCGTTTGCTCCGCTGCCGTGGTTCTGGCGTGTATTCAATATAAGAAGGTTTGAACTATGGAACCAGCCATATGGCGCACCGGGACGCTTTTTCCAGTACATGGCGGGAAACACTGCCAAAGAAGAAGGAATTGTTTGTTCCGCTTCTGCCAATAACAACCGTCCCATAGCCGCCTTTTTTAATTTCGTTTACGATAGTCTTCCCCACGTTTACGTTACATTCCACATCCTTTATATGAAGCTGGTTTTTGCCGATTCCTGACGCGTTGAACTTTTTTAAGGCATGGCCGTAAAAATTTTCAATGCGGTGTTTTTCTCCACTGGTAAGCAACTCCCCCAATTCGGTATCCGGTGATTCAAAATCTATGGGAAGAAAGTCCCTGAATCTGGGTTTCACATGAAGAATTGTGATGACAGCATCCGCATTGTCTTTCAACATAAAGCCCAGATGATCCACCGCGCGAAGAGAACTTTCAGAGCCATCCACTGCCAGCAGAATTTTATCAGACGTCACTTCATCATCCACAACCCAGATCGGTGTCAGTTCAGTATGTTCCAGCAACTGTCGGGTCACGCTGCCCATAATTATCTCCTGAACTTTTGTAACACCCCTTCGTCCCACAACCGCGGCATCAATCTGTCCTACCAGGGAATACCCAAGGATATCCTTGGCAACTCCGGACAGGTTGGGCCGGGAAACGGTTTTTACTCGAGTATCTTTTATCCCGGCATCAATCATCTGCTTTTTAAAGCGATTCAGCAGAATTTCGGAATTTTCCGTATTCTTTCGTTGGATTTTTTTCAGTTTTGCCTTTGCCACCGGGTCCCGATCTGCCTCTTCGATCACATATTGAGATATGGGCGGTTGAACATGAAAAAGAATGTAGGATAGTTCTTTGATTACGCCGGACATGGCAGATGCATATGTGACAGCCTGTCGGGAATGACTCGAGTCGTCAATGGCAACTATTATTTCTTTTTTCATAATTAGCGGTTCCTTTTCAGTATTTGTTGGTTCACCTCATGTCTCTTTGCAGGTATCGATGTCATTCGAAGGCGGGTACGATAGTTCATGCCTGTTAAACCATGCTTTTATTACCGCGTTTACAAGAGTGGCAAAGAACATGCCCCACATACCCCACAGACCACCGAATGCAAGCACGGCAATAATGAGATTGTGTTATGAATGTGAATGTGTTTTGAAGAAACCAGTCTATTCATTAACGGGATGTGAGTCAAGTAATAGGGCTATCATTTAGAAAAAAAGTTCAGGCCTGTGCATTGTTGTGAACAGTGGCGGATTCAATTGCTTTTTCAGGATATTTCCCGGAAATATCCGCGTAATAGGCTTTAATAATTTTCATATCTGATTCAATATCACCGGTGGGTG
Organism: Desulfobacteraceae bacterium; assembly: GCA_030618465.1. Classification (GTDB taxonomy): domain Bacteria; phylum Desulfobacterota; class Desulfobacteria; order Desulfobacterales; family SURF-7; genus JAUXDD01. The sequence goes on from JAUXDD010000059.1 coordinate 1,778, forward strand.
CAACAACCGGGCCGATGCCGCCCACTTTGCGCCGGTAATCCAGAAAACCCAGTACAACCGGAACGCCCGCACCATTGGCAATATGGTAAAAACCGGACTTCCAGTATAAAACCTTTTTCCGGGTTCCGGAGGGGGGGATTGTGAGAATAAGGCTGTCGCTCTGATGAAACTTCTGGATGGATTGGGCCACCACATTATTTGATTTGGACCGGTCAACGGGAATTCCGCCAAGCCATTTAAAAAACCAGTATAATGGTCCGCGAAAAAGTGCGTCTTTCCCCATCCAGTATATTTTAATCCTTAACGCAAAGGCCATGAATAATGTATATGGAAAATCCCAGTTGGATGTATGGGGGGCGGCAATCAGGACAAATTTCGGAATATCCGGCACTGTGCCGTCTATACGCCAGCCGGTTAATTTTAGAGCCATAATTGAAAACCAGCGAGCCAGTGTTTTTATTATCGGTGTATCGAAAATAGTATAATTCATATTGTCCCTCTTCATTAAATCGTATTTCTGAACATGTAAGAAAGAATTTTATTGCCGGAGACCATGGCTGTAAAGCGGTTTGTGGTGTTTTACATAAGTTTTACAAAACCCGGATTTCTCTGTTGCATCAATATCAAAGTTGTATTAATAATACTGATACTTACAAAAAATAATCTTGAACAGATAAAAAAAAATCGATTGTTTTTTAACCATGGCTACCGAGATTACAATTCCAATATGGTTGTTTCTTTTAATGGCGCTGCTGACTGTCTGGTCTATTTTAAGCCGGATGCTGATTCCCAGCGTCCGCTGGTTTTTCCGGCGGCGGATTAACCGTGTGATTGACGAGATTGCTGCCCATTTGGACCTGGGAATCAGGCCGTTCCAGCTGACCAAACGACAGGTATTAATTGACCGCCTGGCGTATGACCCAAAGGTAATCCAGGCCATTCAAACTCTTTCGGAGGAGGAGGGCAAGCCCCGGGAAGTACTGCAATCAGAAGTCATGATCTATGTAAAAGAGATTGTTCCTTCTTTTAATGCCTATCTTTATTTCCGTATCGGGTACTGGGTGGCAAAAAAGATTGCCCGGTTGTTATACAAGGTCAGGGTTGGCCGTTTTGACAGTGAAAAGATAGCCAGGATAGATAAGAATTCCACCGTGGTTTTTGTAATGAACCACAGAAGCAATATGGATTATATTATCGTTGCGTTTCTGGCGATGGAACGGACCACACTTTCTTACGCGGTTGGAGAATGGGCCAGGATTTGGCCACTGCATACCCTTATCCGGGCAATGGGCGCGTTTTTCGTGCGCCGGAAATCCGGGAATCCACTGTATCGTCTGGTGCTGGAAAGATATATCCATATGGCGACAGAAGAGGGGGTCTGCCAGGCTGTTTTTTTAGAAGGCGGTCTTTCAAAGGATGGGCGACTCAGACCCCCCAAATTCGGGCTGGTCGATTATATGCTGCGATCTTATGATATGGCAAACGACCGGGATATTATTTTTATTCCCGTGGGTATTAATTACGACCGGACGATCGAGGATCGAAGCCTGTTACGGAGACTGTATCCCGATGTAAAAAAACGGAGCAAGCTGTTTGTCGCCAGGACAACTGCCGGTTTTACCATTCGGAATCTGTTGCAGATGACCATGGGGACCTGGAAACGGTTTGGTTATGCATGTGTTAATTTCGGCGACCCGGTTTCTGCCAGTGATTACTGCAAACAGTACAATTTCAGATTCAACGAATTAAAACGGGAAGACCGGTTTGTGAAAATTGAAGAACTTTGCAACCAGTTAATGGTTGCCATAAGAGATGTGCTTCCGGTTTTGCCGGTGGCGCTGGTGGCAACGGTTATGTTGACGTACGGTGATAAATTAAAAAGCGTGTTTGAAGTAAAGGCTGATGTGAACCGGCTTATTGACAAACTGAAGGCCAGCGGAGCCCAGATTTATTATCCCAAACACAATTTTGAGAAATATATCGAGATGGCCCTGGAAATGCTGAAAATACGGCGTATGGTGATTGAATCAAACGGATTGGTGAAAGCCAACCCGGATATGCATGCAATTCTTTCTTACTATGCAAATTCTATTATTCACTGGACGTCGATCAGTGATCAATAACTGATCAACTGGCAAACAGCTTTTAATTTTGCCCGGCCAACAGCGCAATTCCCTTGGCATTGAGTTCAATATCTGTTTTCAGAACATCCTTGATCAGGCCGTCATATTCAAGTCCTCTTTCATTCAACTCTTTCTCGAAAAACCAGGTTATTTCATCAAGGCAGAACATTTCCAGTCCGGCGCCGGTAAGCTTTGAGTCAATCGCGTTGTTGAGGATTTGTTCCATATCATCGATAAAGCCCAGCATTGTTTCGGCATTTTTTTCCAGATCGGTGTATGTGCCGAAGTGGGTCAGGTAAACCTGTTTCGCGCCTGTTTTGAGGATTTTTTTAATACTTTTACGGGCTTCATCCGCATCAAAACCTATGGGGCTGGTAGACGGGAAGATAAATGCCGGACTGCCCTGATTCAGGATAGGATACCCGAGTCCGAAAGAATCACCGGTAAATACCCCTCTGGTTGCCGGGTCATGGATACAGAGGTGGTGCCAGGCGTGGCCGGCTGTATAGATGAATTCAAGCTCCCGGCTGCCGAACCGGAGTTTTTCCCCATCTTCCATGATCCGGACCCGTTGGGCGTTGATCCCGTCGATCTGGCCGTACAATCGCTGGAATTCTGCTTCTCCATATACCTGGATGGCTCCGTTGACAAGTTTTTCCGGGTCAATGATATGTCTGGCAGCTTTGTCATGGGCCAGGATTGTCGCGTTCGGACACATCTGCGCCAGCAATGTTGCCCCACCGGAGTGATCCAGGTGGATATGCGTGACCACGATATATTCTACCTGTTCGGGTTCAAGATGGTTCTCTTTTAACGCATTCATAAGCAGGGGCACGGCATGGCTGGTATTTGTTTCGAAAAAGGCTGCACGGTCCCCTTCAATCATCAGGTAGGAAGCGGCAAATTGGGGGAACATGTAATTGCAGTCAATGGTAATTATTGATTCATGGATTGCATTATTCAAAGTCGTCATTTTAATCTCCCATATAACCTATGTTTTTACTGTTTATAAAAAAGCCGTTCCTTCTTTATTCTGATGGCGGGATGCCCACCGGGTCATCCTCATACATCATGATATCAAGGAGACTGCGCATTTACTCTGATTTCCTTCGTTCCATCATATACAATATTCTCTCAGTTCCCTTAATCTTTTCAGAACGATGAACAACAAAGATATCTTTAAAAATAAGTTCAAATGTCTCTTTTGTATAGTGGGGGAAAATATCCTCCCGTGTTGACAACAGGCGTTGCACCTGTGAATCGCTTTTTGGGACGAATTCAATAATCAGAAGGCGACATATTTTTTGAAAAAAATCAGCGATCATCTCAAACGGAAGATTATTGGAGATAGCCAGGTGGTGAATTAATGCCAGGGCAAGTACGGTATCGGCAGGCCCCCTGTCCACCAGTGATTTTCGTTCCCGGTTTTCCCATCCGATGCCGCCACTGGGATTGGTCAGATCAAGCACAAGCGGAAGAATATCATGGGACTTATTTTTTATATTTTTATTGTAATGCTTTTCAACTGCCGCCGGGTCCATGTCAAAGGCGATTACCCTCGATCCACTGCCTGCAGCTATCCGGCTGAACACTCCTGTGTTGGCTCCGAGGTCCCAGGTCATTTTCGGCCGGGCCAGATTCATAAAATTTTTAACCAGGTTCTTTTTGTGATTCATGGCCTCAGGCGAATAATTCGTATCTTCATAATATTCTCCCCACTCAGTTCCTTTTGGCCGCCAGTGCAGCTTTTCCACAGCAGATCGCAAGTTGTCAATAAGGCCGGTATAAGCAGGGCGGCTCATTTTTCGCTTTTTTTTATCAACTGTCCTGCCGGCAAAATGCCGCTGACTTCCTGAATGTAAATAAATATGCCAGAGTAATGAGAATTGAAGACGGCACCGCCAGGGAAGAAGCTTTACGGTCAAATCCAGCGGTATTCCGTCAATGAATATTCGAGACAGATTGTTTAATCGTATATCCCGTTTGCTCATAAGGGCAAGGGGCGCAAGAAATTGCTGGCAAAACTGGCGGTAACCGAACCAGATCTGTCCTTCCCTGTATTTTTCAAAGGAGAGGGTATCAATAAATACGGGTTTGTTGTCGTCAAACTGAATATTATAGGCACTGGCATCCTTCAGGGTCATTCCGTAATCAAGGGCCAGTTGCTGCACTTTCAGCGTTGTCAGTGCAGCATCTTTCAGCTGGCTGAAGCACCATTCATAAGGGTAGGAAATAAAGGTGAGCCGGCGGGGTTTCAGTATTCTGTATGCCTGGTCGGACTGGAACCGGGCATCGTCCACTTCCCTGTGGGGGATCATCAGGCCTGCATGAACAAGGGTTTTGTAAAGGTTTGAATCAATTAAATGGTTATAGTTTTCTTTGTAAATATGGTTTACCTGCCGGTAAATTGAACCATCGTGACAAAAAACAAACCCGGATGGATCTCTGAAAGAACCTGAAACAGTATTACTTCTGTTCATCATCCTTCCTTTTTGCTTTTTTGCCAAATAATCCGGCCAGGCGTGACTTGATGGTCTGCCAGAACAACCGGATGCTGACCAGCATTCCAACCATGGTGGCAATAACAATCTGAATGATATAACTGCCTGTCCCCGGGTCCAGATACGCATGCGCCGTTCCTGAACAAATAAGTAAAAATAATATGGTGTAAATAGTCATGTTTTCTGGCCGTTTATTTTTTTGTCTATATATTATTTTAATCCGGTATGCCGACCCTGTTCGTTATATCATGAAATTTGTAAAGATGTTTAGATGTGGACAGATAACATTTATCCGGCAGTAACGCAAGATCAAGGTTGAAATAGTGGCTGAGAATAACACGGAAACAGTTTACCAGAGATATCCCTGGATATAAACGGGCTTCACCGCCATTCGGCAGAAAACAGGCTAATAAAATTGACATGGCTTCTTTTGCATTGGTTTTTTCAGGATCATCCCAGTTCATTTCCACCCTGGGGCCATGATCACCGGCAAGGAAAACAATCGGCGGTTGACTGGAATTTGCCAGGATTTCATCAATCGTTATTTTTATTCTGCTGTTAATAAAAATCAGCTGGTCGATATATCTTTTAATGTATTCTTCGCGTGTAAACCTTCCCCTGCGAATTAGCCAGTCGCCATCGTGGTCATTAAATCTTGCTTCCAGGTTGAGGGGGGCTCCTGCCTGCCCGAAAACAAACGGGGGGTGGGGCGCTTCAATATGGGCAAAGACAAATCTGGGTTCTCTCCCATGGCTGGCGACTTTGCCCAGGTTGTTTAAGGCATATAAAATGGTTTCACGGTGAACGTCATATTTGTTATTGGGTATAAATATTTTTTTAATGTCAGGTATGGGTGTAATATTTTCAAGGATATTCAGGAATGGATCAATGGGTTTTCCCTTCTTTAAGTATTGGTCCGCCCATTTTAATTCTGTTTCCGGCCTGCCTGAGGCGAACGATATAATTTTGTACCCTTTTTTTTTCAAATATGAGATGGTACGGCTTTTTTCAATGATATTTTTCAACGGTTGATTACTGGTACTGTATTCACCAATCTGCTTCACAAATTCATCAAGATAATCCATATCCAGGCATGAACCCAGCGATAGCCCTGTCTGACAGTAGTTTGAGACTGCCCTGTCAGCGATATAGAATTTCTTTTTTCTAAGATAACCGGTGAATGCGGAGTTATCAAAACCGCATATTTCATGAAGTATATCTTCTCTCCCGTAAGCATCAAGAATGATAAAATATATATCCGGCCGGTTTTTCTGCTGTGCTTTTTCCCCGGAGTCATCTTTAATGTGACCTGGTTCAACGATATTTTTTCCGGTACCGGTAAAATGGTAGGTTATTATAGTTACCATACAAAAAACAACCAGGGCAGATGAAACCACGTTAAGTATTACCGTTATTTCCCTTGACGATTTTTTGATTTTTTTGATTACGAGGTAGCATCCAATTGAAAACAGCTCCACCCAGAGGATGGAAAAAACAAATATTTTCCATGTCGCGTCAAGAAATGTTCTGAACTGGCCGTAGGAAAAAAATAAGAGAAGAAACAGACTTACGATGATACCCGATCGTTCCATATTTTTGATGAATAATCCGAGAATAATCCAGGCAAATGCGGCAACACCGGTTGTGATCAGCAGATAGGTGAAAACATCGTTAAAATAAAGCTGACCAATATTATGTGAAAAAAGAAATAATATGGGAAAAGCAGCAAACAGCAGCGGATGAATGATACGTGTTTTTCCAATTCCTGAAAATGTCATGATTGTGGTGAATGGTTGAAAATAAGTTTAATATGTTTTTAACCGGATGCACACCTGTCCATGTATTTACATGTGTACATCATCAGCGAATCTTTTATTCTGATATGGTGTATAATAGAAAACCGTTTATGTGTCAAATAACGTACCTGTAATCCGTTAATACCCGGGGCCATCAAAATTTGTGCAATGTAAGGTATAAAAGCACCTGATTACTTTATTTTTCTATTGACATGGCGACCAACCTGTCGTAGAGAGCGATAACTGATGACCTTCACAACTATTAATCCATTCACAAAAGGGGAAAATCGATGACAAAAGCAGAACTGGTAGAGAAAATGGCAAAGGACTCAGGTATTTCTAAAGTTGCAGCCGCAAAGGCACTGGCCTCTTTCACAGACGGAGTGACAAAGGCTCTGAAGAAAAAAGACGGCAAGGTTACCCTGGTTGGTTTTGGTACATTTGCAAAAGTCCGCCGTAAAGCACGCACAGGACGCAATCCTCAAACAGGTGATCCAATTAAAATCAAGGCATGCAATGTTGTGAAGTTTAAAGCCGGTAAAGCATTAAAAGATGCGGTATAAGTAAGTTCCCATAAAAGCGGTCTTATTTCGTTAAGGCCGCTTTTATAAAAACCTGAACGCCTGCCTGAATCCACCTTGTTTTCCAATGGTCCAACAGAGGACACATCTTTAATAATCCATTCGTATTACTTTCTGATAGATACAAATTTCAAAAACGAAGTTATATCAAGTGGATACCAGGTCGACGTCGTCAAAAAACAGCTCTACCGAGCCATCTTCAGAGGAATTATATAACGCCATGACCGATTCGGCGATTTTGGTGGCATATGGTTCTATGGGAAATATATTGTGGGTTCGAAGGATTGCAACCAGGGTGTTTATTCCCTTGGAGATGGAATTCATGATAATTTCACTTTCATAGGTTTCTTCGCAGAGAAATGAAAAACTCCCCTTTTGCAGCATTGAAGACGCCACTTTTTTCAGATCTTTGTCGATGATTGCATATTCCCTGATTTTGAGTTTGTTTTTGGCATCATATCGGGAAATCACATATTTTTGACGCATATATTTTCTCCTTTTCATCTGGTTTCTTAGCTTATTGATTCTCTTCCTCATCCTGGGACTGATCTTGATTCTCATCTGATTTTATAGCTTTTCTATCCAGTTTGAGTTGTTTCTTTTGTTCTTTTTTTTTCTTCTTTGCTAATTCTTTTTGACGTTTATTAAATTGATAATTTGATCTTGCCAATTTGTTACCTCCCTGGCTGTTATTTTTAATAAGGACAACAGGAAAAGGATCTATGAGCAGGTTTTTTTGAAGTTTAATGTCTGATGGCAGCGATTTGTGAAGGTATAATTTCAAACCAGACAAGAAGGCATCCTCTCAATATTGGAAGGGATGCTTTTTTACTCATAACTTAAGATTAAATCACAGTGGCATTTGCAGCGCAGAGGTTTTTTTGTCCTTGCTCTATGTCAAAGGAAACCTGGTCGCCTTCATTGAGGGATTTAAAACCGGTTTGCGTGATTGCTTAATGATGAACAAACACATCATGTCCGCCTCCCCGCTCAATAAATCCGAATCCTTTTTGGTCGTTAAGCCACTTGGCAGTCCCATTGGCCGTAATAACATCCCCCTTTTTTTGAAATTTTCAACGTTACAAACTGGAGGATGTCACTTTGACAAAAGATTAGCCCCTCAGAACGAAACCACCCCGCCAGTTAATAAAGCGGGGCTTAATTGATTGCCCGCACAATAACCTTTCTTTTAGCAGGAAGCAAGCTATTTTTCAAAGCACCTTGTAATTCCCTGCTATGTGGCCATTCTTGTTAACAACAGAGATGGTTTCTTATTTCTAATTGAATTGTTTGTGTTTTTATTATACTGATGGTTTGAAGTCAGACCGATGTATTTCAAAAAAAATTAACATCAGGAGGATGTTTTTCATGGCAGATCTGGAAAAACTGGAAAAAAGACTCAGCAAGATAGAGGACAGGTGCCAGAAACTTGAAAACATAAATGAGATCCAGCAACTGCGGTACAGATACTGGCGGGCGATCAGGGAGAATGTTGTTGATGACCTCATCAACTGCTTTTCCAAAAACGGGAAAGTGGATTACGGGTATGGTATTGAACTGAAAAACGTAAAAGAAATCACCGATTTTTTTAACAGTCTGATGGGAAACGGGAAGACCGGTTTTTGCCCTCAGGGCCACAATGGTGAGATAGAAATCACGGGTAATGATACTGCGAAAGGCATATGGCATGTTGAAGTCCTGCACACAAAAGAAGGAGAGCGGCGGGGCGTTATTTATCATGAGGATTATGTGAAAGAGAAAAACGAGTGGAAGATCGCCTTTATTAAAAACGATTATATTTATACCCAGGAGGTAGATATAAGGGATTAAACGGATTTTTTAGATTGCCGGATATGAAACGAGAGGAGAATATGAAATTGAATGACAACACCCATTCAGAAAAAAAAATAGACAGTGTTGGATTTATTGGACTGGGCAATATAGGCCGACCAGTGGCGAAAAACCTGGTGGGAAATGATTTTGAAGTGGTTGTGTGGGACGTCAGCCAGCAAGCGCTGGATACATTTAATGACCTTGACGCGGTTATTGCCGATACCAGACGGGAAATGGGCAGGCGGTGCGATATCATAGGAATATGCGTTCGTGATGATGCGGATGTTAAAGAGGTAATCCTGGGTGAAGACGGGCTGCTGGCAGAAGCCGGACCCGGCACCATTATTGCCATACATAGTACGATCAAGCCGAAGACCGTTAAAATGCTGGCGAAAATTGCAGCTGAAAAAGGGGTCCATATTATTGATGTCCCCGTCACCGGAGGCCCGCACAAGGCAGCGGAAGGCGATTTGTGTTACATGGCCGGCGGGGAAAAGGAAATAGTGGAGCGATGCCGGAAAGTGTTTGAGCATTGTGCGTCAAAAATCGTTCATGTTGGTGATCTGGGCATGGGGATGGCCGCTAAACTATGCAACAACCTGATTACCTACCTGCAGTTAACAGCAGCTACTGAGAGCATGATCCTTGCCAGACATGCCAATATACCGGATGAAGCCATTGATGAGATAACGGACCATAACGGGAACATGACGGAATCCATGAAACTGTTTCTCGGGTTGCGAAGGGTCTCGGACGGAATGGCAGATGATAAAGGGCTGCAGGATATGCTTCGTTCGTATACGCAACTGGCGGAAAAAGATTTGAAACTGGCGCTTGATTATGCCTTTGATCTTGGGATAGCGCTTCCGGCAACGGGTTTGTGCCAGCAGATTATGGGTAAGACATTTGGACTTGCAGACACGAATCGAAGATAAAAGGAGGAAAACATGCCTGGTGGATATATGGGAAAGATTTTAATTGTGGATCTTACGCGGGAAGTGTTTACAGAGGAGATGCCCGGCGAGAAGATGTATCGTGAATTTATCGGGGGATATGGACTGGGGTCTAAAATTATTTTTGATCGCCAGCCGGCAGGAGCCGATCCCCTTGGACCGGAAAATATATTCGGTTTTGGCACCGGTCCACTGACCGGTATCCCCGGATTTTTTGGTTCCCGTTTTACAGTAATGGGAAAATCTCCTTTAACCGGTGGTTGGGGAGATACCAATTCCGGGGGGATATTTGGGCCATACCTGAAACATTCGGGTTTTGACGCGGTATTCTTTAAAGGTGTTGCATCCGGGCCGGTATATCTGTTGATAGATGACGGAACGGTCACGATTAAAAATGCCGACCATCTCTGGGGGAAAGACACAACTGAAACGGAAGAAATACTAAGATCCGAACATGGGGATGAAATCGCAATTTCCGCAGTTGGCCCTGCCGGGGAACAACAGTCCCTGATTTCATGCATCATGCACCAGGGACATGCTGCCGCCCGGTCCGGCCTGGGGGCTGTGATGGGGGCCAAAAAATTAAAAGCAGTAGTTGTTAAAGGTTCAAAAGTAGTCCCTGTCCCTGACAAGAAAAAAGTTAATGACCTGAGAAAAACATGTGTCGAAAAAATAATGGAAAATTCAATGGTTAAATCTCTGAAAACCTTTGGCACTTCCTGCGATAATGTCTGGTCGGCCCTCAGTGGTGATTCACCGGTTAAGAACTGGAACGGTGTTGGCAGCATTGATTTTCCCAATCCGGAGGCCATTAGCGGGGAGAAAATACTGGAAAAGGTTGAAAAAACTGAAAAATGCTGGACATGCCCCATTGGTTGCGGTGCGGTTATGAAGGCCGGTAAAGAGTACAAATATAAAGAAGGCGCCCACCGTCCCGAGTATGAATCCTGTGCGGCTTTTGGTCCCAACTGTCTGAACGATAACCTGGAGTCAATCATCCATTCAAACGATATCTGCGATCGTTACGGCCTTGATACCATATCAACGGGGGCAGGTATTGCTTTTGCCATTGACTGTTACGAAAACGGAATCTTGACCACGGCAGATACGGACGGCCTGGAATTGACCTGGGGGAATCATCAGTCGATTGTGGCTTTAACCGAAAAGATAGCCAGACGTGAAGGGCTTGGTGCGCTTCTTGCCGACGGCGTGAAACGGGCGGCTGAAAAAATTGGCAAAGGTTCTGAAAAATTTGCTGTTCATGCCGGCGGGCAGGAACTGGCGATGCATGATCCAAGGCTGGCGCCTGACTGGCTCGCCGCATATTACTGTGATTCGACACCCGGAAGGCATACCCAGGGCAGTCTTGGAGGACTGGAGATGGGCAGGGAAGAATTTACTTTTGAAGGCCAGGGGCTTCCGCCGATGGATAAATACATATACAACGACAAGGGCTTTTTTAACGCCATGGCCAACAATACCCTGCATATGCTTCATTCCAGCGGTATTTGCCTTTTTATTTATAATGCCCTGCCCGGGGATATGCTGCCGAATCTGATATCCGCAGTCACCGGGTGGGAATTTGATTATGGAGAAATGTTAAATACGGGTGAGAGAATCGGTAATGTCAGACAGGCGTTTAATGCAAGAGAAGGCCTGACGCCCGGAGCAGTCACTATCTGTCCGCGTGCAATTGGAGAACCGCCGCTTAAAGAAGGTCCAAATGCAGGTATAACTGTTGATGTGGATATGATACGCACGGAATTTTACAAGGCAAAAGAGTGGGACATCGAGACCGGGAAACCGAGTATAGCCAAGCTTGAGTCACTGGGGCTGGATGATATCGCGCAGGCGATCTGGCCATAGTTGATTTATGGTCACTAAACGAGGATGGAATAAGAAACGGCGGCTGTAAATGTAAAGCTTTTATCGACAATCCGGCTTATAGCTCAGACTTCAGAAATTTCTGTAGAGATGAAAGAAGGTACAATTAAAATAAAAAGCATCTGGAGGAAAAAAATATGAATAATGTTCTTGGTTACGATGGAAAAATAGCGGTTGTTACCGGCGCTGCTTCAGGAATGGGCGAAGCAGTTGCACGGATTGCAGGTGAACTGGGTGCAGAAGTGTATGCCCTTGATGTACAAGAGGGCACCGGTTCCATAAAAAATATCATTAAGTCGGACCTGAAAGACAGGGCATCTATTGACAATGCAATTAAAAAAATTCCGGACAGGATCGATTTCCTGTTCAACTGCGCCGGCCTGCCCGGCGACCCTTTTTCAAATCTGGATACGACCCTTGTCAATTTTATCGGTCACCGGCATTTGACAGAATCATTACTTTCCGGGATGAATACCGGCGGGGGGATTGCGTTTATCACGTCAGTTGCGGGAATGGGCTGGAAAACGAATATCGATAATGTCAAAGAACTGCTGGCAACAAAGGGCTTTGAAGAAGGGCGTACATGGCTGGAGGAAAATCCGGAAAAAAACTTCGGGTATCTTTTTTCTAAACAGTGCATTATTGTTTATACGAAAATGCATGCCATAGAACTTGCAAAAAAAGAAATCAGGATCAATTGCCTTAGTCCTGCCCCGACCCAGACACCGATGATAAAAAATTTTCATAATCAGGCAACGAAAGAATTTATCGATGAATATTTCCGTGCACCGGTTGGAAGGTATGCAACCCCCGAAGAGATGGCAGAGCCGCTTATATTATTAAACAGCTCTATGGCGAGTTTTGTCAGCGGCCAGAATTTGTTCGTTGACTATGGTTACAAAGCCGGTGTAGACACCGGCCAGCTTCAGTCCATACTATAACCTTAATTGAGTGTAAAGAGCATGATTGATATTCGATCGATTTCTTCGGATAAAGTGGTTCGGATTATTATCGGGGCCGGGGACCAGCACTGGCCCGGCTGGATACCCACCCAAAAAGAAAAACTGGATCTGCTGAATCCGGAAGACTGGGAAAACAGTTTTCGCTATCGCCGGGCGGATGTATTCCTGTGTGAGCATGTCTGGGAACACCTTACAAAGGAGGAAGGACTCTTTGCTGCGAAAATCTGTTTTAAATGGCTGAAACCCGGCGGCTATCTGCGGTGTGCGGTACCGGACGCTAATTTCCCCAACCGGGAATATCAGCTGTCAGCCAGGGTGGGCGGCCCCGGCCCCAAAGATCATAAGGCGGCCGGTCATAAAATCGTTTATGATTATCTTTTGTTTTCAGATGTTTTCAAACAGGCCGGGTTTGACGTGGACCTGCTGGAGTATTGCGATGAACATGGCCGCTTTCATTATAACCAGTGGTCACCGGAAGACGGTTCGGTTTATCGGTCATTGTTGATTGATCATCGCAACCAGGGGGCGGATATAAAATCCGTATCATTGATCCTTGACGCAAAAAAAAGGATGCAATAAACAGAGATATAAAGGAAAATCTATTTATACAAAAATATAACAGAGGAGGAAACAATTATGGCAAAAATGACCGAACGTATGATGGAAGTCTTTAACGCTGTTCCCGCCGCAATCCTTGCCACAGCAACCACAGACGGCACCCCCAACGCGGTGCCTGTGGGCGCTAAAAAAATTATTGATGATGAAACCATCCTGATTTCCGACCAGTTTTTTGGCAAAACCCTGGCCAATATGAAAACCAACCCAAAGGTGGCGGTCACATA
>JAUXDD010000201.1 GCA_030618465.1 Desulfobacteraceae bacterium
GTATCACTTTCCTGAAATCTGGGAATATAAAATCCCTGGAAGGTATAATCACCCCAGTAATAATCAATTTTTCCCATGGGAATTGCTATGCGCATTTCATCCACATCCGGAAGAATAAATTCGGTAAGATCCCGTGGCACAACAATGTCGGTGATGGGACCGCCGTCGGATTTGCCCCATACCACGATCTGTTTTCCGAGCCGGATATCAAACGTGTCATAGGCCAGGTCAATGTAAGCTTCTTTCAGGTCCACGATGGATTCATCGGAACTGTCACTCGCCGTATCATCCAGGTGCTCCTTGACCAGTTCAACAGATCCATAAAAGGAAGCCAGTTCACCGTCGCTGCTTATATTCAATCGCAGCTTGTTTTCCAGTTTCATGAAATCATTTTTATCCTGGCCGACTCTCATGACAGTATGATTTTGCACGTGTCCGCTTAGCCCCAGATCAAGATCAGCTCCCCATGTATGAAAACTCCAGAGAAATATCATTGTGCCTGTGAGTATCAGGCTTTTAATTATGCGCACGGAATTAAATCTCCTGTTGCTAATTCAAGGCGTTACTCTTTGATTCCCTTTTTCACCATTCTCTGTGTGAACATGCTGTCTTTCACCGGCAGATTGTATTGAACACCTTCAAATTTTACGATGGTGGCCCTGTTCTTCTGCACGTTTTTCATCTCTAACCACATGCCGGTCCAGATGTTGTCAATTTTTTTGATGTCTTTGCGCGTCATGATTTTTAACAGTTCTTCGTCTTCATCATAAAAATCAACTTTCATTTCCAGGAAACTCTCTTTGTCAATCCACTGAACCCGTTTGCTGTACATGTAGTCTTCATCTTTGGCTGTGGAAATGACTTTATAGCAGTCCTTACCGTCAATCGTTTCACTGCCTTCCAGTTTGTGGTTGTCCTCTTCGGTTTTTCGTTCTCCGCCCATATCATCATAGGTAAATTCCGTTCCCATAAAGTAATCACCTTTTGAGGTTGAGCTTATCCGTCTTACTTTCCGAAGCGCCGGCAGATAAAGCCACTGGTCGTCATTTTTGTCTATTTCCTCGTATGACCATACTAGAAAACCGGTTCCTTTTACATCGGGAGGTTCTAAAAATGTAGTGAGTGATTTTTCTCCGTCAGGATACTTTTTTAATAAACGGACAAGTCTGCGAACCCTCTTTTTACCGTTTTTGTCCACAAGTTCCATTATTGTCGTTGACTTCATGGTTTTTCCATCATCGTCAACCGCCTTGGATTTTTTAATGATATCCAGCCCTGTCATTTCACCGTATGCCATACCGGCCGCCAGAAAAACAGCAAGAACAGTGAGTGAGAAAATTTTTTTTGCAGTCATACGAGTTCCTCCTTTACGGGTCAATATTTTTTAATTTGACTAAAAATAAAATGGAAAACACCATAAATAATACTGTATGGTGCGGGACTTTGCCCTTGATTGTACGCAGGGCATAATTCAGATGAATCTGGTGGTGGTTTTTGTGAGATGCTGTTCATTCCCGGCAAATCTTTGATCATTGAACCATAGGCCCAATTGCCAGTTGTAAATGCTATATGGTGAATGGGTTCTGGATTATTGCCGTCCAAAACCCATTCAGGTATACCTTGTTATGACTGTCCGAATTCATCACGGAGTTTGACCTTCAGCACTTTACCTACCTGGTTTCGGGGCAGCGAATCCACAAATACAACCGACTTGGGGCGTTTGAACCCGGAAAGACTGGCGCAGTGCTCCATAATTTCATCTTCAGATGCTGTTTCGCCTTCTTTTAACACAACGATGGCGCGTGGTTCCTGCCCCCATTCCGGGTCAGACACAGCAATAACGGCTGCTTCGTCCACCTTTGGATGTGAGTATAAAACATCTTCCACTTCCTTGGGAGAAATGTTTTCACCACCGCGAATGATAATATCGTCGGCCCTGCCAGCCAGATAGATATAGCCTTCATCATCCTTATATCCCTTGTCGCTGGTTCGAAGCCATCCGTCCGATGTCAATACCTGGGCCGTCTTGTCATCATCTTTCCAGTATCCGCTCATAATCCTGGGACCTCTGGCAAGGATTTCACCCACTTCCATTTCACCGACTTCATTTCCTTCTTCATCAACAATTTTAATTTCCACATCAGGAAGCGGTTTTCCGATTGAGGATGTGAGTCGTTTCAGTTTTTTCTCTTTTTCCTCTTCAGTTCCTTCAATAATATGATCATCCGGTCCGAGAAAGGTAATGGTGGATGCGGTTTCGGTCTGTCCGAAGGCATTGATGAAACGTGCGTTGGGCAGCAGTTCGATTGCTTTTTTGATCACTTCATACGGCATTGGCGCGGCGCCATAGGTTATCACTTTGAGGCTTGACAGGTCAAATTTTGAAAAGTCAGGATGATCAACGACCCACTTGAGCATGGTGGGTACCAGCATGGCACGGTTGACTTTTTCTTTTTCAACGGTTTTCAGCCATTCATCAACATTGAACTGGCTCATCATGACAAGAGTACGGCCTCCGTAAACAGCCGCCATCATGGCCTGGATGCCGGCGACATGATACAGGGGAACGGTTAAAATATTTCTCTCTTCAGTGACAGGGTCGGCAGGATCGACATTGCCCATAATGTAGCTTGTAAAACCGCTGTGTTTCAACGGGACCCCTTTGGGGCGGCCGGTGGTGCCTGCTGTGTACATGAGAATGGTTACATCTTCATCATCAATTTCCGTGAATACTTCATCTGGCGAGCTTGAATCCAGCAAATCCTCAAAATAGGGCTTTCCGTCAATCTTTTTTTCAATGGTGATACATTCCTTAACCGAGGGGAGATCCGGCAGCATGTTGTCCACCATTTCCGCATACCTGCTTCCCATTATAAGAATTTTTGCTTCAGCATTGGAAAGCATATAGCTCAGTTCTTCAGTTTTGGCCCTGAAATTCATCGGCACAAAAATGGCGCCAAGTTTGGCTGCGGCAAAGTATGTTTCGACATACTGGTTGCAGTTTACCTGCAGCATCCCGATCCTGTCGCCTTTGACAACGCCTAAGCCGGAAAGTGCATTGGCCAGCCGGTTAATCCGTTCACTTGAATGGGAAAACGTGAATCTTTTCCCCTCATACACCATAATCTCCCTGTCCGGGCAGATTGCATTGGAGATCATTAAAAAATCCGTTGTGTTCATTGCCGACTCCTTATAATATCATAGTTAATAAGCTTTAATTCAATACCACCGTTTTCGGGAACCGTAGCAGAATGTTGAAGTTTAATTGTCGGATACCGCAAGCCGGGTATTGAGCCTTTTTTCCAGGTTTAATCCTTCGGAAAGCGTCATATCAAGACCTCTTGTCACAGCCTGTTTGGCATATCGTACAGCTTCAGGGCTGAAAGAGACGATTTTTTTTGCAGTATCTTCTGCTTTCCGGAGGAGTTTATCCCGTGGTACAACCATGTTGACCATACCGGACTGATACGCTTCTTCTGCATTTATCCACCGGTCAGTCAGAAGCATTTCAAGGGTTTTGGACTGGCCCACAGCACGGGGGACAGTCTGTGTCCCGCCGGCAGCAGGAATAACGCCCAGTCCCACTTCTGGCAGACCAAACTTCGCATCATCT
This sequence comes from Desulfobacteraceae bacterium, assembly GCA_030618465.1. Classification (GTDB taxonomy): domain Bacteria; phylum Desulfobacterota; class Desulfobacteria; order Desulfobacterales; family SURF-7; genus JAUXDD01. The sequence continues at coordinate 3,614 of JAUXDD010000201.1, forward strand.
GACGCAATCCTGATATCACAGCATAAAGCGATTTCAATTCCTGACCCAAGTACATAACCGTGGAGTGCTGCAATTAAGGGTTGTTCGATACTTAAAAAAAGCCCCCAGACATCCCGCTCAAAGCGAACATCCCTGGCAATAACAGGTGACGGTGCTGAAAGAAATTCACTTAGGTCAGCTCCTGCGCAGAATGCCTTTTTACCAGCGCCTTTAAAAATAACAGCCTTAATTTCGCGGTCTTCCTTAATTGCGGAAAGAACCTGGTACAGTTCGTTTCTCATCTGGAGATTATAAGAATTCAATGCCTTGGGCCGATTCAGGGTCACATGGCCTATCCCATCCCTGTTTTCAAAAATCAGTACTTCAAATCCGCTCATTGAATCTCCTGATGTTTATATCCGAAAACTTGAGTATTTATTATTTCCCCTCAAACTGGCCGGGCCTTTTTGCAAGGAATGCCTTTATCCCTTCCGTCCGGTCACTGGTTGTATGCAGCAGAAAGTAAAGGTCGGCCTCCAGGCGCAATCCCTGTTCGATCGTCAGGTCCATTCCTTTATTTACGGCTTCTTTTGCATATCTCAGGGCAATCGGACCCTTTGATGCCATTTTGCGGGCTATTTCCAGTGCTTCATCCATAAGGTTTCCGGGCGGGACAACTTTGCTGACAAGGCCGGCCTGGAATGCCTCTCTGGCGTTGAGCATTTCTCCGGTCAGGATCATTTCCAGGGCTTTCGACTTCCCCACTATCCTGGGCAGACGTTGCGTTCCACCATCCCACGGAATAAACCCATTTTTTAAATGGGGCAGTCCGAATCGAGATGTATCTCCAGCCAGTCTGACATCACAGGCCAAAGCCATTTCCAGCCCGGGGCCTACTGCATCACCGGAAATTGCGGCAATAACCGGCTGATCAAGATTCGCAATAGGATCGGCAACAGTCGCGTATTTTTTTTCGGGGACATTATTCGGAGTGCTTTTCATATTCAGCGCGTTTCCCATTGAAAAAGGCTGATCCCCGACCCCGGCAAGTACAATTGTCCGGATATCCCTGTCCGCATTAATTTCATCGCAGAGTACGGTAAGCTCACCGGATAAAGAATCCAGTATGTCTCTGTTGCCGTCTGCTGAATCTACTGTGATAACAGCGATATTGTTTTCTTTTTTGTATGTGGTTGTACGATTCGGCATGCCTGCACCCCTGGTTCTTAGTTAGTGTCTATCCAGAAATGGCTATTTTGTCCAATTTCTGCGTCAGGCTCAAATTTTAATCCTCGAAATATTTAGTTACTTTTTCCTAATCCTGAAAACAGTATTTTACATAAATCTTCCGTAAAGTCATCCGGTGACATTTCCCGGTTAAAAATTATTGAAGGAAGACAAATATGCTCGATGGCTCCGAAAATAGTCATACGCATATGTGCAATTAACACATCATCTCTGATTTCACCGTTTTTTATACCTTCATCTAATATCTCCAGCAGAACTTTATCGTATTCCTGAGTTAACTTATAGGTTTCACTCTGGAAATACCCCGAATACGTTCGAACTTCCAGGATATAGATCCTGGCAAAAACCCGTTCCCTGTTTGCCGAATTAATCTGGAACCAGATAAACTTTCTCAGTTTGTTTAATGCGCCGTTAATGCCTTTTAAGGCAAATTCAATTTCCGTAAGATACTGTTTTAAATATTCGGCAAGAACCTGGTGAAGCAGATTCCTGCTGTTGTTAAAATATTTATAAATCAATCCCTCATTTACACCGGCGGTTTTGGCAATTTCCGCCCAGGTGATGGCATCAAAATCTTTTTTTTTCAGAAGTGATTTAAAGGCCTGGATTATTTTAATCCGTCCGGGCGGAGAGGGACTTGGTCCTGTGCTGTCCGGGTTTTTAGTGGTGTTTAAGTTGTCAGTCATATTAAATCAAAGAACCAGATGTCTTAATCAACGGTAGGTATGGCTTACCTAAATAATTAACCGGCTGATTTATTTTAAATATATTTATGTTTGCACAATATTCTAATAATAAAAAAGTATTACATACCCCCTTTTAATTTTTTGTCAAGCGATTAATTTACATCGATATTTAGTGTCCATCCAGAAATGAGATAGTTTGTTCAATTTCAAGGAAGGCGAAAATTTTAACCGGAGTAATATATTTAATATTTCGAGGATTAAAATTTGAGCCTGACGCAGAAATTG